>UQXG01000039.1 GCA_900544945.1 uncultured Eubacteriales bacterium | reverse complement strand
ATTCGCTGCGCGGAGCACCACCCTTGATTAGCAAGGGGAGCCTTTTGCCCCTTTTGGTACGACCCTTGATCGGCAAGGAGGCTTTGGACGTTTCCTTGCAAATGTCGCCGAACTGTGCTATTATTATAAGGAGAAAGGCACCATCTGCGGCAAGCCCATAAAGCAGTGAAATAACGCGCTTCTGCCTTTTCGGAAGAATTTTCGGGAACCCCCTTGTCAGAAGGCGAATTATGAAGCATAATCAAACTATCTGTTCCGTCCGGGTGCTTACCATGCTGCTGGGGGTATCCCTGGCAACCGAGGGCTTTCTGAGCCTGATTACCGTGCTCACCGCCGTGCGCAGAACCCAAAAGATCTTCCCGGAGATCATCGATTGAAAAATGCTTCCCGCAAGAAGGAGACTTCGTCTATGAAGAAAAAGAATCTTGAATTCATCCCACCGGAGCCGCCGGAACGAATTCTGGCCACCGCCGAGGAAGGCCTGACCCAAGAGCAGGCACGGCAGCGGCAGGAAGACGGCTGGGCCAATACCCCGGTGACGGTGGCGTCCAAAACCCTGGGGCAGATCATACGCTCCAACCTCTTCACCTATTTTAACCTGATTTTCGCCATCCTAGGGGTACTGGTGTTCGCCTCCGGCTCTCTGCGGAACCTGACCTTCCTGCCGCTGGTGGTGGCAAATCTTCTCATCGGCATTATCCAGGAGATTCGGGCCAAGAACACCCTGGATAAGCTCTCCATGCTGAACGCGCCCCGGGCTCGGGTCATCCGAGATGGGCAGATTCAGGAAATTCCCGCGGAAGAGCTGGTGCTGGACGACATCGTGCTTTTCCGGGCAGGTGACCAGATCTGCGCCGACGCCATCATTCTGGACGGCGAAGTGCTGGTCAACGAAGCCCTGCTCACCGGCGAGGCCGACGAGCTGAAAAAGGGTCTGGGAGACTTCCTCATGTCCGGCAGCTTCCTGGTCTCCGGCGAGTGTACCGCCCGGCTGGAGCGGGTGGGTGCCGAGTCCTATATCTCCCAGCTGACCCTGGAAGCCAAGGCTACGGACACCAAGCAGCGTTCGGAAATGCTGCGCACTCTGGATCGGCTGGTCGGCGTGGTGGGCATTCTCATTGTGCCCATCGGTGTTTTCCTGTTTGTGCAGCAGTATGTGCTCTCCGGAGCCTCCTTCCGGGACAGCGTTCTGTCCATGGTGGCCGCGGTGCTGGGCATGATCCCCGAGGGGCTGTATCTGCTCACCAGCGTGGCGCTGGTGGTCAGCGTGCTGCGCCTGGCCACCCGGAAGGTGCTGGTGCATGACATGAAGTGCATTGAGGCTCTGGCTCGGGTGGACGTGCTGTGCGTGGATAAAACCGGCACCATCACGGAAAATGAGATGCAGGTCAGCTCCCTCGTCCCCCTGGAGGGCTTCGACCCGGCTCAGGGTGTGGGGCTGAAAACATTGGTCGGCAATCTGGTGGCCGCCATGCCCGAGGGGAACCAGACCATGCAGGCTCTGCACCGATATTTCAAGCTCCCCGCGCAAACAAACGCGGAGCAGGTATTCCCCTTCTCTTCCACCTATAAATACTGCGGCGCGGTGTTCTCAGGCGAAGCCTATGTGCTGGGCGCGCCGGAATTTCTCCTGCGGGAGGATTACGAGGCTGTCCGTCCCCTGGCGGAAAGCTTCAGCGGCGACGGCTACCGGGTCATGCTCTTCGGAAAATATACCGGCACTCTGGAAGGTCAGGCATTGACCGAAAAGGTCATTCCCCTGGGGCTGCTTCTTCTGACCAACCCCATCCGCCGGGACGCGCCGGAGACCTTCCGGTACTTTGCCCAGCAGGGGGTGGCGGTAAAGGTCATTTCCGGCGACAATCCTCTGACCGTCTCCCGGATTGCCATGGAGGCGGAGATTCCCGGGGCGGAAAAGTATATTGACGCCTCCACTCTGGATTCGGAGGCCGCCGTGGCTCAGGCCGCCGGGGAATACACCGTCTTCGGCCGGGTCACTCCCGATCAGAAGCGGCAGCTTGTCCGGGCGCTCCAAAGTCAGGGACACACCGTGGGCATGACCGGCGACGGCGTCAACGATGTGCTGGCCCTAAAGGACGCGGACTGCTCGGTGGCCATGGCCTCCGGCTGTGACGCGGCGGCTCAGGTCTCCCAGCTGGTGCTGCTGGAATCGGACTTTTCCGCCATGCCCTCGGTGGTGGCGGAAGGCCGCCGGGTAGTCAACAATGTCCAGCGTTCGGCAAGCCTGTTCCTGGTGAAGAACATCTTCTCCTTCCTGCTTTCGGTGTTCTCCGCCTGCTTCATGATCAGCTACCCCCTGGAGCCTTCCCAGCTGTCCCTCATCACCATGTTCACCATCGGCGTGCCCGGCTTCTTCCTGGCTCTACAGCCCAACGAGGATCCCATCCGGGGTAAGTTCTTGCCCAATGTGCTGGCCAAAGCTCTGCCCGCGGGACTGACGGATTTCCTGGTGGTGGGAGCCCTGGTGATCTTCGGCCGGGTCTTTGGGGTGGACGAGGGGGATATTTCCATCGCCTGCACCATGCTGCTGTCCATTGTGGGCTTCATGATTCTCTACAACATCAGCAAGCCCCTGAACTGGTTCCGGTGGATCATCTGGGGCGGCTGTGTAACGGGACTTCTGGTTTGCAGCATCTGGCTGGGGGATATTTTCGGTATCGGTCGGATGTCCCTGAAATGCGTTCTGCTCTTCGGGGTCTTTGCCATCGCCACGGAGCCCATCCTGCGCTATGGCATCCTTCTGACCGAGACCATCTCCCGCCTCCACCGGGCCCACCGGGAAAAACGCCTGGCAAAGAAAGCGCAAAAGGCGGAAAATAACTAAGGCAGCACCGCACAATTTGGCAAGCAGATTCAGCGAGAGATTTTTCGTCAAGTCAAGGTTTGAAAAGCGAAGGAATACTGTATGTACCCGCAAGGGGTATGCCGCATCCGTAAGCCAGCTTGCGCTGGCAACGGCTGCGCTATATTTCGAACTTTTCAAACCGCCGAATTGGCGGAAAAGATCCGCCGAAGCGCGCAGACACAATTGTGCGGTGTTGCCCTAAGGAAGCTTCTTTTCCCAGCTAACGCAAAACCGGACGGCAGTAAATCTGCCGTCCGGTTTTTGTATATTCTTGTGCATATTTGCATATTCCTCACGGATTGCCGGACAGTTTCAGATTGATACACATTTTTCCGCTGGTTTCCGGGATTTTCCCCGGCCATCCCACAGGCAGGCAAACCGGAATCCGGTTTTTCCCAAGGTTTCGGCATTATCACCACTCCGAGTTAGAAATACACCTGTCCATCTGTGGAAGAATCCAAAAAAGCAAAAAGCCATATACTTTTTGAAGGAATGGTGGTATATTTATTCCATTCTATTCGCCGCCCCTCCGGCGGCCGATCACCACCACTAAGGAGAGACCCAAGAAATGAAAAAACTGTTCAGCCTGATTCTTGCCGGACTGATGATCGTCAGCCTGGCAGCCTGCGGCGGCTCCGGCAGCACCGGCGGCTCTGCCCAGGCCAGCAAGGATAACAAGGTGCTCTATCACGTTTACAATACCGCGCCCTATGTTACCCTGGATCCCAGCACCGAGTATTCCAACGGCGTCATGGTGCTGCAGAACGTCTACGAGACCCTGACCCGGTACAACCCCGAAACCGGCGGCCTGGATCCCCTGCTCGCCACCGAGTGGAAGGAAAATGAGGACGGCACTGTCTGGACCTTCCAGCTCCGGGACGACGTGAACTTCCACGACGGCACCCACATGACCGCCCAGCAGGTTGTGAACTCCTTCCGGCGTTCCATGGATCTGGGTCAGGGCGGTGCCTACATCTGGGACGCGGTGCTGGAGAGCAACGGCGGCAAGGTCGAGGCCACCGGCGAATATGAGGTGACCATCACCTGCGGCTATCCCTGCGCCATCGACCTGGTGGTCTCCGCGGGCTACGCCGCCTACGTCATGTCCGACAGCGTCATTGAGCAGCCCACCGAGTGGTTCAACGAAGGCCACGACGGCGGCACCGGCCCCTACACCATCGCCCAGGCCACCGGCGACAGCGTGGTGCTGAAAGCCTACGAGGATTACCGGGGCGGCTGGCAGGATAACCAGTACAAGAACGTGATGATCAAGGAAGTGGCCGAGTCCAGTGCCCGCCGCCAGATGATGGAGACCGGCGAAGCCCAGCTGTCCAGCGAGTTCTCCGCCACCGACCTGGACGCTCTGAAGGCCCAGACCGACAAGGTCTACACCTATCAGTCCGAGACCTTCAATAATATCATCATGTTTCTGAACACCGCCACCGAGCCCTGCAGCAACGCCGACTTCCGTCGGGCTCTGGCCTACGCCTTCCCCTATGAGGAAACCGTCAGCCAGATCCTGAACGGCAACGCCAAGCAGTCCATAGGCACCGTACCCAGCGGCCTGTGGGGTCATGACGACGGCATTCTCCAGTACCACTGCGATCTGGACAAGGCCAAAGAGTACCTGGACAAGTCCGGCGTGAACACCGACGGTCTGAAGCTCACCGTCACCTACATGAACGGCTTTGACGAGTACGCCAGTGCCCTGCAGCTCTATCAGGTCAACCTGAAGCAGCTGGGCATCAGCCTGGAGCTTCGGAGCATGGAGTGGGATCAGCAGTGGGCTCAGGCCCAGAACACCGACCCCAAGGATCGGCAGGATATGTTCGTGTTCATCTGGTGGCCGGACTACGCCGACCCCGTCAGCTGGTTCCAGTCCCTGCTGCACAGCGAGGATCAGATCGTCTATAATCTGTCCTACCTGAACGATCCGGAACTGGATGCCGTCATCGACGACGCCATCGAGAAGACCGTCACCGACCGGGCCGCCGCCGAGGCCGATTATGTCCAGGCTCAGAAGATCGTGGCCGACAATGCCTACATTCTGAACCTGTACGATCAGCTGCACACCTTCGTTATCAACAACGGCATTCAGGGTGTTTCCGAGAACCCCTCCTATTCCAACGCCATCCTGTATTACAACGTCACTGCCAAGTAAAGAAACCGTTTTTTCGGGGGCTGCCGCATCCAATTGCGGCAGCCCCTGTGCCCCATTTTTTAGAACAGACAGATGAGGTGTTCGCCCCGTGTTTAAGTACATTGTCAAACGCATTCTCAGCAGCATTCTGGTGCTGCTTGGTGTCGTCACCATTACCTTCTTCATTTCCCGGGTGCTTCCGTCCAATCCGGAGGTCAAGTGGGCCGGTCAGCGGGCCACCCCGGAGCAGCTGGCCGCCGCCCGGATTGAGCTGGGGCTGGACAAGTCCCTGCCCGAGCAGTACGTCATTTACTTAAACGACCTGCTCCACGGCAACCTGGGTAAGAGCCTGAACAACCACCAGCCTGTGACCTCCGAGCTCAAGCGGTACATTCCCGCAACCCTGGAGCTGGTGCTGCTGGCCTTTGCCCTGGCTATCGCCATCGGCATTCCCCTGGGCATTTACTCAGCCAAAAAGAAGGATAAACTTCTGGACCATTTCAGCCGGTTCTTCTCCATCGGTGCCGTATCTCTTCCCACCTTCTGGGTGGCCCTGTTCCTTCAGCTGATCTTCTACAAGAGCCTGAGCCTGCTGCCCATCGGCGGACGGCTCAGCGTGGAAGCCACGATTTTTGAGACCGTGCCCAACGTCACCGGTATGCTCCTGCTGGACTGCCTGATTACTGGAAAATTCGGCCTGCTGGCGGATGCCTTCCAGCACATTCTGCTGCCCTGCATCACCATTTCCCTGTACCCCATCGGCCTGGTGTCCCGGATGACCAGAAGTGCCCTGCTGGAAATTCTGGGGGAGGACTACATCACCGCCGGCCACAGCTACGGCCTGAGCGACACCAAAATGCTCTGGAAGTATGCCCTGAAAAATAGTCTTGGCACCACCGCCACGGACGTGGCTCTGTCCATGGGCTATACCCTGACGGACACCTTCCTGGTGGAGGCCATCTTCTCCTGGCCGGGCATCGGCAGCTACATTTCCAGCGCGGTCACCACCCTGGACTATCCCGCCATCATCGGCGTGACCCTCTTCGGTGCCTGCTGCTATATCATTCTGAATCTGCTGGCGGATATCGTCATCGCGTCCGATCCCCGGGTGCGGCTGTAAGGGAGGAACTACAATGGACAATTTCATTCAATCCCTGAAGCCCCGGATCAAGAGCCTGCGGGAGAGCCTGTACCTGATCGCCCGGAACAAGCTGAGCCTGACCGCCCTGATTATCCTGGTGCTCCTGATCGTCGGTGCCCTGCTGGCCCCTTACATCATCCCCTACCCTGAGGACTTAGCCGATGCCACCCACACCCAGATCAAGCTCCAGGCTCCCAGTTTGGAGCACCTGATGGGCACGGACGAGCTGGGTCGGGATATTTTCAGCCGGGTGGTCTACGGTGCCCGGGTGTCCCTGTCCGCGGCACTGGCGGCCGTTGGCCTGTCTCTTGTCATCGGTATTCCCCTGGGTGCCATCGCCGGCAGCTTCGGCGGCTGGGTAGATAACCTCATCATGCGCATTACCGACGTATTCCTCAGCTTTCCGCCTCTGCTCCTCGCCATCGCCATGGTAGCCGTCATGGGCAGCAGTCTGAACAACGCCATTCTCGCCATCGCCCTGTCCTGGTGGCCCTGGTACACCCGGCTCATCCGGGGTCAGGCCATCTCCGTCAAGGAGCGCAAATTCGTCCAGGCGGCAGAGACCATCGGTACCGGCCGGATGAAGATCATCTTCAAGCACATCATTCCCAACTGTATCAGCCCTGTCATCGTCCAGGCCTCCATGGACATCGGCGGCGTAATTCTGACCGTTGCCAGCCTGTCCTTCCTGGGACTGGGTGCTCAGCTGCCCACTCCGGAATGGGGCCTGATGATTTCCATGGGCCGCCGGTTCTTCCCGGACAGCTGGTGGTACTGCATTTTCCCGGGTCTGGCCATTTTCGTCACCGTGCTTTGCTTCAACCTGCTGGGCGACGCCATCCGGGAAATTCTGGATCCCAAGACCCGCAAGAACTAAGGAGGACGCGACATGGCTTATTTTGAGATCAACCATCTGCATATTACCCACCGCTCCTTCGAGGGCACCAAAACCGTCCTGGACATCGACCACCTGGAAATCGCCAAGGGCGAGACCTACGGTCTGGTGGGCGAGTCCGGTCAGGGCAAAACCGTGCTGGCCCTGGCAATCCAGCAGCTGCTTCGCTGCCCTCCCGGCAAGATCGAATCCGGGGAAATTCTCCTGGACGGCCAGGATCTTCTGAAACTGAAACCCAAACAGATGCAGCAGCAGATCCGGGGCAAGAAAATCGCCATGATCTTCCAGGATCCCATGAGCTGCCTGAACCCGGTGTTCACCGTGGGTCAGATCATGACGGACGTGCTGCACACCCGGAATCCGGAGATGAAGAAGCTCCAGGTGCGCCAGGCGGCTCTGGAATTACTCCAGGAGGTAAAGCTTGCGGACGCGGAGAGCACCATGAGCAAGTATCCCCACCAGCTTTCCGGCGGCCAGCGGCAGCGGGTCATCATCGCCCTGGCTCTGGCCTGCGGCGCGGAATTCCTGATTGCCGACGAGCCTACCCGGAACCTGGACGTGACCATCCAGGCAAGCATCCTGAAGCTGCTGAAAGAATTGCAGCTGAAGCGGGGCATGACCGTTCTCTTCATCGCCAACAACCTGAGCCTGGTGTCCGCCTTCTGCGACCGGGTGGGTATTCTCTACGGCGGGAAGATCATCGAGGAAAACACCACCGTCAGGCTCATTTCCGAGCCTCAGCAGGACTACACCAAGGTGCTCATCCAGGCGGTGCACACCGAGGGCAAGAAGGCCTCGGTCATCGAAAGCGATGAGGTGCTTCTGAAGGTCGAGCACCTGAAAAAGTACTTCGATATCAACGATGAGATCAAGCACCAGAAGCACCTGACCCTGAAAGCCGTGGACGATGTGAGCTTCGAGCTGAAAAAGGGCGAGGTGCTGGGCATCGTGGGCGAGTCCGGCTGCGGCAAGTCCACCCTGGTCAACACCATTCTCGACCTGTTCGAGCCCACCGAGGGCAAGGTTTTCTTCGAGGGCAAGGATGTCTTCGCCGAGGCGAAAAAGGGCGACAGTGCCTTCAAGAAAAACGTGCAGATCGTCTTCCAGGATCCCTACTGGTCCTTAAACCCCCGGTGGCTCATCAAGGACATTGTGGCCGAGCCCATCGATGTCTACGAAAAACTGGGGGAAGCCGCCCGGCTCAAGCGGGTGGAGCAGCTGCTGGAAATGGTGGGCATCTCTCCGGACGCCTGCTACAAGTACCCCCACGAATTCTCCGGCGGCCAGCGGCAGCGGATTGCCATCGCCCGATCTCTGGCCTCCAACCCCAAGCTGGTGGTGCTGGATGAGCCCACCTCCTCCATTGACGTGTTCAGTCAGGCTCAAATTCTGAGTCTGATCAAGGAGCTGCGGGAGAAGTTCCAGCTGACGAACATCCTCATCAGCCACGACCTGGGCGTGGTTCACGAGCTGGCCAACAAGATCGCCATTATGTATCTGGGCAAGATCGTGGAATTCGGCCCGGCGGAGGATATTTTCCGCCATCCCCGGCATCCCTACACCCGCGCCCTCTTCGATTCCATCCCCACCCTGACCACCCACGGCATGGAGGGGCTGCGGACTCTGGAGGGTCAGATTCCCAGCCCCATCAATCCACCGGCAGGCTGCGCCTTCCATCAGCGCTGCCCCTATGCCACCGAAGCGTGCGCCAAGGTGGCACCTCAGCCTCTTGACCTGGGCGGCGGCCATACGGTCAGCTGCCTTCGGTCAACCGAACTGGAAGAAGCCTTGAAAGAAACCAACTAAGGGAGGAAACAATATGCGAACCTTAAATCGTGAAAATCTGCTGGACATTCTCTACGGCTGTGCCATCCTGGGCACCGGCGGCGGTGGAAGCCTGGACGAAGGCATCGAGATGATCGATGAGGCTCTGGCTGCCGGGAAGGAATTCAAGCTCACCACCTTCGAGGAAATGTCCCCGGAGGATGTGATCGGCACCCCCTATGCCTGCGGAGCCATCAGCCCTCTGACCGAGGAGGAAATCAAGAAATACGCCCGTCTGAAAGAAACCGACGAAAGCTTCTACATTCTGTGCATGAAGCAGCTGGAGCGGTTCCTGGGTCGGGAGGTCAGCGCGGTGATCTCCACGGAGCTGGGCGGCGGCAACACCGCCACCGCCTTCTACGTCGGCGCCATGACCGGCCGACCCATTGTGGACGGCGACCCGGCAGGCCGGAGCGTGCCTGCCCTCCAGCACTCCACCTACTTCCTCCAGGGCGTTCCCATGTGCCCCATGAGCGTGATGAACAAGTTCGGCGAAGGTGCCGTGTTCACCAACGTCTTTGACGACGAGCGGGGCGAGGATCTGGTTCGGGCTCTGGCAGTGGTCAGCCAGAACACCATCGCCGTCATGGATCATGTGAACACCGCCGCCGTTCTGAAAGATGCCGTCATCCGAGGGGCCATCTCCTACGCCGAGGCCATCGGCAAGGCCTACCGGCAGACCCTGGCGGCTGGCGGCGACTATGTGGAGGCCGTCACCGAAACCGGCAAGGGTAAGATGATGTTCGAGGGCACCGTCACCGAAAGCGGCTACGAGACCCGGGACGGCTACACCTACGGCGATACCGTCATTGCGGGCACCGGTGCTTACGCCGGGCACACCCTTCGCATCTGGTATCAGAACGAGAACATCATCAGCTGGCTGGACGGAGAATTCTTCGTCACCGTCCCCGACCTGATCTGTGTCTTCGACCTGGACAACAACCTGCCCCAGCTGAACCCCTTCGCCCGGGTGGGCGAGCACGTTGCCGTCACCGCCCTGCCCGCCGCCAAGGAGTGGACCACCGCCCGGGGTCTGGAGGTCTTCGGCCCCAGAAGCTTCGGCTACGACGTGGACTACCGGCCCTACTGCGAATAAGGAGGCACTATGGAAAATAAGGCATTTCTGGACGCCATTTTGGGACTGGTGTCCATTGAGAGCATCGCCCGGGTGAATGTGACCCCGGAAGCCCCCTACGGCGAAGGCCCTGCAAAAGCTCTGGACTATGTGATGAAGTTGTGCGAAACCCTTGGCATCCGGACGGTGAACTTAGGCGGCAAGGTCGCCTGGGCAGAAATCGGCCAGGGTGAGGAGATCGTGGGCGTGCTGGGGCATCTGGATACCGTACCCGCGGGCAGCGGCTGGACCCACAACCCCGGCGGCGAGCTTTGCGGCGATCGGCTCTACGGTCGGGGCGTTGCCGACGACAAGGGACCCACGCTGGCAGCCCTTTTTGCCATGAAGGAACTCCAGGACGCGGGCGTTGCCCTGAACCGCCGGGTTCGGCTGATCTTCGGTCAGTGCGAGGAAAGCGGGGAGTGGGACGACATGAACTACTACAAGCAGACCCAGCAGCTGCCGGTCTTCGGCTTCACCCCCGACGCGGATTTTCCCGCCATCTACGGAGAAAAGGAAATTCTGAACTTCCAGCTGTCCCTGCCGGTTTCGAAAAGCGGCCTGGTGCGCATCGAGGGCGGCGACGCGGCCAACATGGTAGCCGACTGGTGCCGCTGCGCCTATCGCGCCGCTGACGGCGCCGAGCGCACCCTGGAGACTCACGGCCGCAGTGCCCACGCCAGCACCCCGGAAAAGGGAGAAAATGCCATCACCGCCATGATGGAGGCGCTCCATGAGGCCGGGGTTGCCAGCCCTCTGGTGGATTTTTACCGGACTCACATTGGCTCCGATTTGGACGGCGTGAAAATGGGCTGCGGCCTGGAGGATGTCCAGAGCGGCAAGCTGACTCTGAACGTCGGCGTCCTGCGCACGGAAGGCAACGAAATCGTCCTGACCCTGGACATCCGCAGTCCCGTGACCTTCAACCGGGCAGCGGTGGAAACGCCCATTGCCGCCGCCTGCGCCCCCTACGGCATTACCTGCCGTTGCACCGCCAACGAGCATCCTGTGTACATGGACAAAAACGGCAAGGTGGTTCAGGCCATGGTGGGCATTTACCGGGAGTATACCGGTGACGATTCCGAGCCCACCGTCATCGGCGGCGGCACCTATGCCCGAGCCATGCCGGGCATCGTGGCCTTCGGCCCCATGCGTCCCGGTCGGGAGTGCACCGAGCACCAGAAGGATGAGTACCTTCTGGTGGAGGATCTGCTGGCTGCCAAGGAAATTTACCGAAAAACCATTGAAACTCTGGCAAACCTGGATTAAGGAGGAATCTTTCCATGAAAACCGAACTGCAAATTGCGGCGGACAAGCTGGTGCGGGAGATCTTCGGAGTCAAGCCCGGAGAGACCGTGGTGCTCACCGCCGACTACGACTCCAATGAAAACGTGCTGCGAGCCGTGTCCGACAGCGTCCGGGAGGCCGATGCCCAGGTCATGGTCATCACCGTCCCCACCCCCCGCTCCGTGGGCAAGGCCGCCGATCCGGATCTGCCTATCGAGCCTCTGACCGCCGCCCTGTGCGCCTGCGACGTGTGGATTGAGTTCAACCATCAGTGGCTGCTCTACTCCACCCCCTTCGAGCGGGCAAGCAGCGAAAACAAGAAGCTGCGCTATATGTGCCTGGTGGATTTTGACGAGGATCTGATGATCCGCACCATCGGCCATGTGGAAACCCCCAAGCTTCAGGTCTTCATGCGTAAAGTAGCCGAGCTCACCCGCAGCGCCAAGACCATGCGGGTCACCACCCCCGCCGGCTGCAACGTGTCCTTCGAAATCGACCCTGTACACTATGTGGCCTGCGACTGCGGCGACGCCACCTTCCCGGCTGTGCATATGCTCACCGGCCAGATCAACGTGGTGCCCCGGTTCGGCTCCATCCAGGGCACCATTGTCTTCGACGGCTCCGTGACCCCTCCCTTCGGCCACGCCCCTGCCACTCCCATCCGGCTCACCGTCAAGGACGGCGTGATTCAGAAGGTGGAGGGCGGCGAGGAAGCTGCGATCTACGACAAGTACCTCCGGGATTTTGACGACCCGGGTATGCTGAAAATGGCCCACATCGCCTACGGCTTCAACCCCGGTGCCAAGCTCACCGGCAACATTGTGGAGGATGAGCGGGTCTGGGGCTCCACCGAGTGGGGCATCGGCTACGTCAGCAACATTGACGCTCCTCCCTGCGGCCAGGACGCGGTGAGCCACACCGACGGCATCTGCCTGAACAGCTCCGTCTGGCTGGACGGGGTGCAGATCATGGACGAGGGCAAGATTGTCCTGCCCGAGCTGGTGGCTCTGCTGCCCTGATAAAATACAACGCCCCCGCTCTGCTTTCGCAGTGCGGGGGTGTTCTGTTTATACGAGTTTTCATACTGAACTCCAATTAAAATCTTTAAAAAAGATTTTAATTGCCTGAAGGGCATGGAGTTCATATGAGACTTGTTTTGTGATTTCTTTCCTTATAAATCACAAAACAGGCAGCGCCTTCAGGCGATGCCTTCCTGATTAAAATTTAAGATTTTAATCAGGAAATAGTATCAGATAGACCCTAAGAAATAGTATTATTGGACTTCCGGCAGGGTCAGGGTGTACCGCCGGAGGGCGGAGGCGGAATAAAGTGCCACAAGAAGCTCGGTGATGGGCATGGTCAGCCACAGGGCATTGCCCCCGGCGATCCGGGGCAGCACCAGGATCAGGCTGCCGCTGATGACCAGTCCCCGGGCCACGGACACAACGAAGGCCGCCTTTGGCTTCATGATGGCCTGGAAATAATAGGTGGAGAAAATATTGAAGGGCAGCAGCAGGAAGGACATGGCATAGGTGCGGATGATGGCCGGGGCAATGGCAAGAATTTCCTCGGTGGGGACCATAAAAATCCGGATATACAGCTTCGGGCAGGCCACGCTCAGCGCCGTCCAGAACACTCCGAAGAAAGCCGACGTGCCCAGAGCCAGCCGGAGAACCTGCCGGATGCGTCCGCCCTTGCCCGCGCCGAAGTTGGTGGCAATGATGGGCTGGGCAGCCTGACCCACGCTGTAGGCGCAGCACTGGGCGAAGGTGCTGACCTGAATGATGGGGCCGTACACCGACAGGGCATTGGCCCCCAGATACTTCATAATCTGCCGGTTAAAGAGCACCGTGAGAATGCCCATGGCCATATCCACGAAGAAAGTGGAAAATCCGGTGGTGAAAACTTCCCGAAGCCTGTGAAGCAGATGGGTGGGCTTCACCAGACAAAGGGTATTTTTCCGGCTGAGAAAATGGGTCAGCATCACGCAGGTGGAAATGGCTGCGCCGATGGCCGTGGCCAAACCCGCGCCAAAAATGCCCATATCACAGCCGAATACAAAGAAAATATCGCCGAAAATGTTGAAAATTCCCCCGGACAGTATTGCCAGAGTAGCCCGACCCGGATTGCCGTCGGTTTGCAGAAAGAACATCAGCATCTCATTGACGAGAAACAGCGGGAACACGAATTTCACCGGCCCCAGGTAGGTCTGCGCCAGAGGCAGCAGCTCCGCGTCCGCGCCAAAGAAGGTCAGGACAGGGGTCTCGAAGCACCAGATGCCGAGCCAGGTAAGCACCGCCAGCACCGCCGCGCCGATGACCGAGGCGGTGAAATACTGATTTTCCGAGCCGTCCCCGGCGCCGCTGCCCCGGCGGGTGCTGAAAATCACGCCGCCGCCCGCACCCAGAAGCAGGCCCAGGCTATAGATCAGGTTCCAACAGGGCGCCACCACCGCCAGAGCCGCGGTGCCCTGAGGGCCCTGGTACTGACCCACCACCGCCGTGTCCACCATGGTGTAGATGCAGCCGATGAGGGCACTGCCGAAGGCCGCCGACAGATATTTGCCGTACATCGATCTGATATTTCCCTTGAGAAAATCCATATGTTCCTCCTTTGATGGAGCTGTCTCAAAATAGCAAAGTGCCCAAATAGAACAATGTCATTGCGAGCCAGTGCTCACACTGGCGTGGCAATCCCCCCGATTTTCAAACATCTACGTTAGGAAATCTTGGATTTTACGCCTACCCGGGGGATTGCCACACCAGTGACATCGGTCACTGGTTCGCAATGACATGGTTTTTCGACAGTCTCGTATAAAAAGCCGGATAAGAAACAGACATTTCAGTCTGCCTCTTATCCGGCTGCTGTTTCTCCGAACAACTCACCCTCCGAGCGAACGGAATTATTCTAGCACAAGACTTTTGGCAAATCAAGCCCTGCCGCTTACTTTTTCCAATGCTTCAGCTGAGGCACAACGGCCTCCATATGAGCCCGCACCTGCTCCGCAGGCCAGTCTGCCGTTGCCATGTGGTTTACACAGAAGTCAATGAGCTCCTCCGGACTGGAATAGTGAAATTGGCCGCCCTCGTAGCACCACTTGCAGTATTCCTCATTCAGGGTGCCGTCTATCTCCCGGCTGAGAATGCCGTCCTCCAGAGGCATCCCGCAGCATTGGCAGAACAGCTGCCGGGGCGAACCCAGCAAGGTGTTGATGGAAACGTCATAAAGCCCGGACAGCAGCTTCAGGGTTTCCGTATTGGGAGTGGTTTCGCCGGTTTCCCACCGGGAGACCGCCTGCCGGGTCACGAAAACCTTCTCCGCCAGTTCCTCCTGGGAATAGCCCTTCCGGGTGCGTAAATCCCGCAAAATTTCCTTGATTTCCATGTAAATTCCCTCCCGTAATTTGATTTTGGTACTTTCACTTTACCACAGAATCCCTCCGGACGCAAGAAACCCGCTGTTGCGTCCCCGAGGAAAAAGCGTTAAAATGGAGAAAATTGCCATCAAGTAACCAATGATGAAATCATCTGCGGTTACTTAAAAAAGGAGATTTCCCATGGCCGAAGCCCAACGCACCGTGCTGCTTTCCGGGATGCCGCTAGTCTACACCCTGGAGCGAAAAAACGTGAAAAATCTGAATCTGCGGATTTATCCGGACGGCAGCGTCCGGGTTTCCGCCAATCGCCGGGTGCCCATCCGGGAAATCGAAGCTTTTTTGATCGGCCACGAGAATTTTATCCGGAAGGCTCAGAGCCGATTCCGGGAGCGGCCTCAGGCACAGCCACTGCAATACGTCACCGGAGAACGTCTCCCCTTTCTGGGGGAGGCTCTGGAATTGCAGGTGGTTTCCGGAGAGCGGGAGGCCGCGGCCTTGGAAAACGGGAAGCTGGTGCTGACGCTGAAAAATCCGGAGGATTTTTCCCGGCGGGAAAAGCTGGTGCGCCGGTTCTGGGATACCCAGTGTCAGGCGGTGTTTCCGGAAATCCTCCGGGAATGCTATCCCCTGTTTCAGGACTTGGGGGTTCCCTACCCCACCCTTCGGATCCGGTCGATGAAGTCCCGGTGGGGCTCCTGTCTGCCGGGCAAGGGGGTCATTACCCTGAGCAAGCAGCTGCTGGCCGCGCCCTGGGAGTGCATCCGATATGTGGTGGTGCACGAATATTGCCACTTTCTCCATCCCAATCACGGCAAGGGATTCTATGCTTTGCTTGCCGACCGGATGCCGGATTGGAAGGAGCGGAAAATACGGCTCAACGGCGGTGGACGTTAGACTTTCCCACAAATGCCATTGTATAACGCATGTCATTGCGAACCAGTATCGCAACACTGGTGTGGCAATCCGTTCTCCAAAGCCTTCCCTTGGGGGAAGGTGGCTCGCGCGTCTCACGCAAGCGCGAGACGGAT
>UQXG01000038.1 GCA_900544945.1 uncultured Eubacteriales bacterium | reverse complement strand
GAGGTGCGGGCCGCAGACAAGGAGCTGCCTTTTATTCTGGCGTCCTGCCATGACAAAGAGGACTACGAACAGGAGGCCAAGCGCCGGGGCGCGACGCTGTGCATGGACAAAATGAAAGGGCTGCTGCTGCAAGATAAGCTGGTGGAATACGCCTACCGGCAGTTATCCGGCGAAAAGGCCCCGACTTTTCACAAGCTGCTCTTTGTCTATGCAGAAGATACCAGCGCCGAAGTGCTGCGGGCTGCTATGCTACAAAAGGGCTTTGACCTGATTCTGGTTTCCTCGATTGGGGAGGCCAAGCGCCGGATTTTTGAGGATAAGGAAATAGACCTGATCTTGTGTGATCTGGAACTGCCGGACGGCACAGCAATGGAGCTGTTTCATACGCCGCGGCGGGTGGCGGGGATGTTCCAAATGAAGAATCCCCCTGTCCGGCTTCTGCCGTTCTTTATCCTCACCGAGAACAACGACCTTGCTACGGAATATGAATACCGGCATGAGGGCGTGAATGACTATATCACCGCCCCCCAGGCAATATCCCGGAGCTGATCCGGCGGGTTCTGTTCTTTGTGGAATGAAACGAGCTTACATATCAAAACATCTGCCTCCACAGCGGGGAAAAGAAAAAAAACCGCTGACGGGCAGAGGATTTCGTGCGCTTTCCTGTATCACTGACGATACGGCGGTTTTGAGTAGATCAAGGCCGCCGTTTCTGTTTGCTTCGACGACCCCTGCACCGTGTTCTGGCATGGCGGCTTTAGGAGGGAGCCGCTATGCAACGAAAACTACTTCGACAAAATCCGACAGGGGTTAGCCTGTCAAAAAAAGCCGTCCCCCGGCAGCGGGGACAAGCGGCTGTGCGTATGTACTATACCATGTAGGAAAAGAACATATTGCTTTTTGTTTCGCCCTGTGGGTCTTTGACCTGCCGGGCGAATTTTGTTATTTCCTGCGGCCTGCTATCCGGCGCAAAAAGAAATTTCAAAAAAATGAAAAAAGGAGGCGTTTAGCGGGCAGCCAGAGAGATTCCATTCGCTCTATTGGCGGAAAGGGAGAGAACCACCACATCCCCCATAGAAAGGGGGTGAGAAGATGGAAGCGATCCCCCGCAAATACGGTGAATGGAGCCAGTTTGACCGCTATTGCAAGCTGGTTCTGTACCATGAGGCGATAGATTATCTGCGGGAAATGAAGTGCCGCCGCGACCGTGAAGTGTCGCTGGACGCTGTTTCCCCGGCTGATTGGGACAAGCTCTCGACCGTAGATCGGTATTCCTGCGACAGCTTTACATTCAGTTCGCATGGCTATGACCTACATATCGACAACGAGCTTGTGGCCGAAGCGTTTGCCAGCCTGCCAAAAGACGAGCAGAGTATTTTGATTCTCCGCTTTGTTCTGGATTTGACTGACGAAGAAATCGGCCGCCTGATGGGAATGTCCCGCAGCGCAGTACAGCGCCACAGGACAAGCACCCTGAAAGACTTGCGTATAAAATTGATGGCGTTCATGCCGGAGGGAGGTTAAACGCGGATGAAGCAATCCAGTTACAAGGGCAAAAGCCCTCTGCCTGATTTTGTGATCGACGCGGCCTGCGCCGGTAACGCCGAAGCCGTGGAGCGTGTCTTGCAGCATTACGACGGCTATATCAATAAGCTGTGTACCCGGACGCTCTATGACGGCAGCGGCCAGCCTCATATCTGCATTGACGAGTATATGAAGCGCCGATTGCAAATCAAGCTGATCCATTCCATCGTTAGTCCCATTGGCGACTGACGGTTAAGGCCCCGGCCATAGACAGGCGGCTTTCCCTTTCCCCGCCTGCCTGTTTTCCCGGCGGCCCCTTTGCTCCTTGACAAATACGCCCGCAGGACAATGGCGGCGCGTCATAGGGCAGACGGATACATTCTGTCTGTGCCGAGCCGGGCGGCAGGTGCGCCAAGAGGCTTTCCCTCATTGGGGTAAGCGGAGCGATTTTACCGTGCCGTAAAGCAGGTGTGGCAGCCTGCGGGCGACGACGCGCAGATAGGACAATGATACTCCCTTGCCGTCGTAGTCCGAGCGTTTGAAGCGTCGCAGGCAACGAGCAGGGCCGCGTGAGAACCACGCGGGGGTGAGATTCCCGTGGAGCTGTGCCAGCAGCCGTCCGTTCTTTTCTGCTCACTTTCGCAAAAAACAACCTTTGTTTTGAAAAGAAAGGGGGCCATGTTATGAGTAATAACGATGTGCCTATTTGGGAAAAATACACGCTTACCATTGAGGAAGCGTCCAAATATTTTCGGATCGGGGAAAACAAACTGCGTCGGCTTGCCGAGGAAAACCCCACCGCTGGCTGGGTGATCCTGAACGGCAACCGCATCCAGATTAAACGGAAGCAGTTTGAAAAAATCATTGATTCCCTTGACACAATATAGTGAAAAAGGGCCTTGCGCGTGTTATAATAGGTTATAAGCGTGTCAAGGCTCTTTCCGTCATGGAAAGGAGCATGACGAAATGCCAAGAAAAGAACGAGATGAAAAAAGACGGGACAACAAAGGCCGCCTTTTGAAGTCTGGAGAGAGCCAGCGATCAGATGGAAGATACGCTTACAAATACATTGACACCTTTGGAGAAACCCAGTTTGTTTACTCATGGAAGTTAGTACCTACCGACAAAGTACCTGCCGGGAAACGGCCCTGTCTTTCCCTGCGCGAGAAGATCAAGCAGATACAGAAAGACCTTGACGACGGGATAGACACCATCGGCAAGAAAATGACCGTGTGCCAGCTTTATGAAAAGTACACCCGGCAGCGCGGGAATGTGCGGAAAGGAACCCAAAAGAGCCGCCAGCAGTTGATGAAACTTCTGTCCGAAGATAAGCTGGGCGCGGCCAGCATTGACAGCGTGAAGCTGTCTGACGCGAAAGAATGGGCCTTGCGTATGCAGGAAAAGGGCGTTGCCTACAACACCATCTGCAACAGCAAGCGTTCCTTAAAAGCCATCTTTTATATGGCCGTACAGGACGATTGCCTCCGCAAGAATCCCTTTGACTTCCAGATCAATGAGGTTATCAACGACGATACCGTACCAAAGGTGCCGCTTACCCCTACACAGGAAAACGAGCTTTTGGACTTCATGCAGAACGATCCCGTCTATGCCAAGTATTATGACGAGGTAGTGATCCTGCTGGAAACCGGGCTTCGTATTTCCGAACTCTGCGGCCTGACGCCAGCCGACCTGAATTTTGAGAAGCGCTTTGTGAATGTAGACCACCAGCTTTTGAGAAGCACCGAGGACGGTTACTATACCGAAGCGCCAAAAACAGAAAGCGGATTCCGTCAAGTGCCTATGAGCGCAGCCGCCTATGAAGCGTTTGAGCGCGTGTTGAAGAAGCGCAGGGACGGCAGGTGCATTGAGGTTGACGGTTATAAGGACTTCCTGTTCCTGAACCGGGACGGCCTGCCCAAAACCGCCGTCAACTATGACGCCATGTTCAAGTGCCTTGCCAAGAAGTACAACAAGTGCCACAAGGAGCCGCTGCCCGATGTGATGACGCCGCACACCATGCGGCATACATTCTGTACCAGAATGGCAAACGCGGGCATGAACCCCAAGGCATTGCAGTACATCATGGGACACGCCAACATTGTAATGACGCTGAACTATTACGCCCACGCTACTTTCCATTCCGCACAGGAGGAAATGGAACGGCTGCAAGCCAAGGCAAAAACCACCGCAGAGGCCAAGCCGGAGCCTGCGGCGGAAAGCGCCGAGGAAACCAAGGCGGCATAAGTAGTACGCAGAATTTACTACTGCTTTTACTACTTTTGAGAGCGACAACATAAGGGGTAATAAAAAGATTTGTGAGGTTCTTCCGATATGAAAAGTGCCGGAAAAGCCCGGAATAACGGGCTATACCGGCATATAAGAACATCTAAAGAGATAATTAGAAATCTATTAAATGATTCATAAAACGCTTAAAAGCGTTTTATTAGGCCGCAGGATTGCGCCCACTGCCGCTAAAAAACGAAGTCAATACATTTCTTACCGCCGCCCAGGCGGTCTGCCGTGAAACGGCTTAAGTAAAATGATGAAATCATTTTATTAAGAAATCGTATTAACGAACACCGAACAGCAATTCACCGTAGGTGGGGAAGGGCCAGTACTTTTCCGAAGTCTGGGTCTCGGCCTCGTCGGCCACCGCGCGAAGGGCGGCCATCTTGCCCAGAACCGTATCCCGGATGGCGAAGGACTCTTCCTTCACATCGGAAATACCCTTCAGCTCCAGCAGCGCATCCTCCAGTTCGTCGGTCTTCACGGCAATCTGATCGGTCAGCGTGGACAGCTTCTCCACCAGGCTTGTCTCATAGGCACAGGGGATGCCGGGGGCCACAGCCTTTTTGGCGGCGGCGGTCTTGGCAAGCTCGGATACATAGCCTTCCACCGCAGGCAGAATCTCTTTGCGAGCCATGTCGATCATGGTGTTGGCCTCGATGGTTACGGCCTTGCAGTAGTTCTCCAGCATGATCTCGCACCGGGATTCCAGCTCGGCCACGGAGAAGACCTTGTGAGAAGTGAGCATATCCACATTTTTCTTATCCAGCAGGTGAGGCATACAGTCGGGAGTGGTGGGGTAGTTGCACAGGCCCCGCTTTTCGGTAGCCTCCTTGATCCAGGCCTCGTCATAGCCGTTGCCGTTGAAGAGGATCCGCTTGTGATCCTTGATGGTCTTGCGGATCATCTCATGCAGGGCAGTCTCGAAGTCCTCTGCGCCCTCCAGCCGATCGGCGTAGATTTTCAGGGACTCGGCCACGGCGGAGTTGAGCATCATGTTGGCACAGGCAATGGAGTTGGAGGAACCCAGCATCCGGAACTCGAACTTGTTGCCGGTAAAGGCGAAGGGGGAAGTACGGTTCCGATCGGTGGTGTCCCGGGCGAACCGGGGCAGAACATCCACGCCCAGCTTCATGGTGGTCTTCTGGGTTCCGGCGTAGGGAGCATCGGCCTCAATGGCGTCCAGAATGCCCATCAGCTCATCGCCCAGGAAAATGGAAACCACGGCGGGAGGAGCTTCGTTGGCGCCCAGACGGTGATCGTTGCCTGCAGTGGCCACAGAAATACGGAGCAGATCCTGATAGTCATCCACGGCCTTGATGACCGCGCACAGGAACAGCAGGAACTGGGCATTTTCATAGGGAGTCTCGCCGGGGGACAGCAGGTTCACACCGGTGTTCGTGGCAATGGACCAGTTGTTGTGTTTACCGGAGCCGTTGACCCCGGCGAAGGGCTTCTCATGGAGCAGACACACCAGGCCGTGCTTGGCAGCTACCTTCTGCATGATCTCCATGGTCAGCTGGTTGTGATCGGTGGCCACGTTGGTGGTGGTGTAGATGGGAGCCAGTTCATGCTGAGCGGGAGCCACCTCGTTGTGCTCGGTCTTGGCCAGGATGCCCAGCTTCCACAGCTCCTCGTTCAGGTCGGCCATGTAGGCAGCCACCCGGGGCTTGATGACGCCGAAGTAATGATCGTCCATTTCCTGGCCCTTGGGAGGCTTGGCACCGAAGAGGGTCCGGCCGGTGTAAATCAGGTCTTTGCGTTTGTTGTACATCTCCCGATCCACCAGGAAATATTCCTGCTCCGGGCCTACGGAAGTGCGGACGCAGGACACATCCTCGTTGCCGAAGAGCTTCAGAATCCGCATGGCCTGCCGGTTCAGAGCCTCCATGGAACGAAGCAGGGGCGTCTTTTTGTCCAGAGCCTCGCCGCCATAGGAGCAGAAGGCTGTGGGGATGCACAGGGTTTTTCCCTTGATGAAGGCATAGGAGGTAGGATCCCAGGCGGTGTAGCCTCTGGCCTCGAAGGTCGCCCGCAGGCCGCCGGAGGGGAAGGAAGAGGCATCCGGCTCGCCCTTAATCAGCTCCTTGCCGGAGAAATCCATAATCACGCCGCCGTCGGGAGCCGGGGAGATGAAGCTGTCGTGCTTCTCCGCGGTAATGCCGGTCAGTGGCTGGAACCAATGGGTGTAGTGGGTTGTGCCATTGGCCACCGCCCAATCCTTCATGGCGGAGGCCACGGCATTGGCAACGCTGGCATCCAGCTTCGCGCCGTGATCGATGGTCTTGCGCAGGGACTGGTAAACATCAGAGCTCAGATTGGCCTTCATCACCCGATCGTCAAACACCAGACAGCCGAAATAATCAGAAACAGTACCCATAAATTAACACCCTTTCTACTTTATCGGAGATAAAAAAGAAGACAAGGATGCCGAAGCCATTCCGCTTCAAGACATCCTTGCCTTATGGGCGCATTGTACACTACCCGCGGCCATTTGTCAACACCCTGCACAAAAAATATTTTTTTGCTTTGGGCAGATTGACAAGCCGCATTTCGTCGAATATAATTTTTCCAGAATATTCTGTCGGCGGATTCCGCCGAAAACCCGGATTCCGGAAAGGAAGGGTATTATGAAATACACGCCCCAGGAAGTCATGCAGTATATCCAGGAGGAGGATGTGAAATTCATCCGTCTTGCCTTCTGCGATGTATACGGATGCAATAAGAACATTTCCATCATGCCCCAGGAGCTGGAGCGGGCTTTTGAGTACGGCATTGCCATCGATGCCTCCGCCATCGCGGGCTTCGGCGACGAGGTGCATTCCGACCTTTTCCTCCACCCGGATCCCACGACCATTGCGGTGCTGCCCTGGCGGCCGGAGCACGGCCGGGTGGTGCGGATGTTCTGCTCCATTACCGATCAGCAGGGCAATCCCTTCACACATGACTGCCGGAACATTCTCAAGCAGGCGGTGGCTGACGCGGCAAAAGCGGGCTTTGCCTTTTCCTTCGGCTCCGAGCTGGAATTCTACCTGTTCCGGCTGGACGAAAACGGGGAGCCTACCCACATTCCCTATGACCAGGCCACCTATATGGATGTGTCCCCGGACGACAAGTGTGAAAACGTCCGCCGGGAGATCTGCCTGACCCTGGAGCGGATGGGTATTCGCCCGGAATCGTCTCACCATGAGCAGGGTCCGGGGCAGAATGAAATTGATTTCCGCTATTCCGATGCCCTCACCGCCGCGGACAACGCGGTGACATTCCGGACGGTGGTCAAGACCATCGCCGCGGGCAACGGGCTTTGTGCGGACTTTTCGCCCAAGCCCCTGCCTGATCAGCCCGGCAGCGGCTTCCACATCAATATGTCTGTGAAAGGCCCCGGGGAGAACCGGATGCACCATATGATGGGAGGCATCCTCCGGCATGTGTCGGATATGACCCGGTTCCTGAATCCAAGCCCCCAGTCCTATAGCCGGCTGGGTGTCTGCAAGGCTCCCAAGTATATTTCCTGGTCCAATAACAACCGTTCCATGCTCATCCGGATTCCCGCGGCGGCAGGGGAGTATCGCCGGGTGGAGCTGCGCTCCCCGGACTGCACGGCCAATCCCTATCTTGCCTTTGCTCTGCTGATCTGGGCAGGGCTGGACGGCATCCAGAACGAGATCGACCTGCCGGAGAAGGCAAACGTGAATCTCTACACCGCCGAGCCCCGGGACATCGGGGATATGGAAACCCTGCCACTGTCTCTGGGAGCGGCTATCAAGCGGGCGGAGGAAAGCGAATTCATCCGGGCTCATCTTCCGCAGTCGCTGATTGCCTGCTATAAAAATTAAGAAAAAACAGAAAGAGAGGGGAGACACATGCTGTTCAGCGGGGATACCTACAGTGTGCTGGTAGTTTCCGGCCAGCAAAAGCTGAACGAGGCCCTGCGGCCCATGCTGCCTTCCTCGGAATTCTACCCCGTGTCCTTCTGCACAAACGCCGCAGCGGCCCGACGGGAGCTGGTGGGCCGCAATTATGACCTGGTGATTATCAACGCGCCCCTGCCGGACGAAAGCGGAACCCGCTTTGCCATCGATACCGGAAGTCGGTCGGATACGGTGGTTCTGCTTCTTCTGCGGGCGGAAAGCTTTGAGGAGGTCAATGAGCAGGTGACCCCCCATGGGGTGTTCACCTTGCAGGTACCTTTTTCCGCCGGCACCCTGCGCCTGGGGTTCAAGTGGATGATCACTGTCCGGGAGCGTCTGCGGAAGATGGAGACCAAGAATCTGTCCATTGAGGACAAGATGGAGGAGATCCGTCTGGTAAACCGGGCCAAGTGGATTCTCATCGAGCAGCTGAAAATGACCGAAGCCGAGGCCCACCGGCACATTGAAAAGCAGGCCATGGATCGGTGCTCATCCAAAAAGGACATTGCCCTGGCCATCATCCATACCTATTCTTAGGGAAACTCTGTCCGGCGCAAAAAACAGTTGTATTATTCTGGATTTGTGGTACAATAAACAAAAGTATGTCGTGCCCCGCGGCACGGCCAGCATTATAGGAGGTAAATCCAATGGCAGACGTAAAGCAGTACATTACCCACGCCCAGGAGGGCGGGAGTGTTATGATTTCCGAGGACGTGGTGTCCACCATCGTTGAAAATACCCTGACGGAGATCGACGGTGTGGTCAAGGGCGGCAG
The DNA here is from genome assembly GCA_900544945.1 of uncultured Eubacteriales bacterium. Lineage (GTDB taxonomy): Bacteria > Bacillota > Clostridia > Oscillospirales > Oscillospiraceae > Faecousia. The sequence continues at coordinate 7,195 of UQXG01000038.1, read as the reverse complement.
CGAGGTTATCGGAAAGAAGAGCTGGGGCAAGGGCATCCGCATCCGGATTGAGGACGACGACACCCTGACCATCGGCTGCAATATTATCGTTCGCTACGGCGAGTCCGTTATCAAAGTGGCGCAGACCGTTCAGGAGGCCATCACCGGTGCGGTGGAGTCCGTCACCGGCGTGAAGGTCAACGACGTGGATGTGAACGTCTGCGGCATTGCCCGCAAGTAAGGGATTTGGGTATGACAAGAGGAAATGCCAGAGAGCTGGCACTGCATTTGATCTACGGACGGGCCTTCACCGGCGAGGAGCCGGAAAGCGTCATTGCCACCCGGCTGGAAAAGGAATACTACGCAAAGCTCAGCCAGGAGACCGATGTCTACGCCGAGCGGCCCAGCCGGGCTCAGCTGCGCTACATCGACACGGTGGTCACCGGCGTTGCCAACCGGGAGGATGAGCTGGACGAGCAGATTCGCAAATTCTCCATCGGTTGGGACATCAGCCGAATTTCCAGGCTGGCTCGGTGCATTCTCCGGCTGGCCATGTTTGAGATTCTCTATGTGGAGGACGTGCCCGCGGGGGTCGCCGTGTCCGAGGCGGTGCGCATTGCCAAAAAATATCACGACGACGATACCGGTGCTTTCGTCAACGGAATTCTGGGCAGCTTTGTCAGAAGTCTGCCCGCGCCCGAAGCTGAGGAAGCGAAATAATGGGCGTGATCGGTATCGATACCAGCAATTACACTACCTCCATTGCCTTTTTTGACGGTATCGGAGGGGAGAACTGCTCGAAGCTCCTGCCTGTGAAATCCGGTGAACTGGGTCTTCGGCAGTCCGATGCGGTATTTGCCCATATCAAAAGCCTGCCGGAGCTTTCCGGCAGGCTGTTTTCCCATATCGGGAAATCCCCGATCACGGCGGTTGGGGTCAGCACCCGGCCCCGGGCGGTGGAGGGCAGCTATATGCCCTGCTTTCTGGTGGGTCTTTCCCACGCAACGCTTCTGTCCAACGCCCTTCATGTGCCGCTTGTGGAGGTTTCCCATCAGCAAGGCCATGTGGCCGCATCCCTGTGGAGTGCGGGACACCTGGAGCTGATGGATGCGCCCCACCTGGCCTGGCACCTGTCCGGGGGCACCACGGAGCTGCTGCTGGTGGAGCCGGAGGGGAAGCTGGTCAAGTGCACGAAAATCGGCGGAACCACGGATATTTCCGCCGGGCAGCTTATTGACCGCACCGGCCAGCTTCTGGGTCTGTCCTTCCCATCGGGAAAGCACCTGGATGCGCTGAGCCGAGAGGCGGCGGGGAAGGACTTTTTCCGGGTCAAGTGCAAGGACATGACCTTCTCCTTTTCGGGAATGCAGAACAAGGTGCAGCAGTATTTTGAAGCAAACGGAGACCCAGCGGAGACTGCGGCCTACGCTTTGCGGTGCGTTGCTTACGGGGTTTTCCACGCCACGCAGCAGGCGTTAAAGGCCTATCCGGGGCTGCCGGTGGTGTTTTCCGGGGGCGTGGCTTCCAATACGCTTCTTCGGCAGGTTTTGGAGCCGCTGAACCCCATTTTTGCCCAGCCCCAGTATTCCACGGATAACGCCATGGGCGTTGCGGTGCTGGCAAGCCGCTGTACGGAGGTGTGACCATGGAGCAGCAGGTGCTTTCCATTACCCAGCTGAACGAATACATCCGAGGCCGGATGGATGCCGACCCGTTACTCAATACCGTGGCTGTCCGGGGCGAGATCAGCAACTACAAGCAGTACCCTTCCGGCCACCACTATTTTACCCTGAAGGACGAGGCCAGTGCCCTGCGCTGCGTTATGTTCAAGGGCAATGCCATGCGGCTCCGGTTCCGGCCGGAAAACGGCATGAAGGTGATTGCCGTAGGCAAGGTCTCCGTGTACCCCAGAGACGGAGCCTATCAGCTGTACTGCGTGTCATTGACGGTCGACGGCGTGGGTGATCTGTACGTTGCCTTTGAGCAGCTGAAAAAAAAGCTGGCGGCCCAGGGGCTTTTCGACCCGGCTCATAAGAAGCCTCTGCCCAGGTATCCCGGCAGGATCGGCATTATCACCAGCTCCGCCGGTGCGGCGGTTCACGACATGCTGCGAATTCTGAACAAGCGTTATCCCTTGAGTAAGGTATACCTGCTTCCCGTCCGGGTTCAGGGTGCCCAGGCTCCGGGAGAAATCGTCTCTGCTATCCGCTACGCCAACTATTATCAATTGGCAGACCTGTTGATTGTAGGTCGGGGCGGCGGCTCCATCGAGGATTTGTGGGCTTTTAATGACGAACAGGTAGCACTGGCCATTTACCATTCTCAGATTCCGGTGATTTCCGCCGTAGGCCATGAGCCGGATGTGACCATTTCCGATTACGTTGCCGACCTCCGGGCGGCAACCCCTTCCAATGCGGCAGAACTGGCGGTTCCTGACCAGGATGCTTTGCGCCAAAGCCTGGACGCTCAGGTCAGCGCCATGGCTGCGGCTCTGACCCGGCAGATCAAGGCCTCCCGGCAGCATCTGAATGCACTGGCGGCCTCTCCCGCCCTGCAAAGCCCCACAGGCTATCTGGAACAGAAGGGGCAGCAGCTTTTACTTCTGAAAAACCGGCTGATTTCCGCCCAGAATCAGAGCCTTGCGGCCAGAAAGCAGAAATATATTGCCGCCGCCGCCAAGCTGGACGCCATGAGTCCCTTGAAAGTGCTCACCCGGGGCTATTCCATGACCCGGAAGGAAGATGGCACGGTGGTTCGCTCCGTCTCCCAGACGGAGATCGGGGAGCGGGTTCAAATTTCTCTGGAGGACGGCACATTGTGCGCCACCGTCATGAATAAGGAGGCAAGAAAATGAATTCCGAAAATCAGACTTTTGAGGCATCCATGGCTCGTTTGGAACAGATCGTCCGGGCAATGGAGCGGGGAGATGTGGCCCTGGAAGAGTCTCTGAAGCTCTTCCAGGAGGGCACAGAGCTGGTGCGCAGCTGCCAGAAGCTTCTGGACGAGGCCCAGCTGCAAGTGAAGAAAATCATGGCAGGGCCCGACGGAAGCCCTCAGGAGGAGGCCTTCGGTGATGCAATTTGAGGAGCAGACCCGGGTCTACCGGGAAATGATTGAAAATTACCTTGCCTCCGTCTACGCACCCTTTGAAAGCGAGCCTCAGAAGCCCATTTTTGAGGCGGCCAACTACAGCTTGCTTGCCGGAGGCAAGCGTCTGCGGCCCATTCTGGCTCTGGAATTCTGTCGGGTGTGCGGCGGGGAGCCGGAGAAGGCGTTGCCCTTTGGCGCCGCCGTGGAGATGATTCATACCTACAGCCTGATTCATGACGACCTGCCCTGCATGGACAACGACGATTACCGCCGGGGCCGCCTGACAAACCACAAGGTCTACGGCGAAGGTATGGCCGTGTTGGCAGGGGACGCACTTCTCACCGACGCCTTTGCCGTGGCCACCCGGACGGAACTTCCGGAGCCCGGAAAAATCGGGGAGGCCATTGGGGTTTTGAGCGAATGCGCCGGGTCTTTGGGCATGATCGGCGGCCAGGTGCTGGATATCATGAGCGAAGAGCGGAGGTGCACGAAGCAGGAGGTGCTGGATATCCAGAGCCGGAAAACCGGCAGGCTGATCACCGCCCCCTGCGTCCTGGGCGTTATCGCCGGAGACGGCACGGAAGCCCAGAAGGAGGCCGCCGCCCGGTTTGCGGCGCTGCTGGGTCTGGCCTTCCAGATTCGGGACGACATGCTGGACGTCATTGGCTCCCAGGCAGAGCTGGGCAAGGCTACCGGCATGGACGCGGAGAAAAATACCTTCGTTCGGCTCTACGGCCTGGACAAATGCGGTGAGCTGGTAGAGCGGTACACCCAGGAGGCCATCGCCGCCCTGGATGCTTTTGCAGAAAAGGATTATCTGGTGACGCTTGCCAAGAGCCTGACCGACCGGAGAGCCTGAATGGTTTCCGGGGAGCTGTACAGGGTGCTTCTGCGCCATCAGGATCCGGTCTATCGGGACATGCAGCGAAGGCTCCTGCCCACTGTTGACCCGGAGACCATCTTAGGCGTGCGTACTCCGGTTCTGCGGCAGTTGGCCAGGGAATTGGAGGATGGGGAAGCCTTCCAAGAGAACCTACCTCATCGGTATTTTGAGGAGAACCAGATTCACGCATTCCTTTTGGAGCGGGAAAAGGATTTTGACAAGACCGCCCGGGCAGTGGAAGCGTTCCTGCCCTATGTGAACAACTGGGCTACCTGCGACCAGCTGCGGCCTAAGGCCTTCCGGAATCAGGAAAAGCTGCTGCCCCTGATTTCCAAATGGCTGGTGTCGCCTGCGCCTTACACCGTCCGTTTCGGCTTGGGAATGCTGCTGTGCCACTTCCTGGACGAAGACTTCCGTCCGGAATTTCTGGAAATGGCCGCTTCCGTGAAAAGTGACGAGTACTATGTGAACATGATGGTGGCCTGGTACTTTGCCACGGCTCTTGCCAAGCAGTATGATGCTACACTGCCTTACATCACCGGATGTCGCCTGGAGGTCTGGATTCACAACAAGACCATTCAGAAGGCGGTGGAGAGCTTCCGGGTACCGCCGGAACATAAGGAATTTCTGAAAACCTGTCGGATAAAAGCATAATTTATTGGCAATTGCCGGGAAAGCGTATGTTTCCCCGGCAATTTTTTCTTGACTTTTTCCAACACTTGACATATACTGAATTACAAGATAAAAGGGAGTAGGGGGCGGCGGTGCCGCCGCATGGTCTCGTCATCACGGCGAACGCCCGGGGTCATGCTTGACGCTTGAGACTTTTATCACAGTTTTGTGCTGTGATAGAGGTCTCTTTTTGTATCCTCTTTCACGGCAAAGAAGGAGGAAACATATGGAAATTCTGTCATTATTCGAAAACTTTGCAAACATAACCCCTCAGATGGTACTCATGTGGGCCATCGGCGGACTGCTCATTTATCTGGCCATTGCCAGGAAAATGGAGCCAAGTCTGCTGCTCCCCATGGGCTTCGGCGCCATCCTTGTAAATCTGCCCCTGTCCGGTGCCATCACCCAGGGGGAGGTGGAGGGAGCCCTCAGCGTCCTGTTCCAGGCGGGCATGGCCAATGAGCTTTTCCCGCTGCTGCTTTTCATCGGCATCGGTGCCATGATCGATTTTGGCCCCCTGCTGGAAAAGCCCTGGCTGCTGCTGTTCGGTGCCGCGGCTCAGTTCGGCATTTTCCTGACCCTGGTGCTGGCTGGTTTCTTCTTTGATTTGAAGGACGCGGCCTCTATTGCGGTCATCGGTGCCGCCGATGGTCCCACGGCTATTTTCGTGGCAAACGTTCTGGGCTCCAAATATCTGGGAGCTATTATGGTAGCCGCCTACAGCTATATGGCCCTGGTGCCCATTGTCCAGCCGCCGGTGATTCGTCTTGTGACCACAAAAAAGGAGCGGCTGATCCGGATGCCCTATCAGAAGGGGAAGGTCAGCCGCCTGACCCGGATTCTGTTTCCCGTCCTAGTAACCATGATTGCCGGAATTGCCGCTCCCGCCAGCGCAAGCCTGGTAGGCTTCCTGATGTTCGGTAACCTCTTGCGGGAGTGCGGCGTGCTGAATGCCCTGTCCGAAACCGCCCAAAGCACCCTGGCAAACCTCATTACCATTCTGCTGGGTCTGACCGTCGCCAGCCAGATGACGGCGGAGCAGTTCGTCCGGCCGGACACCCTGCTGATTCTGGGCCTGGGACTGGTTGCCTTTGTGGGGGATACTGTGGGCGGCGTACTTTTCGCCAAGCTCATCAACCTGTTCCTGCCGGAGGGGAAGAAAATCAATCCCATGATCGGCGCGGCGGGAATCTCCGCTTTCCCCATGAGCGGTCGGGTGGTGAACCAAATGGGTCTTCAGGAGGACAATCAGAACTTCCTGCTTATGTATTCCATCAGTGTCAACGTTTCCGGTCAGATTGCCTCGGTGGTGGCAGGCGGCCTGATTCTGTCCCTGATGGGCTATTAAGGAGGTGTGCATTATGCTGTATCCGGATGCGTTGGCTCAGACCCTCCCCATGCTGGGGAAGGGCATGGTCGGTATTTTCCTGGTCATCGGCGCGATTGCAGTGGTCATCTGGCTTCTGAACAAGCTGACATCAAAATAAAAAAGAGGGCGGCTCATCCGAGCCGCCCTTCCCAATTTTCTTCAAAACAGTTCAGCGATTTCTTTCACCAGTCGCTCGGTCTCCGGCCAGCCGATACAGGGATCCGTGATGGATTTGCCATAGACTCCCTCGCCGATCTTCTGGCTGCCGTTTTCTAAGTAGGATTCGATCATAAAACCCTTGACCATGGAACGAATCTGGGCACTGTGGCGGCAGGTGTAAAGCACATCCTTGCAGATTCTGGGCTGCTGGTCATACTTTTTGGCGGAATTGGAGTGGTTGGTGTCCACAATCAGTGCCATGTTCTGAAGTCCTTTGGCCTGATAATTCTGATACAGGTGCTCCAAATCCTCATAGTGGTAGTTGGGAATGGCCTCGCCATGCTTATTCACATAACCCCGGAGGATGGCATGAGCCAGGGGATTGCCGGTGGTGTCTACCTCCCAGCCACGGTAAATAAAGGTATGTCCGCTCTGAGCGGCCAGAATGGAATTGAGCATAACGGAAATATCCCCGCTGGTGGGGTTCTTCATACCCACCGGAACGGCAATGCCGCTGGAGGTCAGCCGGTGCTCCTGATTTTCCACGCTCCGGGCCCCCACGGCCACATAGGCCAGCAAATCGGAAAGATACCGATAATTATCCGGGTACAGCATTTCATCGGCGGTGGACAGGCCAGTTTCCGCCAGCACATTGGTGTGAAGCCGGCGAATGGCAATGACCCCCTGGAGCATGTCGGGCTTGCCCTCCGGGTCTGGTTGGTGCAGAAGCCCCTTGTAGCCTGCGCCGGTGGTTCGGGGTTTGTTGGTATACACCCGGGGAATCAGCAGAAGCTTGTCCTTCACGACTTCCTGCAAGCGCGCCAGCCGGTGGCAGTAATCCAGCACCGCATCCTCCCGATCGGCTGAGCAGGGACCGATAATCAGCACCATCCGATTGTCCTTCCCGGTGAAAATATCCGCAATCTGCCGATCCCTGGCCTCCTTGACCCGGGCCAACTCGGCAGTCAGGGGATACTGCTCCTTGATTTCTTTAGGGATGGGCAGCTTACGCTTGAAATTCATATTCATAGAGGTTCTCTTCT
>UQXG01000037.1 GCA_900544945.1 uncultured Eubacteriales bacterium | reverse complement strand
CCAGTGTGAGCACTGGCTCGCAATGACATTGTTCTATTTGGGCACTTTGCTATTTCGTGACAGCCCCAAAAGCGTCTCCCGCCGGATGCTCCTTAGTGTTATCGAGTCCTATATCGTCCACCGTGAAAGCGGAAAGATTTGAATTTATGAAACAGGAATTTTGCGTATGTCCCAAAACTTACAGAAATCTTCGGCTCTGGGCCCTCCGGGGGCAATGTTCTTGTCCCGGCAAGAACATTGAGAAGTAAACGGGCTCAAGGGGCGCTGCCGAAAAGCCGCCCCCTTGAGAATCCCCCGGCCGCATCGCCGGAAGCGGGCCGGAATGTTTCGGATTGCAATAGACGGCCTGATCGGAGGCGTTCAGGCAGAGTAGAGGTTTTGTAACAGAAGGATCGGGCCGCTGCAATTATTTTGCGGCGGCCCGATCATTCATTCATGAAATTCTACGTCCTGTGAACATGCAAGCGACGAATCGTCACCTATCCAGCTTTTTCCCAGATACCCCGCTTAGAAGCCGTTTAACCTTCCGTGGCCTGGGTTTCCTCGGCAGCCTCAGTCGCTTGGGTTTCCTCAGTGGCCTGGGTTGCTTCCGTCGGTTGGGTGGACTGGGTGGTTTGCGTTTTCGTCTGGGCAGCGGTTTGCGTTGTCTGGGTGGTCTGAGCCGCCTGGGTATCCTCCTCATAATACCAGCCTACATGGTTGGGAATGTTGGGATCCCGGTCATAGCGGAAAACGCTGCGGATCAAAGCGTACCAGGGCCGGGGATTGTTCTGCTCGTCATACCGCCAGGCGGTGCCGTAGGGCTGAGAGCCCACAAAGTTCATTTCGCAGTCCGGCTTCAGCGCTTTGAAACGATCCTGCTCCTCCTGGGGTACCCGGGATCTGGGATGGTACATGGCGCACAGATTCTTCAGATTCAGCTTGTCCAGAGGGGAAAGATCCGTTACCTTGGTGTAGCTGATGTTCAGATATTCCAGATTTTCGCAGGTTTCCAGCCCTTCCACGCTTTCGATATATTCGCAGAAGGCGGCCTCCAGCACCTTCAGGTTTTTGCAGTTTCCGAAGGGCTTCAGGTCACTGATCATGGAGCCGGAAACAATCACATATTCCAGGCTCTTCATGCCGGAGATAAACTCGGAAGTTTTCAGGTACTCGTTGTGGCCGATGTCCATGAAGCGGGCATCCTCACAGTATTTCAGGTTGTCGCAGTTGGTGTCCACCAGATCGTAGACCGCCCGAATAACCTGGGCATCCGTCAGAGTGGTGCCCTTACCGAAGGAAATCCGCCAGACCACCTTGGTCTGTTCCCGGTACTCGTCCCGGAGCTTGGCCATTTCCTCGTTGGAAATCTGGCAGTTTTCCAGCACGAACCGCTTGCAACCTGGCAGAATGTCCAGCGCCAGCCGAACTTCCGGCAGACCCTCGTCGCCGATCTTCACATTCTGAATGATGATCTCCTCATCGGCGGTGGAAATTTTCTTGCCGAAGAAATCAAAGGTGTAGTCAATGACCGCATTTGTGGAGGCTTGCAGAAGCTTCACGTCCTCCTTGGAAAGCTGACTGCTGCCGTTGGCATCGGTGAGATTCAGTTTTTCCAGATTCGGCAGCATGGGAAGCTTCCCGGCGGCCTCGGAAACCTCCCCGGAGGTCATGGAGGAAAGATCCATTTCCGTGGCGGTTTCCTCGTAGGTCTGCCCCAGTATGGTCACGGTGTAGGTGAAGGTTATCTCCGGAAACTGAGCCCGCAGGCCCTCAATTTCCTCCAGGGTCAGGCTGGTGGTGTTCAGGGTCACGGTGGTAAGATCCTTCAGGTGGGGGATGTTCTTGGTCAGAGTGCCCAGGTCAAAGTCCCCTGGCTCCAGGGTCAGCTCGGTGGTGTCCGGCTCCACGGACAGGGTTCCCAGGTTCACCTGATAGCTCACCTTCACATCGGGCAGTCGGGCGCAGAGCTTTTCCAGCATGTCGTAGTCGGAGCAGCCGGCGGCGTCTACCTGACGCAGCTTGGGAAAATAGGTCTCCATCAGCCCAATGTCCGTATCCGTCAGGCCGGTCACGGTCAGACTTGCGGAATCGCTGGAATAGGAGCCGTTCTGGAAGGGCACATTCCAGAGAATTTCGCAGTCCGGCAGCAGCTTGTGAAGCTGGTCGTAATGGTCAAAGGAAATGGACTCCTCCCGCAGATCCAGGCTCTCGGCATGGATGGGGTAGGCCTTTCCCTCTACAAATACATGGTTATCCCGGTACCACAGGAACCCCACCGCGCCGGCGATGAGCAGAACCAGTACCAGGGCGACAATCACCAAAACGGTGATAAGCTTTTTGTGCATAATAATGCCCCCTATTGGAATCTTACCAACAAGCATACCACATTTTTCGCCAGAATGCAACCATTTCCCCCAATTGCCATGGGTCGCCGGTTTTGGGATTGGTTTTGTCCGGCACCGGCGGAACATACACCACCTCGTCGCAGTTGCGCACCCGCAGAACCACGGTGCTGTCCGCCATCCGATATACAAGGCCGATGGCCCGAACGGTGCGGTTTTCCCTGATTTTGGAGCTGAGCTTGTGAGTGCGCCCGCTGCCGGAGCGGATTTCCGGCTCGATCAGAACCACCGCTTTATCGCCTTTGCCGTCCCGGAGGGTCAGCCGGGAGACGGCGTTTCCCTCCTTTTCCAGGGACAGCAGCGTGCCCTGAATCTGCACCAGCTGGCCGCCTCTGGTGTCGTAATCCATGGCTTCCCGGCAGTCCAGCGCCGCGGGCAGAGGGCGGCGCATGGTTTCCTCCGTCCGTTCCAGGGAAATCAGATCCAGATAGGGCGCTTCGTTTTCTGCCCGGAGGACACCGGTGATGTCCAGGGGCGTGCCCACCTGGATTCCCTTGGGGAAGGTGCCCCGGATGGGAATGCCGCCGGTTTCGTCCTGGATATAGATGGTATCCGGGAAGGTGGTGGCGGAATTGGTGTTTCCGCTGGCGGCGTAGCCCGTCAGACGGTACACCGTACCCGGACTTCCCGCCCGAACATCGGAAACGGAGGCGGACATGGCCTCGCCGCCGGTGTAATGGAGCACCAGCTCCTTCTGATAGCTGCGGTTTTCACCCTCCACGGCGGCTTGAACCTTGGCTGTCAGCCGAAGCTCGCCGGGAGCGTCCCAGGTGAAGTTGCATTGATACCGCCCCTCGGCGGTTTTGCGGAACCGACCGACCTCCTGGCTGCCCTGGTATAAGGCTGCGCTTTGGACGGACATGGGCACCGGCTCCCGGTTGAAGAGGGTCAAATCCAGGGTCAGCGGCGTTCCGGCGGAGGGGGCAGTTTGGACTGCGGAAAAATCTCCGATGCCCATGTCCGGGAAGGTTTCCACCCAGACCGGGGCGGAAATGGCCACATCCCCATCGGCTTGCGTTACCCGAAGCAGATAGTAGGGATAGCCGCCGGGCAGGGTCAGGGTCATCTCCCCGGCAGATTCGGTTATTTCCCGGATGGCCAGCACCCGGCCGTGGATGGTCAGAACCTCCACCTTGCCGACGGCCCCATCGGTTTCATCCTGAAACCGGGCGGTGAGCTCCATGGTGTCCGATTTTTTGATAAAACCGCCCATATCCGCGCCATTCAGCTGAAATTCCAGCCGAAGGTCCGCATCCTGGGTGGCGTAGGCCCGCCGCTGCCGGAGGGCCTGCAACAGACTGCTTTCGGACAGGGTCTGTGCCAGAATCACGGTTCTGGCGTTCCCGAAGTCTGGGTCATAGCAAAAGCTGCCCGCGGTGGGAGCCAGATGCCAGCCTGCGTCCAGAGCCATAAAATATTCGGACAAATACTCCGTGCCCGGTTCCCCGAAAACCTCCATCAGCTGTATGAGCCGGTCGTATCTGGGGCTGTAATCCCGGAAGCCGTCAAAAGTGCCGTAGGCGGTTCCGGGGTGATTGAACTGATTGACCGAGCCGGGAGCGCGCTCCAGGATATTCAGATAGGCCTCCAGGGAGGACAGCTGATTTCCCGTCTGCCAGCCGGAGGTGCCGAAGGTATTGATGTGGCCCAAACCGTGGGCCTTGCCCCAGGTCATTTCAAAGCCGAATATGGGGGCAAAGTCGGGGGTTGCCGCTGACTTTGCCGCCTGCTTTCCCTCAGCCCAGCTGGGACTGACGCTGCTGCCGTCGGCATCGATGGCGCCGGCCTCCCCGCCTACAAAGGAGTCGCTGTGGTCGGTGACGGCGAAAAAGTCCATGTGTTCTTCCCGGGCGCTTTTTGCGTAGATTTCTCCGGGGCTGCCCCAGCCGCCGGACAGGGCCGAGTGGTTGTGGAGCTGACCGGCGTAGTGATTCCAGAGGAAGTCGATTTCCGGCTCCGGGAGGAAGGACAGAACTTCCTCCGCATAGAACACGCCATCCACGATCACACCGGTGAGCCGGGCCGGGCCCGGAGTCCATTCCTCGGCCTCCAGAGACAGGCTGCGGCCCTCAGCCGCCAGATGCCCCTCCTCTGTAATCTCTCCGTCCACCTGAACGCGCAGTGCTTCCGGAGCCTGGGACAGGGTGCAGATCACCAGAGGAAGCTCCCCACTGCCCAAGATTTCCGCCTGAGAAGGGACAAAGACCTCTTCGGTGCAGCCGGTGACCTGCAAAAGATTGCCCGGCTGGGCAATGACGGCCTCGGGCAGGGTCAGCACCGTGCCACCGGTCTCGTCCTGAAGGACGATCCGATGTTCCCGAACCCAGACCACCGTGCCCCGAAGGGTGACGCCCTCCATACCCGGAACCAGCCAGGACAGCTGACCGATGGGTGTTACGGATACCGGCTCTTCCAGCGGGGCAAGGGGCTGCGTTTCTTGGGTGGGCTGAGTTTGGACGGTAGGTTCGGTTGGGGGAACCGTAGCCGGAACGGTTTCGGCGGTGGGGGCCGTTTCGGTTTCCGCAGGCTCCGTGTCAGGCGGAAGAGTGGACGCCTGAGTGGCCTCTGCGGCAGCCGGCGGCAGTTGCCCATTTTCCGTGCAGGCAGTGGTTTGGATCGTTTCCGCCGGAAGGGTTACCATGGTTTCCGGAACCGGCGGCTCCTCTGCCCGGGCGGGCAGGGACAGCGAAGAGCCAATGAGAATCAGCACCAGGCAAAGGCAGAAAAACCGCTTCACAAAGATTCCTCCCGTTCTTTCGTTTCTTCCCGATTCGGCAGAAATTCAATCTGTTTTGATATTACTTTTGTCAAAATCCCTTGTCAAGAGGAAAATGTCGGATTTGGCAAAATCGCTGAAAAATTTGTCGAATTCGCCACAAGGAAGCGGAAGACCTTGGGAGGATTCTCCTGGGCGCGCAGAGCCGGGGGACGGGAAAAACGGGGCGGATCGCATAGCAAACAGATTGCAAATAGCTACATTATTTATCGATATTTTGCTATTTTTATTGGAAAAGTACACAAATTTTACACGGGAAATCTGGCAAATCCATTCATGGAAAGTGACGAATGTCTCTGTTATAATAAGCTTGGTTATCCGAAAAGGAACTTATCGTCAGGATAAGGATAAGGAGGTAAAACACACTATGCTGGACGCATCCTATTACCGCAAAACGGACGAGATTATTTCCCGTTATGTGCGGGATGCCAGATCCCTGATTCCCATTATGCAGGACATCCAGGCGGAGTATCGCTATCTGCCCCCGGAGTTACTGAGCTATGTGGCCAAGGAAATCGGAATCACCGAAGCCAAGGCCTACTCCGTGGCCACCTTCTATGAAAACTTCTCTTTTGAGGCAAAGGGCAAGTATGTCATCAAGGTCTGCGACGGCACCGCCTGCCATGTCCGTCATTCTACCCCCGTGCTGGAGGCTCTGTGGAAGGAGCTGGGGCTGAGCAAGAAGAAACATACCACCGATGATATGATGTTTACGGTTGAGACGGTGTCCTGCTTGGGTGCCTGCGGTCTGGCGCCGACCATGATGGTCAACGACCAGGTGCACCCCTCCATGACACCGGAAAAGGCATTGGCACTCATCGAGGAATTGAGGGGGAAAGGCTAATGATTAAGACGGTTGAGGAACTGACTCAGGCCCAGAGCGCGGCCTGCGAGGACATCAAGCACTATGACTGCCGGATCCTGGTTTGCTCCGGCACCGGCTGTATTGCCACCGGCTCCCATAGAATTCACGAGCTTTTCTGCGAGCTGGTGGATCAGACCGAGGGCGTGGAGCTGGTATTCTCCCCCTGCGGCGGCCAGCATGAGGGCGAGGCGGTAGGTGTCAAGAAAACCGGCTGCCAGGGCTTCTGCGAGCTGGGTCCCCTGGTGCGGATTCAGAAGAACGGCAGGGTCATTCAGTATGTCAAGGTTCAGCCTGACGACTGCAAGGAGATTCTGGAAAAGAGCGTCATCGGCGACGAGGTCATTGAGCGGCTGCTCTACAAGAAGGACGAGGTGACCTACGTCCAGCCCGAGGAAATTCCCTTTATTGCCAAGCAGACCCGGATTGTTCTGGAAAACTGCGGCAAGTTCGATGCCGAGTCCCTGGACGAGTATCTGGCCGCCGGCGGCTTCTCCGCCCTGAAGAAGGCCATGTTCGAGATGACCCGGGAGGGCGTGGTGGACGAGGTAGATAAGTCCGGCCTTCGGGGTCGGGGCGGCGGCGGCTTCCCCACCGGTCGGAAGTGGAAGCAGGTAGCCCGTCAGAAGGAAGCCGAGCGGTATGTGGTCTGCAACGGCGACGAGGGCGACCCCGGCGCCTTTATGGACGGCTCCGTCATGGAGGGCGATCCCTTCAAGCTCATCGAGGGCATGATGATCGCGGGCTACGCCGTTCGGGCGGAGAACGGCTACATCTATGTCCGGGCCGAGTATCCCATGTCCGTTGCCCGGCTGCGCAACGCCATTGCCCAGCTGGAAGAGCGGGGGCTTCTGGGCGACAACATCCTGGGCACCGACTTTAGCTTCCATATGCACATCAACCGGGGCGCCGGCGCTTTCGTCTGCGGCGAGGGCTCTGCCCTGACCGCCTCCATTGAGGGCAACCGGGGTATGCCCAGAACCAAGCCCCCCAGAACCGTAGAAAAGGGTCTGTGGGAAAAGCCCACGGTGCTCAACAACGTGGAAACCTACGCCAACGTGCCCAAGATTATCTTGCAGGGCGCGGATTGGTTTAAGTCCATCGGCACCCCCGGAAGCCCCGGCTGCAAGACCTTCTCTCTCACCGGTGCCATTGAGAACACGGGCCTCATCGAGGTGCCCATGGGCTCTACCCTGCGGGAAATCATCTTCGACATCGGCGGCGGTCTGAAAAACGGCGCGGAATTCAAAGCCGTGCAGATCGGCGGCCCCTCCGGCGGCTGTCTGACGGAAGCACACCTGGATGTGCCTCTGGACTTCGACTCCGTGAAGAAATACAACGCCATCATCGGCTCCGGCGGCATGGTGGTCATGGGTCAGGACACCTGCATGGTGGAGGTAGCCCGGTTCTTCATGAGCTTTACCCAGCGGGAATCCTGCGGCAAGTGCACCCCCTGCCGGGAGGGTACCAAGCGGATGCTGGAAATTCTGGAGCGGATCACGGGCGGCCAGGGACAGATGGAAGACCTGGACACCCTGGAGGAACTGGCAAAAATGATCCAGACCATGGCGCTGTGCGGCCTGGGCAAGTCTGCCCCTCTGCCGGTGCTGTCCACCCTGGCTACCTTCCGGGACGAGTACATCGAGCACATTGTGGACAAGCGGTGCCGGGCCAAGCAGTGTACGGCTCTGCGGCGCTATGTCATCAATCCCGCCTTCTGTAAGGGCTGCTCCAAGTGCGCCCGGAACTGCCCCGTCAACGCCATCTCCGGCGTTGTCAAGAAGCCCTACACCATCGATCCCAATAAGTGCATCAAGTGCGGCGCCTGTAAGGACAACTGCGCCTTCGATGCCATTTATGTGGAAGCATAAGGAGGGGAAATCATGGGAACGATTACGATTAACGGTAAAAAATACGAGTTTACCAATGAAAAAAATGTCCTGACCATCATCCGCAACGCGGGCATTGAGGTCCCCACCCTGTGCTATCAGCCGGAGCTTTCCATTTTCGGCGCCTGCCGTCTGTGCACGGTGGAGGACGACCGGGGTCGGTGCTTTGCCTCCTGCTCCGAGGAGCCTCGGGACGGCATGGTCATTTTCACCCACACCGAGCGTCTGCGCAAGCACCGGAAGCTGATTGTGGAGCTGCTGCTGGCGGCGCACTGCCGGGACTGCACCACCTGCGACAAGCACGGCAAGTGCAAGCTTCAAAAGCTGGCCTATCAGCTGGGCATCAACCAGGTTCGCTTCGAGAACCACCGGGAAGTCATGCCTGTGGACTTTTCCTCCCCCGCCATCGTCCGGGATCCCAATAAGTGCATCCTGTGCGGCAACTGCGTCCGAGCCTGCACCGAGCTTCAGGGCATCGGTGTGCTGGGCTTTGCCCACCGGGGCACCGATGCGGTGGTGACCCCTGCCTTCGACCGGCGGATGGCCGCTACCAACTGCGTAGGCTGCGGCCAGTGCCGGGTGGTGTGCCCCACCGGCGCGCTGACCATCCACCACAATATGACCGAGGTCTGGCAGGCCTTGGGCGACAAGAACACCCGGGTGGTTGCCCAGATTGCCCCGGCTGTCCGGGTGGCGCTGGGCGAGGCCTTCGGCCTTCCCAAGGGAGAAAACGCCATGGGCAAGATTGTGGCGGCTCTTCACCGGATGGGCTTCGACCAGGTTTTCGACACCAGCTACACCGCGGACCTGACCATTATGGAGGAGTCCGCGGAGTTCCTGGAGCGGGTGGGGAAGGGCGAAAAGCTGCCGCTGCTCACCTCCTGCTGCCCGGCCTGGGTGAAGTTCGTGGAGAACGAATTCCCGGAGTTCAAGGACAACATTTCCACCTGCCGTTCGCCTCAGGGCATGTTCTCCGCGGTGCTGAAGGAGTACTACCGGGACGAGAAGCACGCCCAGGGCAAGAAGACGATGGTAGTCTCCATTATGCCCTGCACGGCCAAGAAGATGGAGGCCAAGCGGGAGGATTACCGCACCAACGGCGAGCAGGATACCGATGCGGTGCTCACCACCACGGAGCTGATCCGGATGATCGACGCCCACGGCATCAATTTTGAGACCCTGCCCAGCGAGGCCTGCGATATGCCCTTCGGCATCGGCTCCGGCGGCGGCGTGATTTTCGGCACCACCGGCGGTGTCACCGAGGCGGTGCTGCGCCGGCTGTGCGACGACGAGGAAGGCCCCTCTCTGGACGCCATTGCCGACTGCGGTGTCCGGGGCGAGGAAGGCATCCGGGAGTTTATCGTTCCCTACAAGGGAATGGAGGTCAGAATGTGTGTGGCTTCCGGTCTGGAAAACGCCCGGAAGGTGCTGGATGCCGTCAAGTCCGGCGAAAAGAGCTACCACTTCATTGAGGTCATGGCCTGCCCCGGCGGCTGCGTCATGGGCGGCGGCCAGCCGATTTACGGCACCAAGGCGACCAGAGTTACCACCCGTCGGGCGGGACTCTATGCGGCGGACGGCAACATGGCCATCAAGAAGTCCAACGAAAACCCGCTGATGGACGTGTTCTACAACGGCCCCTTCAAGGACAAGACTCACGAGTTGCTCCATACCAGCCATCACGAATAATCCAATGTAAGCCGAACCGCCGCCGGGGTCTCCCCGGCGGCGGTTCGTATTCTCCAAGCCTTCCCCTCCGGGTGGTGCTCCGCGCAGCAAACCAATTGTCAGTGGCAATTGCACCATAATGGAAAGGCGGCACGGCGCAGCCGTGACGGATGAGGGGCTCGCCTCTCCCTCTGGGAGAGGTGCCCAGTGCGCACACTGGGCGGAGAGGGCTTATTTTTGCCCTCTCAGTCACTTCGTGACAGCTCTCCCAAAGTGGGAGCCAAGGGGTGCGCAGCCCCGCAATAACACCCATATCCGGAGTTTTCCTTGACTTCCGTTCCGAAATGGACTATCCTATCAGAAAAAACCTAGGAGAAATATATGGATTTTCAGACCACACCGCCCCGATTCCGGGAATTGGGACTGACAGGCATCCACACGGATGACGGCTTCTGGATGGGGGAGAAGCCCCTGGCCGATCTGCTGCTGGAAAAGGACATCCGCACCTTCCCCAACGACCGGGGAGAGACACGGGAATGCGCCCTGTTTTTTGACGACTGGCATCTGTACGCAATCCCTGCCGGGGAAAACTGGGTCTACTCCCTGGTGAAGCTCCGGGAGCAGGAATTCGATGCGGCCCAGGGGCGCGTTGGCGATGGGGATACCCCGGGGGTCACGGTGAGCTTTATCGATTTCCGGGTGGAGATTTTCGCACGGTGTCTGGCCGAGCCGACCCTGGAAAATCGCCGGGACATGAACCGGGAGATCAATCGGGTGGTTTCCCTCCGGGGGCAGGGACACCACCCGGCGCTGAAGGCCTATTTTGAGAAAACCGAGGCGCAAGGGTCCTACCTCATCGCCTGGGAATATGTGCGGAAAATCGCCTCTTTGGCGGAAAACGGCCGGATAGCCCTGCCGGAAATCTTCCGGCAGAAGCCGGACGGGAGAATCCTGGATTTCCTGGCGTCTCTGAATCGCCGGGCGGGACGGACGGTTGCCGACCGGAAGTATATCTATCTGCGTCATGGGGAGCTGCTTTCCGACTGCGAGGTGCTGGCGATTCTGGCGGCGTTTACCGCGGATCTGTCCCTTCCGGCCTTTGCGGCGGAGGTGCAGTTTCACGCCCGTTTTCTCACATCCTTGGCGAAAATCCCCATTCCCGGCCTGGGTCGGTCGGTTTATGACAGCGCCATCCGGGCAGATTTGACCATCGATGATGGGGAAATGGAAGGGCCCACCCCCTATCACCGGGAGAACAGCCTTTGGGTGCGCCGCCAGGCTCGAGCCCATCCGGCGGCGGCAGAGCTGGGCTTCTGCCCAAAGGAAGGATAATACTATTTCTTAATAAAATGATTTCATCATTTTATTCTGCCGTTTCACGGCAGACCGCCTGGGCGGCGGTAAGAAATGTATTGACTTCGTTTTTTAGCGGCAGTGGCCGCTGGCCGCAATCCTGCGGCCTAATAAAACGCTTTTAAGCGTTTTATTAAAACTCGTATAAAAACAGCCTCGGTGCAATCCGCACCGAGGCGTATTTGTTCTTCAGAAGGCCACCCGGAAGATCAGGGCAATGGCGCACAGCAAAATGGCAAGCGGCACATAGAGAAACCGGCCTAAGTTGTACCAAAGACTGCCGTGGGGCTTGTCGGTGCCCAGATTGATAGCATCCAGCAGCTCCTTCCGGGGCAGCACATAGAACCAACTGATGGCGCCCAGAGTAGCGCCGATGGGGATAATGTAAATGGATACCAGATCCATCCAGGGGCCCCATTTGGAAATCGGTTCCATAAACAGGCCGAAGCCCAGACAGCCCACTGCCAGAATGCCCAGCACCACCAGGCGGTTCAGCCTGGGGAATCGGTGCAGAAGGGATTCGGCCACGGCCTCGAACATATTTTGCAGGGAGCTGACCCCGGCAAAAATCATGGCAACATACAAAATGATTGCAAAAAGCCGTCCCAGGGGAATGCCCTGCAAAACCTCCGGCAGGGTCACAAACAGCAGCCCGGGGCCTGCTCCGGCATCCAGTCCATAGGCAAAGCAGGCGGGCAGAATCACCAGAGCCGCAACCAGCGCCGCCACGGTATCAAACAGGGCGGTGTGCCGGGCGGCTCCCACCACATCCTCCTGCCGGGACAGGTAGGCACCGTAGACGATCATGCCGCTGCCGGTGACGGAAAGGGAGAAAAAGGCCTGGCCCATGGCCTGAATCCAGACCGTCGGGTCGGACAGATATTCCCACCGGGGGGTCAGCAGGAACACATAGCCCGCCGCTGAGCCGGGGAGCAGAGCCACCCGAACGGCCAGAATCAGAAAAATCAGGAAAAACAGGGGCATCATGACCTTGTTGGTCTTTTCGATGCTCTTTGCGCCCAGCAGCAGGGTCAGAAGCGTACCGCAGACCACCAGAATATGGTAGGGAACCACGGAAAAATCCCGTCCGGAAAAGTCCGAAAACCAGGCGGCGGTGTCCGCCGTCAGCAGAAGGCCGGTGAGAGAATCCACCAGTGCCTTGAGCACATAGCTGATAATCACCGCATAGCCGATGGCAATGCACAGGGAACCTGCCAGAGGCAGCCAACCCAGAACCTTACCTACCTTGCCAAGCCCCCGGCTTTCCCAGGCGGCCTCATAGGTGCCCAGAGTGCCGGTGCCCGTGCGCCGACCCATGGCGAATTCCGCGGGAAGAGCTACGCAGCCGAACAGGGCAACAAACAGCAGATAGATCAGCAGAAACGCGCCGCCGCCGTTGGAGCCCATTTTGTTGGGGAAGCCCCAGACATTTGCCATGCCTACGGCGGAGCCCACCGAGGCCAGAATGAAGCCCCAGCGGCTGGCAAAGCCCGGATGTTTGGATGAATTCATGGAAATCCTACCTTTCACATAACAAAGCACATGCCACTGCCCGGAGGGAAACCAACGGGCAATGACATGGCTTTTCGTATTTTATCGAACGGATTTTGCGTATTCCGTCGGGGTAATGCCGAATTTTTCCTTAAACTGCCGGGAGAAGTGGTGCACGGTGGAATACTGGAGCTCCGCCGCAATTTCCGTGAAATTCAGGTTGTTTTCCCGAATCATCTGCTTGCTTTCCTGAAGCTTGATCCGGCGGATATATTCGCCGGGGGAAATTTGCAGATTCTTGTGGAACAGAGCCGTCAGATAGCTGGGGCTTACGTCCAACTGCCGGGCAACCAGAGGCACGGACAGCTTCTCCCGGATGTGGGAGGAGATGAACTGCTGAGCCTGGCGGATAATCTCGTTTTCCGAGTGCACCGCGTTGGCGGTTTGCAGCTTGCCGCCGGTGGGGGCGGTGGTTTCCCGCAGGAGCAGAAGCAGCAGCAGATTCAACTGGCACAGGATGATGTCCCCGGACAGAGCGTCCGTAGTTTCCTGCTCCCGAAGCATGTTCTGGAGCAGTGTCACCGCCTTCTGGGGGGCGGTGAACTTCCGGTTCAGCAGGGCGTTCAGTCGATTTCCCCGGGAGGCGAAGGAAATGGTTACGAACCGGGGGGCAACGCCAATGTCGGCGTACTGCATATGCCACTGACCGGGGCCGTAAATCACCAGGTCGCCCTGCTTCAGAAGCAGATCCTGGCCTTCGGCTACAGAATGCAGAGAGCCCTGATCCACATAGGTCAGCTCCGCCATGGGGTGGGACTCCCCGGGAAATAGGAAGCCCTGCTCCTTCTCCTGATAGAAGAAGGTGTACACGTCATCCACCTGAAGCTGGCGATCGATCTGAGGCTCGGTAAAATTCCGGGTGCCCATTTTCTCCGGAGGCGTAGAAGCCCAGAGCAGGGCATCCGCCTGGCCGACAAAGGGGGTGATGATGAAAAACACCCCCGGCTTGATGCACACGGGCTTATCCAGATAGTAGTCCTGATAGCTCTCCCCGTCCAGGCTCACGGACAGGACGCTGGAGCCGGTGCCGCCGGCTGCCCAGGTGTCGGAAAGGGCGCGGAAAATCACCGCGTTCTCCTGGGAAAGGGGGAGGGGAGTCGCTGCGCTTTTATCAAAACCGCCGGTACTGTGGGAGCGTTCCGGTGGAACGGTTCCAAAGCCCTGGAAGGTAACCTGATTCAAATTCCGGATCATGGGCATTTTCCTCTCAAAAAAATAACAGGGTCATTGCTGACCCTGCTATTATACATAAGACAGTTGAAAATGGCAAATGTTTTCCCGAAAAAACGCCTTTGTATTTTTCACGAAAGTGGAGGCCCTTTTTTGGTGTTAACGCTGGTATTCAAATTCCAGGTCGTAAATATCCACGGTGTCCCCGTCCTGGATGCCCATTTCCTCCAGCCGGGCAAATAGCCCCGCTTTGCGCAGCAGCCCGTCAAAATGGTTCCGGGCCTCATAGTCGTCGAAGTTGATATTCTCTACCATCCGGCTGAGCCACTCGCCGGTGACCATCCAGGTGCTGCCGTAGTGCTCAATCTCGAAGGCGGTGGGATCGGCGGGAGCGGAAGTTTCCTCCACATACTCCGGCTCATAGATGGTGACGGGGGGCAGCTCCTTGAGCTTTTGGGCAACCACCTGCATCAGCTGACGGGTGCCCTGAGTAGTGCCCGCGCTGATTTCGTACAGTTCGCAGCCCGCCTCCTTGGCGGCGGAGCGCAGCCGTTCCAGGTTGTCGCTGTCCGGGGGCAGCAGGTCGCACTTGTTGGCAGCCACGATCATGGGCCGGTCGCCCAGGTCTACGGAGTAGTCGTGGAGCTCCTGATTGATGGCGTGGAAATCCTCCACCGGATCCCGCCCTTCGCTGCCGGATACGTCCACCACATGAACCAGCAGCCGACACCGGTCGATGTGCCGGAGGAAATCGTGACCCAGGCCGGCACCCTCAGCGGCGCCCTCGATGATGCCGGGGATATCCGCCATGACGAAGGACACGCCCTCCTCGACGTAAATCACGCCCAGGTTGGGGAACAGGGTGGTGAAGTGGTAGTTGGCGATTTTCGGCCTTGCGTTGGAGGTGACGGAGAGCAATGTGGATTTGCCCACGTTGGGGAAGCCTACCAGACCTACGTCCGCCAGCAGCTTCAGTTCCAGAATCACGTCCCGCTCCTGCCCCTTGAGCCCGGCCTTGGCAAATCGGGGAACCTGCCGGGTGGGGGTGGCGTAGTGGGCGTTGCCCCAGCCCCCACGGCCGCCCCGGGCAATGACAAAGTCCTCGCCGGTGGACATATCCACGATGATCTGACCGGACTCGGCGTCCCGGACAACGGTGCCCCGGGGCACGTCGATGACGAGATTTTCGCCCCGTTTGCCGGCCATTTTCCGACCCATGCCGTTGACACCGGCGGATGCCTGATACTTGCGCTTATAGCGGAAGTCCAGCAGAGTGGACAGATTGTCGTTGACGTGGAGCACCACGCTGCCGCCATGACCGCCGTCGCCGCCGTCGGGGCCGCCGGAGGCAACGTATTTTTCCCGGTGGAAGGCCACGGCGCCGTCGCCGCCCCGTCCGCCGATGACCGTAATGCGAACCTTATCTACAAACAT
Organism: uncultured Eubacteriales bacterium; assembly: GCA_900544945.1. Classification (GTDB taxonomy): domain Bacteria; phylum Bacillota; class Clostridia; order Oscillospirales; family Oscillospiraceae; genus Faecousia. The sequence continues at coordinate 663 of UQXG01000037.1, read as the reverse complement.
AGCATTTCCCTCCATGTTCTCGGCGGGTGACACAGAAAAAAGAATTTGGTTTTCCTGAATAACCTCTGTGGGCGGTCACTGGTTGCCCGCAACTCCTTGACTCATCTGAGACCCAAGGCACCCTGTACCAGTATGCGTTTCGGAAAAACTGGGGCAACCTCATCCGGCTCTTCGAGCCACCTTCCCCTCCCAGGGGAAGGCTTTGATATGCGGATTGCCACACCAGTGTGCGCACTGGCTCGCAATGACAGCCTATCCTTCGACTTTCCACATATATGCCAGGCGGCCAATGACCGCCCCTACATTATTCTCTTTTCTCTGCCACCCTGTAGCTGTGAATTACCTGAAAAAAGAGCCGCCGCGGTATGTGCGGCAGCTCTTTGTCATTATGCGCTTACTGCTCAGCGTAAACGGAGCACTGACGGCGATCCTTGCCCAGACGCTCGAACTTGACGGTACCGTCAACCAGAGCGAACAGGGTGTCATCCTTGCCGATACCAACGTTGGTGCCGGGATGGATGTGGGTGCCTCTCTGACGAACCAGAATGTTGCCAGCCAGGACAAACTGACCGTCAGCACGCTTCACGCCCAGGCGCTTGGACTCAGAGTCACGGCCGTTCTTGGTGGAGCCGCCGCCCTTGTGGTGAGCAAAGAACTGAATAC
>UQXG01000036.1 GCA_900544945.1 uncultured Eubacteriales bacterium | reverse complement strand
CTTGCCGGGACAAGAACATTGCCTCCGGAGGAACCAGAGCCGAAACATTTATGAAGTATGGGAATATATGCACAGGTTTTCACACCGAGCTTTTTGCCCTCATCCGTCTCGCGCTTGCGGGGGACGCGCGAGCCACCTTCCCCCAAGGGAAGGCAAGGGAACGGATTGTGACCAGAGGGAATCCCTGGAAGGGGCCACACCAGTGACGTCGGTCACTGTTTCGCAATGACATTGCTTTTCTTCTTTGTTTTTTCTTGCATTTTTTCCGGAATATGGTATACTGTTTCCAACTTTTTTGTTGAGAGGGTTCCCATGGAAGAAATTACACTGATTGATCTTGCCTGTGATCTGGGCTATGAGTTGTCCATGAGCGGAGCGGAAACCTTCCGGGTGGAGGAAAGCATCAGCCGGATTCTGGCGGCCTACGGCCTCAACACCGAGGTTTTTGCCATCCCCAATTATCTGGCTGTCACCGTGCTTCTGGCCGACGGCACGCCTATCACCCGAATGCGGCGCATCGGCAACCACGGAAACGACCTGGACAGACTGGAACGGCTCAGTGCCCTCAGCCGCCGTATCTGTGAAACCCGTCCCGACCCTGGGACGGCTCAGCGGCAGCTGGCAGACACCCTGGCTTCTATGAAAGTCTATTCTCCCCTGATCCGGGGACTGGGAGATTTTCTGGGCGGCGGAGGCTTTGCCCTGTTCTTCGGCGGCAGCTTTGTGGACGCGCTGTGCGGCGGCGTCTGCGGACTGCTGGTGGGGCTTGTCATGGCCATTCTCGGTACCCGCCGGGCGGCTCCTTTCTTCAATACCCTGGCCGCATCCTTCTTTATGTCCCTGCTGGCCTACGGCCTGAACGCCGCCGGGCTCTGCCCCAACCCCAATGCCGCCAACATCGGCGCCCTGATGATTCTGGTGCCGGGACTGACCTTCACCAACGCCATGCGGGACATTCTCTACGGCGACACCAATTCCGGTGTGAACCGCATTGTCCAGGTGCTTCTGCTGGCTGCCGCCATTGCTTTGGGCACCGCCGGTGCCTGGAATGTGGCAAGCGTTTTGTGGGGGATGCCTGTATCCGCTCCCAGCATCTCCTATCCCGTGGGGCTCCAGTGCCTGTTCTCCCTCATCGGCTGCATTGGTTTTTCCATTCTCTTCAACATCCACGGCCCGGGCACGGCCATCAGCACCCTGGGAGGTGTGCTGTCCTGGTTCCTTTACTGCATGGTCGCCCGCCTGGGCTGCGGGGATATCGCCTGTTACTTCTGGTCTGCTCTGTTTTCCTCGGTCTATTCGGAAACCATGGCCAGAATCCGGAAGTACCCGGCCATTTCCTATCTGGTCGTGGCAATTTTCCCCTTGCTTCCCGGTGCGGGTGTATACTACACCATGAACTACGCCGTGCTGGGGCAGATGGACGAATTCGCCCGGGAGGGAATGCACACCGCCGCCATTGCGGGGATCATGGCCGTTGGCATTCTGCTGGGCTCCACCCTCTTCCGGCTCCATTCCGACTGGAAGCAGCGGCACCATATCGCATAAAAAGCCGTCATACTAAGGCCGTCTCTTTCGGCATTCCCCCCGTGTAACAAATTTGCTGTCATTGCAAGCCGGTCTGCGCACCGGTTCTCAATGACAGCATTTTTTCAAAACCGCTATTTAGCCTTTCCTTACAGCTGCGAGAACATCTCGCCCAGACTCCGGTGAAGCACCAGGTCGGCATATTCGTCATATGCGGTCACGTCCCGGTTGATGAGCACCAGGCGGTCACCCCGGTAGTCGTTGATGAGCCCGGCGGCGGGGTACACCGTCAGGCTGGTGCCCGCCACAATGAGCATATCCGCCTCCCGGATGGCTTTGAGGCTTCCCTCGATGGTGGCCGGATCCAGACTTTCCTCATAGAGCACCACGTCCGGCTTCACAATGCCGCCGCAGGTGCACCGGGGGATTCCCACGGCATTTTTCACAAATTCCGCGCTGTAGAATTTTCCGCAGTTCATACAGTAGTTACGCAAAACGCTGCCGTGAAGCTCGAACACCTTTTTGCTCCCCGCCTTCTGGTGCAGACCGTCGATATTCTGAGTCACCACCGCGGAAAGCCGTCCCTCCTGCTCCCACCGGGCAAGCACTTTATGGGTCACGTTGGGGGAAAAGCCCAGAGGCAGCATTTTTTCCTTGTAGAACCGGAAAAAATATTCCGGCTTTTTCAGAAAAAAGCTGTGGCTGATAATGGTTTCCGGCGGATAATCGAACTTCTGACTGTACAGGCCGTCCACGCTGCGAAAGTCCGGAATCCCGGACTCGGTGCTGACCCCCGCGCCGCCGAAAAAGACGATATTCCGGCTGCTTTCCACCCACTGCTTCAGCGTTTCTATTTCATCCATAGGGGCATCCCCTCCTTTTTCTATAAGATACACCCGATTTCTTCCTCCGTCAACGGGGAAAGCCTTGACAGAAGCCTGAATTTCTCCTAAAATAGACGTGTACGAAGTCCCCATTACAATTGGAAAGGTGACATAACATGTATCGCTTATTGGAACTCAATCCTCAGCTCCAGCCCTTCGCCGGAGACATCGATCTGAGAATGGAACTATATCGCTCCGCCAAGGGGCGGATTCTGGGGAAAGACCAGACACTGAACGACTTTGCCAACGCCTATAACTACTATGGCTTCCATCACGCCGATGGGGGCTGGTACTATCGGGAGTGGGCTCCCGCCGCCTATCAGCTCTATCTGGAAGGCGAATTCAACGGCTGGAACAAAACCTCCCATCCTCTGAAAAAGCTGGATAACGGGAACTGGGAGCTGTTTCTCCCCGGTGACGATGCCCTGTGGGAGGGCTGCCGGGTCAAAACCGTGGTAGAGGCCAACATGTGCCTCACCGAGCACATCCCCCTGTACGCCCGCCGGGTGGTGCAGAACAAGGAAACCATCACCTTTGAGTGCGAGGTCACCGACGACCGGAAAACCTTCTCCTGGACGGATAAGGATTTCGTTGGCGACGACCAGCTGTACATCTACGAAGCCCATGTGGGCATGGCTCAGGAGGAAGGGCGAGTCGGCACCTATCGGGAATTTGCCGATCTGACCCTGCCCCGGATTCAGAAGGCGGGCTACAACACGGTGCAGCTCATGGCCATCATGGAGCACCCTTACTACGGCTCCTTCGGCTACCAGGTGTCCAGCTTCTACGCCGCCTCCTCCTGGTTCGGTAAGCCTGAGGATCTGAAATACCTGGTGAACAAGGCTCACGCCATGGGCATCCGGGTGCTGCTGGACGTGGTGCACTCCCACGCGGTGAAGAACACCGCCGAGGGCATCAATATGTTCGACGGCACCACCTGGCAGTTCTTCCACGACGGCCCCAAGGGCGACCACCCCGCCTGGGGCACCAAATGCTTCGACTACGGCAAGACCGGCGTGCTTCACTTCCTGCTGAGCAACCTGAAATTCTGGATGACCGAGTACCATTTCGACGGCTTCCGGTTTGACGGCGTCACCTCCATGCTCTACCACGACCACGGTCTGGGCACGGATTTCAATGAAAACTCCCGGTACTTCTCCTACAACACCCACACCGAGGCCATCACCTACTTGCAGCTGGCCAACGAGCTCATCCGCCAGGTAAACCCCAAGGCCATCACCATCGCCGAGGATATGTCCGGTATGCCCGGCATGTGTCTGCCCATTGCCGACGGCGGCATCGGCTTTGACTACCGGCTGGGCATGGGCCTGCCGGATATGTGGGTCAAGACCGTGAAGGAAAAGTCCGACGAGCAGTGGAACATTTTCCAGATGTGGTGCAGCATGTGCCTGCGCCGTCCGGGAGAGAACACCATCGCCTATGTGGAGTCCCACGACCAGGCGTTGGTTGGCGATCAGACGCTGATCTTCCGGCTGGCGGGAGCCAATATGTACACCGACATGAACAAGGACTGCCACAATCCCAGAATCGACCGGGCCATCGCCCTGCATAAGATGATCCGCCTGTTCACTCTGGGCGGCGGCGGAGAAGGCTACCTGAACTTCATGGGCAACGAATTCGGCCATCCGGAGTGGATCGACTTCCCCAGAGAGGGCAACGGCTGGAGCTTCCACTACTGCCGCCGGCAGTGGAGTCTGCTGGACAACGGAATGCTCAAGTATCAGTGGCTGGGAGACTTTGACCGGGATATGCTGAAGGTAACTCAGGAAAACCGGATTTTCGATCAGAAAATAGGGGATTTGCTTCTGAACAAGGAGCCGGAGAAAACCCTGGTCTTCTACCGGAAGGGGCTGCTCTTCGCCTTCAACTTCCACCCCAGCCTGAGCCTGACGAATGTGCTGGTGCCCGTACCTCAGCCCGGCGAGTACACCGTGGAGCTGTGCACCGATGACGACAAATACGGCGGCTTCCATCAGGTGGAGCACATCCCCTACCCCACCAAGCGGTTCGACGGCAAGGACTATGTGGAGCTGTACCTGCCCGCCCGCACCGCCGTGGTGCTCAAGGAGCATGTGGTGCTTCCGAAGGAAGAAAAGAAATAACGAATACCGGCGCGGTTCCATTCCTGGAACCGCGCCGGTTGGCGTTTGATTAGTAGAAAAGCAAATCGGAATAGGTCGGGAAAGGCCAGTGGCGCTTGTCCGTCAGGGTCTCCAGGTGATCTGCCTGGGTGCGGACGGCCTCCATCCGGGGCTGCACCACCCGGCGGTAATGCAGAGCCGCTTCCTCCGCCGCTTCGGGCACCTGGGAAAGGGACTGCTTCAGTGCCTCCACCGCTTCATACAGGCCGTCGCAGCCTGTGCTGAGGGAATCCGCCAGGCTCGTCTCCGCCTTGCAGGGAAGACCCAGCGGCTTCTTAACGGCAATGCCGTCGCACAGCTCCTTGGTATAGCCCAGAGCCGCGGGCAGAATCTGATGCAGAGACATGTCGATCATGGTCTTGGCCTCAATGGCCACCACCTTGTTATAGGCATCCAGATGAATCCGGTATCTGGCCCGGAACTCGGTTTCGGTGAAGACACCGTGCCGAGTGACCAGATCCACGTTCTTATCGCTGACATAGGTGGGCATGGCCTCCGCCGTGGAGGGCAGATTGCTCAGGCCTCGCTGTGCCGCCTCCCGCTTCCATTCCTCGCTGTAGCCGTTGCCACTGAAGATAATCCGGCTGTGCTCGGTCAGCGCCTTGCAGACCAGGGTCTGGAGGGCAACATCGAAGTTATCCGCCTTTTCCAGCACGTCCGCGAACCGACCCAGCTCCTCGGCCATAATGGTGTTCAGGGCAATATTGGGGCCGGACACGGACTGGGAGGAGCCCAGCATCCGGAATTCAAACTTGTTGCCGGTAAAGGCCAGAGGGCTGGTGCGGTTCCGGTCGGTGGTGTCCTTGGGAATCATGGGCAGTACGTCCACGCCGATACGCAGGACGCTCTTTTCCGGGTCGGTATAGTTGGTGCCGTCAATGATGGACTGCACCACCGCGTTCAGCTCATCTCCCAGATAAATGGAAACGATGGCGGGAGGCGCTTCGCTGGCGCCCAGCCGGTGGTCGTTGCCGGCGGTGGCCACGGTGCAGCGGAGAAAATCCTGATATTCGTCCACACCGGCGATGAAGGCCGCCAGGAACACCAGGAACCGGGCGTTCTGCCGGGGGGTCTTGCCGGGGCTGAACAGATTGCTGCCCGTATCCGTAGACAGGGACCAGTTGTCGTGCTTGCCGGAGCCGTTCACCCCGGCGAAGGGCTTTTCGTGAAGCAGACACACCAGATTGTGCTTTGCCGCGCACTTTTTCATAATGGCCATCATTTTCTGGTTGTCGTCGCAGGCGGTGTTGGCATCGGCATAGACGGGAGCCAGCTCATGCTGGCAGGGAGCGGCCTCGTTGTGTTTGGTTTTGCTTAAAATTCCCAGCCGCCAGAGCTGGTGATCCAGATCCTGCATGAAGGAAGACACCCGGGTACGGATGGTGCCGAAATAGTGGTCGTCCAACTCCTGACCCTTGGGGGGCTGAGCGCCGAAGAGGGTGCGTCCCGTCAGCCGCAGATCCTCCCGCTGGGCATACAGATCCTTGGGCAGGAGGAAATACTCCTGCTCGGCACCGACACAGGGAATGACACGCTGGGTCTGGGTGTCGCCGAAGAGCCGCAGGATCCGCAGAGCCTCCCGGGATACCTCGTCCATGGAGCGCAGCAGCGGGGTCTTCTTGTCCAGGGACTCGCCGGTGTAAGAGAAGAAGCAGGTAGGAATATACAGGCTTCCGTCCCGGACGAAGGCAAAGGAGGTGGGATCCCAGGCGGTATAGCCCCGTGCCTCAAAGGTGGCACGCAGACCGCCGGAGGGGAAGCTGGAGGCATCCGGCTCGCCCCGAACCAGCTCCTTGCCGGAGAATTCCATAATCACCCGACCGTCTCCTGTGGGAGAAATGAAGGAATCGTGCTTCTCCGCGGTGATACCCGTCATAGGCTGGAACCAGTGGGTGTAGTGGGTAGCTCCCTTTTCCAGCGCCCACTGCTTCATGGCCTCGGCAATTTCATTGGCTACGTCCAGGGGCAGCCGCTCTCCCTGGGCCACGCAGTGCTTCCAGGCCTGATAGGTCTGCTGGGGCAGCCGCTGCTTCATGGTCGCCTCGTTAAAAACATCCTCGCCGAACTGCTCCGGCAGATTGAAAATCTCTTCCATAGGTGCACGTCCTTTCCGGCAGATTGCATAGCAATCCATCTTATGATTCGATTCTATCCCGGAATTGTAAAAAAAGCAAGGCGTGATTGTGCAGTAAAAACAATTCCTATTTTTCCGGGGGTTTGTGCATTCCACCTAATTGTCCCATATCCGTGTCCGAAAATGAATTTTTAAGGAAATTCATCTTGCATTTTTTCAAAAAATCGCATATAATATACACTGCAATTACGGATTTTAACAGAAAGGATGATTGTTGTGACACCTTATTCTTGCATGAGCACATCCGATTTGGCTCGGGAATACGCCACCGTTCTGGACGATTACGACCAGCTCAAGGCTCAGGGTCTGAAGCTGAATATGGCTCGGGGCAAGCCCTCCCGGCAGCAGCTGGATTTGGTTTCCGACCTGCTCACTGCGTTAACCGATCCTGCCCAGTGCATCACCGACGGCGTGGACGCCCGGAATTACGGTGAACTGGCCGGTCTGCCCTGCGCCCGGCGGTACTGGGCGGAGATTTTGGACTGCAAGCCCGAAAATATTTTTGTGGGCGGCGTGGCCAGCCTGAATCTGATGTTTGATATTGTCTCCCGGGCGTATACTCACGGCCTGAAGGACAGCCCCCGTCCCTGGTGCCGGGAGGAAAAAGTGAAGGTTCTCTGCCCTGCTCCTGGCTATGACCGGCATTTCGCCATCACCCAGGACTTCGGTGCCGAGCTGATTCCCGTGCCCATGACCCCGGAGGGGCCGGATATGGACGTGGTGGAAACGCTTGTCCAGGATCCTCAGGTAAAGCTCATCTGGACGGTGCCCAAATATTCCAATCCCGACGGCATTATCTACAGTGAGGAAACCATCCGGCGGTTTGCCAATCTGAAGCCTGCCGCTCCGGATTTCACCATCATGTGGGACAATGCCTACGGTGTCCATCAGTTCCGGGGGGAATATGTCCCCTTCCCGGACATTCTGTCCCTGTGTGAGAAGGCCGGAAGACCCGACATGGTTTTTGAGTTTGCCTCCACCTCCAAGATCACCTTCGCCGGCGGCGGCATTTCCTGCGTCGCGGCAAGCCAGGCGAATATCGCCTACCTCAGCAAACTCTTCGGCATTCAGATGATTTCCCAGGATAAAATCAACCAGCTGCGCCATGTGCGTTTCCTGCGCGATAAGGCCCACACCCTGGAGATTATGAAGCTTCACGCCGGGGTTTTGGCTCCCAAGTTTGACGTGGTGTCCCAGTGGCTGAACCGGGAGCTGAAGCCTCTTGGTATCGCCCACTGGAACGATCCCAGCGGCGGCTATTTCGTCAGCCTCTTTGTTCTGCCCGGCACCGCCAAGCGGGTCTGGCAGCTGTGCAAGGAGGCAGGCGTGGTACTCACCGGTGCCGGCGCCACCTATCCCTATCAGAATGACCCCACGGATTCCAACCTGCGCATTGCCCCCAGCCTGCCTCCTGTGGAGGAGCTGGAAAAGGCCATGGAGGTGCTGACCACCAGCGTCAAGCTGGCGGCTCTGGAAAAGCTGATGAAGGAATAAAGATACAGTGCCGAATCCTGCCGGATTCGGCACTGTTGCTTTTTGTCTAGGCCAAGGAAAGCAGCCACAACACATTCCACCCGCCCTCATAAAACCCACGTCATTGCGAACCAGTGTGGTGCTCCGCGCAGCGAATCAAAATTCTAATGACTGCCAGTGGCAGTCATACCTTGATTTATGCACACTGGCGTGGCAATCCCCCGGTAATTCCGAGAACTACCATAAGTGCGACCTCATCCGCCCGACCGGCACCTTCCCCTCTCAGGGGAAGGCCTAGGAAACGGATTGTGACCGGAGGGAATCCTTGGAAAGAGCCGCACAAGGGAGCCGGGGTGCTCCCGCACCAGTACGCTTTTCGATAATTCTCAAAGAGTTGGAATTGACCTCATCTGCCTTCTGGGGCACACGACTTATTTCTCCTTCCCGGCGGAAAGGGACTTGGAGGACATCGTCGTATAGGCCTTCCGGGCGGCGGTAATAAGTCCCTGGAATTCCTCGGACAGCAGATGCCGCATGTCCGCATCACCGGACAGGGTTTTCGCGTAGGTCAGGATATTCTTCGGCTGGAACACATCCGAGGCGTGCTCGGCCGTGCCGGTGGAGAGCAGGGCGTACATTTCCTCCACCAGCTGATTCCGCTCCTGATTGGTCATGCTGGCAAACCAGTTCTTAATGGTGGCATCCATAAACTGAGAAGAGCCTGTGATTCCCTCCACATGCACAAAGTCCGGCCCCACCACCTCCCAGGAATAGGGGTCATGCTGCATGATGCCCACATTGGAGCTGCGCAGAACCTGGTATGGCTCCTCGTGCTCCAGCAGCATTCCGATCACCGAGGACTGGGGCACAAAGGTGTGGATTCTGGGCACCACCTCCAGATAGCCGGGATCGCCCATCATGTACTTGGTAAAGCCCGGGCCGTCGTTGTTATAGACCTCCAGAATCCGGGCACGAACCTGGGGCGAACACCGGGCTGCGGCAAATACCGCCAGATTTCCCCCCTTGGAATGTCCCGCCACCCGTATGGGTGCCTCGGCACTCTGCGCCGTCCTGCGGATGTACTCCTGCGCCAGCCGCTGGGCGGGAACGGACTGCTGGAAGGTCATATTGAAGTCCTCCTTCCAGCCAACCAGGGAATTGTCCGTGCCCCGGTAGACCACGAACATGGTGCCGTCGTCCAGCAGGAAGGTCATTGCCGCGAACTGAGTCTCCTGTTCCGGAAGGAACCGGTTTTCGTACATGCAGAGCCGGGTCTGGCCAAAGCGGGGAGTGGCCGCGGCGGCACGAAGCAGATCCATATCCTTTTTCACCCGCACCCGGTTCTCCGGATTCTCAAGGGTAAAGAACTCCGCCGCGCACTCCCCCAGAGTCATCGCCTGGCTCGGTTCCGCCTTCGCCTTGTCCCCATAGAATACATAGGCCAGGGTAGAAAAAATCAGAGCGTCTACCGGATTGGGTCGAACCTGGGAAAAGGTCAGGTCGCCTCGCCAGGTCAGATAGTCAAACATATTCGTCATGGTTCCAACCTCCTTTTTCTTTTATGATAGCAGATAATTGCAAAATTTTCCACCCTATTTTGCCACCGTTGACAAATGGAAATTCCCGGCGTAAAATAGGCATCAGCATACTAAGGAGGTATGGTTATGGAACTGACCCGAGAGCAGGCAATGGGTCTGCTGAGAAAGTACAATACCGAACCCTTTCACATTCAGCACGCGCTGACGGTGGAGGGTGTCATGCGCTGGTTCGCCCAGGAAAACGGCGAAGACGCCGACTTCTGGGGACTGTGCGGCTTACTCCACGATGTGGACTTTGAGAAGTGGCCGGAGCAGCACTGCCGGAAGGCTCCGGAGCTGCTGGCGGAGGTGAACGTCAGTGCGGAAATGGTGCACGCCATCTGCTCCCACGGCTACGGCATCTGCTGCGACGTAGAGCCCACCGCCCAGATGGAGAAGATTCTCTTCGCCGCGGACGAGCTGACAGGCCTCATCGGCGCCGCCGCCCGGATGCGGCCCAGCAAGTCCGTCATGGACATGGAGCTGTCCTCCCTGAAAAAGAAGTTCAAGGACAAGAAATTCGCCGCCGGATGCTCCCGGGACGTGATCCGCACCGGGGCTGAGCGTCTTGGTTGGAGCCTGGACGAGCTGATGGAGAAAACCATCCTTGCTATGCGCTCCTGCGAAGCTTCCGTTGCCAAGGAAATGGAAGAAATGGCTATCTGATAAATATGGGGCTGTTGCAAATTGCAACAGCCCCATATTTACGCAAAATTTTACGGTTATCATATGTAGGGGCGGCCATTGGCCGCGGGCGACGAATCGTCGCCCCTACAGATTCTATGATAGAACTCTACTATTTTCCTCAAAATATCTGCTTCAGAGGCTTGATATACTGCTCCCGGCGGCGATCCTTCTCCGCAAGGTAAGCCACATCGTTGCCCGCGTGAATTTCCCGGAGATACTCGTAGTGATTCTGCAAGATCTGCTCGTTGTGCCGAGCCAGCATCATCACGGCGATGGAGGAGCACTGGTCGGAGGCACGCTCAAAGTAGGTCAGCGCCTCCATAAACACCAGGCCGCTGGCAATGGAGCACTGGCCGTTCTTCAGCCGCTTGGTGTGCCGATCCTTCAGCATCATGATCATATCGTCAATGGTCTCTTCCAAGGGTTCGATGGCCTTGGCCGCCTCGTTATCGTCCTTGGAGAAGGCATCGACGGTAATTTCCAGAATCTCGTTGACCGCCTGGGTGATGAGCGCCAGCTCCTTCTTGGCCATGTCGGAGAAAGCGGCGTTCTCGCTTTGCAGACGCTGAGCCAGCTCCACCATGTTGGTGGCGTAGTCGCCGATGCGCTCGAAGTTGGGCACGGTCTGCATCAGCATATCCAGCTGCCGGTCGTCGGCCTCGGTTTCCACCACCTTGGACAGACCGATGAGGAACCGGTCGGAGTTGTCCGTAAACTGGTCGATGCAGTCCTCGTCCTTGTCGATTTCCGCCGCCAGCACCGGGTCGTATTTTGCCAGCACCTGGCAGCCACGCTCGAAGTTCAGATGGGCCAGCCGGCCGGCGGCGGCCACCGCCTTCATGGTAACGGAAAGGGCCATGGCAGGAGAATTATAGAGCTTTTCATCCAGGGTGTGCAGCTCCGGATGCCGCTCGGCCTCGGGCTTGTCGTCCTTGACCACAACCAGGGACAGCTTCACCAGCCAGTCGGCGAAGGGAATCAGCACCACCGCGGTGGCCAGATTGAATACCGTCTGGAAGTTGGCGATTCCACCGCTGTCCACGGCACGAACCCAGAAGGCCTCGCCGAATACGGAAAGCCGACGCAGAACGTACATAACAATCAAAAACAGCACCGTGCCGATGGTATTGAAGGCAATGTGCACCACGCCGGTACGCTTGGCATCCTTGGAAGAGCCGATGGAACAAACCATAGCCGTGGTGACGCAGGTGCCCAGGTTAATGCCCATGATGATGGGATAGGCCATGGCAAAGGTAATGCCGGAGCCGGGAACGGAAGCCACGGTTTGCAGCATACCAACCGTTGCCGAGGAGCTCTGGACAATCACCGTCAGCACCAGACCAAAGAGAATGCCGAACAGCGGATTTGCCAGGAAGGAGACAAAGGAGGTAAAGGCCTCCGTTCCAATCAGAGGCTCCACGCCGTCGGTCATCAGTTCCAGACCGATGAACAGCACGCCGAAGCCAATGCAGATATCACCGATGGTCTTGGAGTTCTTGCTTTTGACGAACATGACCAGAACAATGCCCGCGATCAAAGCAATGGGTGCCAGTCTGTCCGTATTGAACAGCCACAGAAACAGGCTGCCGTCGGACTGGATAGAGCCCAGCCGGATGATCTGGGCGGTAACGGTGGTGCCGATATTCGCACCCATGACGATGGATACCGCCTGACGCAGGTTCAGAACCCCCGCGCCGATCAGAGCGACAGTCAGGACAATCGTAGCCGTGGAACTCTGAATCACCGCAGTGACCATGGCACCGGTGAGAACGCCCATGACCACATTGCCGGTGACCTTTTCCAATATCCGCTTCAAAGCGGCGCCGGAACTGTTTTTCAGACCGTCGCCCATGACCTCAATGCCGTAGAGGAACATGGCCAGACCGCCCAGAAGCTGAATAATGGCGCTTAGAATCTCCATATCATACTCCTAAATCTCTATTTGATTTTGACACGAATATGGGCCCGCTGCCAGGCCCGATACCATTATAAAAAAATTTTCTGTAAATGTACAGTGACAATTTTGGACTAATTTTGACAAAATCCTTACGCATATTTTACAAATGCGCCAATTATTTTCCGGTGGAGCCAAATCCACCGGCGTTTCTGTCCGTGTCCGTCAGATTCTCTGTCCATTCGTAGGCCGGGGTCAGCACAGGCGTAATGAGCATCTGGGCGATCCGCTGACCCGGCTCCACGGTGCGCGCCTGCGACCCGTGGTTGTGCAGAGCCACCACGATCTCCCCCCGGTAATCGCTGTCGATGACCCCCACCTTATTGGCAGGCGCAAGCCCCTGCTTGCAGGCCATGCCGCTGCGGGCATAGACAAGCCCCGCGCAGTGCTCCGGCACCTCCATGGCAATGCCCGTAGGTACAAAGACCGTCTGGCCGGGTTCGACGACAAGGGGCTTCTCAATGCAGGCCGTCAGGTCTGCCCCCGCCGCCCCGGTGCTGCCGTAGGCCGGAAGGACAGCTCCCGGACGTAAACACTTTACATGAATGGTATCCATCAGATCATTCCCTTTCTGTCCCCCTGCCAGTCCTCCCACAGGACGGTTTTTCCCGCGGCCAGGGATTTGGGCACGTCGATGAGCCGCTGGTTTTCCGAGCCCCGGAACCGGAGGCTGAGATTTTTCTTCTCCTTGATAAAGGGGCCGTCCACCAGCACGTCCAGATAGCTCAGGTATTCCGAGCAGTCCCCCAGCCGTCCGGATAGAATGTCCTTCTCAAAGAGATAGCCCGAAAAGGCCCAGATGTTTTTTTCCGGCAGTTCCTTCTTTACCGCTCGCAGAAGCTCCACCACCGCCCCCTGGTTCTGAGGCTCAAATGGCTCTCCCCCCAGCAGGGTCAGGCCCCGGATGAAGGCAGGTCGGAGCATATCCAAGATGGTTTGGATGGTTTCCTCGGTGAAAGGCTCTCCGTAACAAAAATCCCAGGCCACTTCATTGAAGCACTCCGGGCAGTGGTGGGTGCAGCCGGAAACGAACAGGCTCACCCGCACTCCGGGGCCGTTGGCGATATCGCAGTTTTTTATGGTTGCGTAATACATGTGCGTACTCCCCTTTCGCAGCAAATTCGCAGTTGGGAACAGTATATCATATTCTTCCCCCTATTTCCACCGGAAATCCAAAAAAGTGCCGCCCAGGCCGGGCGGCACTTTTCGCATTCGGTTACTTGCTTCCTTCCTCCGGATACTCCGCGTGATACTGATCCCAAAGAGCGCCCTGGCCTTTCTTGTTCAGACCCCGACGCACCAGTTTTTTCACAATGTCATAGAGCACCGCGAACATGGGCACGCACACAATCATCCCCGGCACGCCCCACAGACCGCCGCACAGCACGATGGCAAAGAGCACCCAGAAGCTGGAAAGCCCCGTCCGGTCGCCCAGAATCTTCGGGCCGATCACGTTTCCGTCCAACTGCTGCAACGCCAGCACAAAGACGATGAACCACAGACCCTTCACCGGATTCTCGATCATAATCAGGAAGGTGGAGGGCACCGCGCCGATGATGGGGCCAAAGAAGGGAATCACGTTGGTCACGCCCACAAAGGTAGAAACCAGCAGGGCATTGGGGAATCGGAAAATACTGCATCCGATATAGCACAGCAGGCCGATGATGGCAGAATCCAAAATCTTTCCGTCAATAAAGCCGCCGAACATCCGGTCAATGAAGGCAATCTCTCCCAGAAGGATATCCGCCCATCGGGGCTTCAGCAGACTTCTGACCATCAATACCCCCTGCCGGGCAAACCGCTTCCGGCTGGACAGCAGATAGCAGGCCACAATCAGGCCGATGAGCAGGTTATACAGGAACCGGAAAACCTTCACCAGGCTGTTGCCTACCCCGGTGACCAAGTTTCCCAGGCCGCTGATGCCGCCGGTCAGCAGACTGTTCAGATCCCCCAGGTAGGTGCTGAGCATGTTCTGCCCCCAGGTTTCCAGCTGATTGTACAAGCTCTCGCTGTTGGTATTGAGCAGTTCCAAAATCTGGGTCACATTCTTTTCATCGCCGAACCGCTCGGTAGCCCACCGGACGAAGGTGTTGATCTTCTCCGGGATGGAATTCCACAGGGTCATGAAGCTTTCATACAGCTGGGGAGCCATCATAATAATCAGCATGTACACGATCAGAATGCCCGACAGCAGGCTCAGCGCCACCGACAGCGCCGGAGCCGCTTTTTTGACCTTCTTGGGCAGTGTGGAGGACAGGGTCTGCTCATAGAAGTTGCACATGGGCCGCAGCAGATAGGCAATCACACTGCCGTAGACAAAGGGAGCCAGAATGTCCCCCAGCACATGCAGCTGGTCGCCGATGCCTTGGAACCGATACACCACGAAGAACACCACAATGCTGAGGCTGATGGCGCAGAACAGAGACAAGGTCATCATGAGAAACCGTTTTTTCTGGGGATCCTTCACATCCGTTACCTCGCTTTTCCTTTTTGGGGCTATTATATCAGTTCCCCGGAAATGCGGCGTGAATAAAATGTGAATTTTTCCGGCGCCGGCGGAGAATCGGGAAGGTGGCCTGGGGACTGCCGCCAGAAGGGAAAAAGTTTACAATTCCACCGTATTGCCATTTCCGCCCCGGCAGGATATAATAGGGGCAAACATCGAAAGGGAGGTTATTTCATGTATCCCATGTATTACGGCTTCGACTGGACCTATGTGGTTCTGGTGCTGCCCTGCGTGCTGCTGTCCCTGTGGGCCAGCGCCAACGTCAATTCCACCTTCAAAAAATATGCCAAGCAGTATTCCTGCCGGGGGCTCACCGGAGCGGAGGCCGCCCAGCGGGTGCTCTACGCCAACGGCATCCGGGACGTGCAGATCACCCGGATCAGCGGCAACCTGACCGATCACTATGACCCCCGGGACAATGTGATCCGGCTGTCGGACAGCGTTTACGGCAGCACCTCCACCGCCGCCATCGGCGTGGCCTGCCACGAGGCCGGACACGCGGTGCAGTACGCCCAGGATTACGCTCCCATCAAGCTTCGGGCGGCCATCATTCCCGTGACCAACTTCGGCTCTCAGCTGGCTATGCCCCTGATTCTGCTGGGCATTGTGCTGTCCGCCTTCGGCTCCATGTCCGATCTTCTCATCTATCTGGGCATCGGCTGCTTCGGTCTGTCCCTTGTCTTCCAGCTGGTGACTCTGCCGGTAGAGTTCAACGCCAGCCGCCGGGCACTGGTTGCCATTGAGGAAGGAGAACTTCTGACGGACGAGGAGCTGATGGGCGCCCGGAAGACCCTCCGGGCAGCGGCACTGACCTATGTGGCCGCCACCGCCGTGGCTCTTGCTCAGCTTCTTCGGCTGCTGGCCATCTTCGGCGGAAGACGCAGACGGGACTGATACTATTTCCTGATTAAAATTTTAATTTTAATCAGGAAGGCATCGCCTGAA
>UQXG01000035.1 GCA_900544945.1 uncultured Eubacteriales bacterium | reverse complement strand
TCTGCCGTAAAACGGCAGAATAAAATGATGAAATCATTTTATTAAGAAATAGTATTATTCCGCACTGAGCTCGATCCGGTCGTTGCTGATGCCCTGCTGGTGGAACAGCCGCAGCAGCTCCTCCGGGGTCAGCCCCTCCCGCTGAGCACCGCCCAGTTCCAGAACGATGGAGCCATCCTTCATCATAATCGTTCGGTTGCCCAGAGACAGAGCCGAGGGGATGTTGTGCGTAATCATCAGACAGGTGATGCCGTGATCGGCTACAATCTGTCGGGTCAGAGCCAGCACCTTGTCCGCTGTAGCCGGGTCAAGTGCGGCGGTGTGCTCGTCCAGCAGAAGGAGTTTAGGTGTGACCATAGTGGCCATGAGCAGGGTCAGCGCCTGCCGCTGGCCGCCGGAGAGAAGACCCACGGGACTGCCCATCCGATCCTCCAGTCCCAGCCCCAGCTGGCTCAGCCGCTGCCGGAACTCCGCCCGGTCGGCCTTGGAGATCACGGAGAAGGGGTTGGTGCCGGAGCTGGCTCGCATATAGGCAAGGGCCAGATTTTCTTCGATGGTCATGGTGGGGGCGGTGCCCTTCAGCGGATCCTGGAACATGCGCCCGATGAATTTACTGCGCTTGTAGTCCGGCAGGCTGGTGATGTTCTTCCCGTCCAGCGTGATGGTGCCCCGATCCACCGGGAAGGTTCCGGCGATGGCGTTGAAGAGAGTGGACTTGCCCGCACCGTTGGAGCCGAGAATGGTGACGAAATCGCCCTTCGCAAGGTGCAGACTCAGGTCGCTCAGAGCCTTCTTTTCGTTGATGGTGCCCGGGTTGAAGGTTTTGGAAATGTTTGAGATTTTCAGCATATTACTTTCCTCCCTGGCTGGTTTTGGGCTTGAGACCGGCCTGGATGGCGGGCAGGCCGATGGCCAGCGCCACGATGACGGCGGAAATCAGCTTCAGACATTCGCTGGGCAGATCCAGCCGCAGGGCGATGGCGATGATGAACCGGTAAACCACGGAACCGGCGATGGCACCCAGGATTTTCACCCAGGTCTTGCCCTTGGGCATCAGAGTCTCGCCGATAATCAGGGAGGCAAGGCCAATGATGACCATGCCGGTGCCCAGGTTGATGTCGGCGGTTTTCTGATATTGCGCCAGCACCGCTCCGGACAGGGCAGTCAGGGAATTGGAGATGCACAGGCCAACGGTGACGGTGAAGCCCGTGTTGATGGAGGAGGCACGAACCATGTCCGGATTGTCGCCGGTGGCCCGGATGGAAAGCCCGATCCGGGTTTTCAGGAACAGAGCCAGCAGAAGCCCTGTCAGCAGGGCAATGAGAGCCACGGGAATGATTTTCCCGAAGGTTTTGCCTAAGACAGGCTGGAGCAGGGAGAACAGGGTGTTGGTGCGCATCATGTTCACGTTGGAGGAGAAGCCCATGACCGCCAGATTCACGGTGTACAGACCGGTGTTGGTAATGATGCCCGCCAGAATGGAGGGGATATTCAGCTTGGTCTGCAAAAAGGCGGTGATGCCGCCGGCGCAGGCACCGGCCAGCATGGCGGAGGGAATGCCCAGCAGGGGATGACCGGCCACGGCAAAGGTGGCGGACACGGCGCAGCCCAGGGTGAAGGCACCGTCGGTGGTCATATCGGCGATGTTCAGCACCCGGAAGCTGAGAAACAGAGCCAGGGCAACCAGAGCGTAGATAAAGCCCAGCTCCAGCGCGCTGAATACAATGGCGGAAGAAATCATGGAATCACTCCTTCATGGAATATGGAAGATGCGGAAAAACGGTGCTGCAATACATATAATATAGTGTAGAAAACCGCCGGAAGCAGGCGGGGAAAATCCCGCCTGCGCCCGGAAGAAAACTTGTTATTTCGCGGTGGTCACTTCGGTGACGGTGTTTGCCATGGTGGAGAACACGCTGTAGTCGATGTTCAGCGCCTTGGCGGTGTCGGTGTTCACGGTGATGATGCCGCCGTCCATGACGTGGAACTCAGGCACGGCGCCGCCTTCCAGAATGTCGAAGGCCATATCGGCGGTGTACTTGCCCAGTTCGGTGTAGTTGACGCCGCAGGTGGTGAAGGCGCCGAACTGGACGAAGGAGTCAGCACCGGTGTAGTGGGGGATACCGGCCTCATTGAGAATCTCGGCTACGGCGACCTCCGCGTCCATGACCCGGTTGTCGGTGGGGGTGAACACGGCGTCTACCCGACCCACCAGGGAAGCGGCGGCGGCGACGATCTCATCGGTGGTGTTGCCGGTCTTCTCCAGATAGGCAATGCCCTTCTCGTCTAAGTACTTTTTGGCCTCGGCGATGGGGGTGATGGAGTTATCCTCGGAGTTGCTGAAGAGCAGACCCACGGTCTTGATGTCGGGGTTGACGGCCAACATCATGTCCAGAATGAAGGGGGTGTTCAGAGCGTCGGAGGTACCGGTGACGTTATCCAGACCGGTGAGGCCCGCGGTTTCGGGGTCCGAGCAGGCGGCGTAGACAATGGGAGTGCCGGTGTCCTCGGCGGCGGTGACCATGGTCTGGGCGGCGAGCGTTGCGATGGGGATGATCATGTCCACCTTGTCATCCAAGGCCTGGGCACCGATCTGACCCAGCATGGTGGTGTCGTTCTGGCCGTTGTAGTCGGAGATGGTCAGCTCCACACCGGCGGCTTCGGCTCTGGCCTTCAGCTCGGCGGAGATGGCCTCGTGAATTTCATCCAGGGAAGAATGGGACAGCTGCTGGACGATGGCCACGGAGAAGCTCTTGACTTCGGTGGTTTCGGCGGCGGTGGCCGCGGGAGTAGTGGCAGGGGCAGTGGTGGGGGCGGGAGCGGAGGAAGCACCGCAGCCGACGAGCAGGGAGGCGGACAGAATCAGGGAAGAAACGATAGCAGTGATCTTTTTCATAAGAATACTCCTTTTCAAGTTCAAAAATGATGGTGAATGTGTTTTCATCGGATAGTCAGTCCGGCTTCACCATCGTCTCCCCGGTAATTTCTTCAGCATATGCCTCACCTCTCGTATGAAATAAAACTTCATGCAGGATCGCTGCACCACGAAAACGCACAAATGACGGTGCATGAAGTTTTTGTGCATCCTTTCCGGGTGCCCCGCAGGGGCGAGGAAATGGCACATTTCTTGTTTTTGCTATGCTTTTGCATAGCAAAAAGTCCTTGTTCCCCGAAGGGAACAAGGACAGAAAATACAATTTCTGCGGTACCACCTTGTTTGCCGGTAAACCGACCGCTCGACCGACGCCAACACGCCGCCTGCCCAGTAACGCTGGCAATGCGTCAGAAGATACTCAAGCCCACGCTCTTTCCCTCTGCCCTCGGCGGCCCATTTGCTGCCCCGCTTCTCGCTTCCCTCTCAGCTGTGGGAAACTCTCTGTGGATGCGCTTGCAGCTTTACTTCCGCGTCTGTGGTTTGCTGTTTTGAAGTTATTTTCTTTATACACCAAGTCAAACTGTTTGTCAAGAACTTTTTTCAAAAAATTTTCCGGGACTTGCGGACAAATGTTTTCCGCTGACGCTCAGTATTCTCGCACCACGCCTTTGACTACGCCGATGATCTGGGCATAGGTGCCGTCGATGGGGGAGTAGGCATCGTTTTCCGGCATGAGCCAGACCTGACCGTTCCTGCGCAGAAGTCGCTTGACGGTGGCCTCGTCCTCAATGCGCGCCACCACGATCTGACCGTTGTCCGCGGTGGGCTGAGGGCGCACCACCACCTTGTCCCCTTCCAGAATCCCGGCGTTTATCATGCTGTCGCCCCGAACCCGCAGGGCGAAGCACTCGGGGTCAGGCCAGGGCAGGGTGCCCTCCTGATTTTCCACCGCCAGAATGGGAAGGCCAGCGGTGACCACGCCGATGACGGGAATCTGACCCTGCCGGGCACCGGTGACCAGGGCACGCTTACGACCCTTGACCCCGGTGGACTGAAGAAGCCCCTTCTGCTGCAAAGCCTGCAAATGATAGCTGACGGAAGCGGTGGAGCGCAGACCCACCGCCTCGCCGATTTCCCGGACGGAGGGGGAGAAGCCGTTCTCCTGAATGAAATGGTTGACATAATCCATTATCATATCCGCTTTGTTGCTGGTTCTGGGCATGACGCTACCTCCAGGGGGTTGTTTTTAATAGATTATAGCACATATTTTCGAAAAAAGAAAGACCTGTCGGAAAATTCTTTCACAAAATCCGGGCAGTCCAGCCTATACTGGCATAAGGAGGAATGCGCGTGAAAGAGCAGTGGGAAAGCCAGGTCTGGCAGCGGGTGCGGCAGCCCATGGCGGCATCCGGGGAAAATCTGCGGGTTCTGCGCCGGGAGAGTATGTGCCTGGCGGGGATTTATCGGAAGCTGGAAAACACCCTGAGGGGAAGCAGTCGGGAACAGGCAGCTGTCCTGTATCGGCAGGAGTTGGAAAACGAGGCCATACTCCGGGGGCTGGAAAGGTTGAGCGGCGGGGACAGCGGCCCCATGCGGCCGGTATCGCCGCCGGAGGAGGGGACGGCGCGGCTTCTGAACCAGTGCTTTCGGAGCACCTGCCGAGCCCAGACAGAATACTTAGCCCGCTCAGCGGAGCCGGAGACGGGGATTGTTTTCCGGCTGCTTGCGGACAATGCCGCCGCCCGGTGCGCCGCCATCGCCCGGCTGCTTGGCAGCTTGGGGTGAAGATAGGAACACAACAAGGCCGCCCAATCATGGGCGGCCTTGCGCTATTTGGTTGTACCAAAACGAAAAATCCCTGATGCGTGTGCATCAGGGATTTTGCATGGTGACCCGTACGGGAATCGAACCCATGTTACCGCCGTGAAAGGGCGGTGTCTTAACCGCTTGACCAACGGGCCTGGTAGCGGCAATCTGATTCGAACAGATGACATACCGGGTATGAACCGGCTACTCTACCAACTGAGTTATGCCGCCATGTGGTCAACGCAATTTCGGCACCGCCGAAATCAGCTTCCTAAGTATAGCCCAAGATTTTCCGTTTGTCAAGAATTATTTTTGTTTTTTCCTCGATTTTTTTGGAGATACTTTTTCCTGAGGTGAATCACCATGAAATGGGGAAAACAACTGACACTCTTTACCGTGGGCGGCGGCGCCTATGTGGGACTGGAATTATTGTACCGGGGCAGAAGCCACATCAGCATGTTCGGGGCAGGGGGACTGTGCTTTCTGCTGATGGGGGCACTGCGCAAAAAGCGGCTGCCGACTCTTGTCAGGCTCACCGGCGGGGCGGCCATTATCACCGGGGTGGAGCTGGCCACAGGGCTTCTGTGCAACCGGGACTTTTCCGTCTGGGACTATCGGGGTCAGCCTGGGAATTTTCTGGGCCAGATCTGCCCTCTGTTTACCGCGGTGTGGATTCCGGTGGGGGCGGCGGGGATGAGCCTGTACGGCCTGACCGAGAAACTCTGGGATCGAAAACTGGGAAATGCTTTCCCCATGGGAAGAAAAAGGTAAAATTTTCGTAAAACCGTCGGATTGCTGAATTTCCCGGAATCTGAGCCATTGACGCAGGGACTCTTTTCTGATATTATAGACTTACACACAAAGACGTGATGAGGTCTTCGGAAGGGGGAATCCAAAATGAAATTCGCTGCGTTTGTCTGGCTGGGACTTGTGATCCTGTTCCTGATCGCGGAGGGGGCGACGGTGAGCTTGGTTTCGCTGTGGTTTGCGGCGGGAGCGGTGGTCGCCATGTTTGCCGCCCTGCTGGGAGCGGGAGCTTGGCTGCAGACCGGATTGTTCCTGGTGGTTTCCGGTGCGCTGCTGCTGATGCTCCGACCCATTGTCCGGCGGTATCTGGTGCCGAAAATTACGCCCACCAATGTGGATAGCCTGGTGGGTGCGACCGGACTGGTCACCGAGGCCATTGACAATGTGACCGCCTCCGGCCAGGTGAAGCTGGGTGCCATGGAATGGACGGCTCGGAGCACCACCGGCGAGAATATCCCCCAGGACACCCTGATCCGGGTGGACAGAATCGAAGGCGTCAAAGTCTATGTAACCCCTGTAAACGTTCCCGAAAAAATCTGAATTCTCAAAGGGAGGTACTTAATGATGCTGTTTGTTATCATCCTTATCCTGATCGCGCTGATCATTGCGGTGCGCAACATCGTAGTGGTTCAGCAGTCACGTGCCTACGTTGTGGAGCGGCTGGGCGCATTCCAGACCGTCTGGGGCGTGGGTCTGCACTTCAAGGTTCCCTTCATCGACCGGGTAGCCCGGCGGGTTTCCCTGAAGGAGCAGGTGCTGGACTATCCCCCCCAGCCCGTTATCACCAAGGATAACGTGACCATGCAGATCGATACCGTTGTGTATTTCCAGATCACCGATCCCAAGCTGTACGCCTACGGCGTGGAGCAGCCCATGGCGGCTATGGAGACCCTGACGGCCACTACCCTTCGGAACATCATCGGCGACCTGGAGCTGGATCAGACCCTGACCTCCCGGGACGTGGTGAACACCAAAATGCGCTCCATTCTGGACGAGGCCACCGACCCCTGGGGCATCAAGGTCAACCGGGTGGAGCTGAAGAACATTCTGCCCCCTCAGGATATCCAGAACTCCATGGAGAAGCAGATGAAGGCCGAGCGTGACCGCCGGCAGGCGATCCTCCAGGCCGAGGGTCAGAAGAAGTCCGCCATTCTGATTGCCGAGGGCGAGAAGGAGTCCGCCATTCTGAAGGCCGACGCCGAGAAGCAGGCGGCCATCCTCCGGGCAGAGGCCGAGAAGCAAGCCGCCATTCTGAAGGCCGACGGCGAGGCTCAGGCTATCCGCTCCGTCCAGCAGGCACTGGCGGATTCCCTGGAAATGCTGAACGAGAAAGCTCCCAATGATAGCGTCCTGAAGCTGAAGGCCATCGAGGCCATGCAGAAGGTGGCGGACGGTCAGGCCACCAAGATCATCATTCCCAGCGAAATGCAGGGGCTGGTGGGTCTGGCAAACGGCATCACCGAGACCGTCAAAACCAAGTAATTTCCAGGTGTAATTGAATCATTTTGGCTCCCCGGCTGTTGGAAAGTCGGGGAGCCTTTTTATGCAATACGTTCATTTTGTATCGATATAAATAGATTGAACAACATTTTTTTGTGAGTTATGAATAAAAAAGTGGACAAATCGTGAAAAGTGCGCTATGATGTACCCGGATATACGCGGCTTGAGCCGCAAATTTGAAAGAGGTGAAGAAACATGGCGTTTTCTTTTTTCGGCGGGGTACATCCCAAAGAAAATAAGTGGTATGCCTGTGACAAGGAAACCGAGGCTTTTCCGGAACCGGATATTGTCGTGATTCCCATGGCGCAGCACATCGGCGCCCCCTGTAAGCCCCTGGTTGCAAAAGGCGACCTGGTGACAAAGGGTCAGAAGATCGGCGACAACCAGGGACTGTGCGTCCCGGTGCACGCTTCCGTTTCCGGTAAGGTCAAGGCGGTGGAGCCCCGGGCTCACACCAATGGCAGCATGGTTCTGAGTGTGGTCATCGAAAATGACCACCTGGATACTCTGTGTGAAACGGTGAAGCCCAGAACCCAGGAGGAAGTGGACGCGCTGACTCCCGAGGAACTGGTGGACATCATCCACGAGGGCGGCATTGTGGGTATGGGCGGCGCAACCTTCCCCACCCATGTGAAGCTGTCCGGCGGCATCGGCAAGGTGGATACCGTCATTGTCAACGCCGGTGAGTGCGAGCCTTACATCACTGCCGATGACCGGCTGTGCCGGGAGAAGCCCCAGGATGTGATCTCCGGCCTGAAGCTCATTATGAAGATCTTCGGCCTGAAGGAAGGCCACATCGGCATTGAGGACAACAAGCCCCAGGCCATCGAGGCGCTGAAGGAAGCGGCCAAGGATGAGACGGGAATCCTGATTGACGTGCTTCCCGCCAAGTACCCCCAGGGCGCGGAAAAGCAGCTGATCTACGCGGTTACCGGTCGGGAGGTTCCCTCCGGCGGACTGCCCGCCGCCGTGGGCTGCGCGGTGTTCAATGCCGCTACCGTCCGGGCCATTCACGATGTGGTGTACACTGGTATGCCCCTGATTTCCCGGATCGTCACCGTCTCCGGCGACATCCTCATGGAGCCGAAGAACCTGCTGGTGCCCATCGGCACCTCCTTCAATGACCTGATGGAGGCCTGCGGACGCAAAGACACCCCCTACAAGGTTCTCTCCGGCGGACCCATGATGGGCGTTGCCCAGTATGACCTGAGCGTTCCCACCATCAAGGGTGTCAACGCCGTGACGGTGCTGGGTCAGAAGAACGCCTTCTTCGTGGAGGAGCCCCACTGCCTGCGCTGCGGCAAGTGCATCGATGCCTGCCCCATGCGGCTGATGCCGGTACTCATGTACAAGTCCTGGCAGGACGGCGACGTTCAGAAGATGAAGGAAAACAATATTATGGACTGCATCGAGTGCGGCTCCTGCGCCTACACCTGCCCTGCCAGTGTTCCTCTGGTGCTGGGCTTCCGGGTGGCAAAGCAGGCCATCCGCAACGCGTCCGCGCCGGTGAAGAAATAAGGAGGTGGAAATCAAATGGCACAGATGAAATACTTTTATGAGCTGACGATTTCCAGCTCACCCCATGCCCACAGCCCCATCACCACCCGCACCATTATGCGGGACGTTCTGATCGCTCTGGTTCCCGCCCTGCTCGGCGCGGTTTATTTCTTCGGCTTCCGGGCGCTGACGGTGACTGCCGTCAGCGTGGCGGCCTGTGTCTTCTTCGAGTGGCTGTACTGCAAGCTCATGAAGAAGCCCTGCAAGACCTATGACCTGTCCGCCTGCGTGACCGGCGTACTGCTGGCCTTTGTTTGCCCCGTGACCATTCCCTACTGGACGATCATTCTGGGCGATGCCTTCGCCATTCTGCTGGTGAAGATGCTCTTCGGCGGTCTGGGCAAGAACATTGTGAACCCCGCCCTTGCCGGCCGTGCCTTCATGTTCAGCTGGCCTGTGCTCATGAGCAACTGGGTGAAGGTGGGCTTTGAGAATGCCGCCGGGCTGATTTCCAGCGCGGACGCGGTGACTGCCGCAACTCCTCTGGCAAACCTGCATCAGGGCGTCATGTGCACCGAGTCCACCGCCGCCCTGTTCCTGGGCAACGTGGGCGGCTGCCTGGGCGAGACCTCCGCGCTGCTGCTGCTCATCGGCTTTGCGTACTTACTCATCCGGAAGGTGATTTCCGCCCGGATCCCCGTGACCTATATCCTGACCGTAGCGGTGCTGACCTTCCTGTTCCCCCGGGGCAATGACCGGATCGCCTGGATGGCGGCCCAGGTCTTCGGCGGCGGCCTGATGCTGGGCGCTATCTTCATGGCCACGGACTATGTCACCTCTCCTGTGACCCATCTGGGACAGATCGTCTATGCCATCGGCTGCGGCGTGCTGACCGTGATGATCCGCTACTTTGGCGGCTACAACGAGGGCGTGTCCTACGCCATTTTGTGCATGAACGCCTGCACGGTGCTGCTGGATAAGGTCGGCCATCCCGTGAAATTTGGCGCACCCAAGAAGGAGGCGGCGAAGAAATGAAAACAGAATCCAATGTACATTACATTGCCCGCCTGACCATCACCCTGCTGCTGATTACGGCAGTGGTTGCCGCGCTGCTGGCAGCGGTGAACTCCGTGACCGCACCCAGAATCGCGGCTCAGAACGAGGAGAAAACCCAGGCGGCTGTTGAGGCTGTCCTGCCCGGCGGCGGCCAGCAGGTGGATTATACCGATGACACCGGCCTGGTCGGCAAGGTTTACAAGGGTGACGCAGGCTATGCCGTAGAGGTTATGCCCTCCGGCTTTAACGGCACCGTCACCATGATGGTGGGTGTGGGCACCGACGGAAAGGTGCTGGGTATTTCCATCGTCAACCACACGGAGACTGCCGGCCTGGGCGCCGTTGCGGCGGCTCAGACCACCGCGGGCAACGCCTTCCGTGACCAGTTCGTCGGCATGAGCGGCAATGTGTCCGTGAAGAAGGACGGCGGTCAGGTGGACGCCCTCACCGGCGCGACCATCACCTCCCGGGCGGTGTGCTCCGGCGTGAACGCCGCGCTGAGCGTGGCTGCCGCTTTGGGTTAAGGAGGTATGTTCTATGGATTTTAAGAAACAATTCAAAGAGGGACTGCTGACCAAGAACCCGGTTACCGTCCAGCTGCTGGGCATGTGCTCCACCCTGGCCATCACCACCAGCCTCTTCAACGGCATCGGCATGGGTCTGGCGGTAACGGTGATTCTCACCTGCTCCAACATCCTCATTTCCGCCCTGCGGAACTTCATCCCCTCCCAGATCCGAATCGCGGCCTACATCACCATCATCGCGGGATTCGTTACGGTGGTTGACCTGTCCCTGCAGGCCTTCATCCCGGCACTGTCCGCGTCTTTGGGCGTGTTCATCCCGCTGATCGTGGTCAACTGCATCGTCCTGGGTCGGGCGGAAGCCTTCGCCTCCAAGAACAGCGTGGCGGCTTCCGCCGTGGACGGCCTGTGCCAGGGCATCGGCTACACCTGCTCCCTGATCATCGTCTGCGTCATCCGGGAGCTGCTGGGCAGCGGCACCTTCGGCGGCGGCATTCTCAATGGCGGCGAGGGCATTCGCCTGATTCCTGCCCAGTTCCCCGCCATGCAGATGGTCATGCCCGTGGGCGGCTTCCTGGTGCTGGGCTTCGTCATTGCCGGCTCCCAGAAGCTGATGAAGACCCTGGAAAAGAAGAATAAGAAGAAGGAGGCGGCGAAGTAATGGAGGCGATTTTCGGTATTCTCCTCAGCGCTCTGCTGAGCCAGAACTTCATTCTTGTAAAATTCTACGGCATCTGCCCCTTTATGGGCGTTTCCAAGAAAATCGACACTGCCCTGGGTATGGGCATGGCGGTTACCTTCGTCATGGCACTGGCCTCCGCGGCCTGCTACCTGATTAACCTTTTGCTGGTGGCTCTGGGTCTGGACTATATGCAGACCGTGGCCTTCATCCTGGTCATTGCCGCTCTGGTGCAGGTGGTGGAAATGTTCCTGAAGAAGTTCGTTCCCGCCCTGTATAAGGCTCTTGGCGTGTTCCTGCCCCTGATCACTACCAACTGCGCCGTTCTGGGCGTGGTGCTGGTGAACGTGCAGCAGGGCTACAATTTCCTGCTAAGCGTGGTCAACGGCGCGGCCGGCGGCCTGGGCTTCACCCTGGCAATTGTGCTGTTCGCTTCCGTCCGGGAGCGGGTGGACAAGAGCGACTGCCCGGAGTGCTTCAAGGGCTTCCCCATTGCGCTGATTTCCGCAGGTCTGCTGGCTCTGGCGTTCATGGGCTTCTCCGGTCTGAAGATTTTCTAAGGAGGAGTTGAAAATGGATATTTTGATTGCGATTGGAATTCTGGGCGGTCTGGGACTGGTATTCGGACTGGTGCTGGCTGCCGCTTCCAAGATTTTCTATGTGGAGACCGACCCCCGGCTGGACGAGCTGAACGCGTGCCTGCCCGGTGCCAACTGCGGCGGCTGCGGCTTCGCCGGCTGCTCTGCCTATGCAGAAGCGGTGTTCAAGGGCGAGGCTCCCATCGGCAAGTGTGCCTCCGGCGGCAACGAGTGCGCCAAGGCCATGGCGGCCATTATGGGCGTGGAGGCTGCGGAAGTTACCCGGAAGGTGGCGCTCGTGTGCTGCTCCGGTGCCAGAACCTACGATGCCGAGGGTAACCAGACCCATGGCGCCAAGATGAAGGCGCATTACGAGGGCTTCCACGACTGCCTGGCCGCCTCCAAGGTGGGCGGCAGCGGCCCTCTGTCCTGCAAGTATGGCTGCCTGGGCTACGGCACCTGCACCAAGGCTTGTAAGTACGGCGCCATCTCCGTGAAAAACGGCGTGGCTGTTGTGGACGAGACCCTGTGCGTTGGCTGTATGGCCTGCGCCAATGTGTGCCCCAGAAAGCTCATCATCCCCGTGGAGCCTGGCCGGAATGTGGTCATTGCCTGTAACTCCCTGGCCAAGGGCTCTACCACCAACCGAGCCTGCTCCGTGGGCTGCATCGGCTGCGGCAAGTGCGCCAAGAACTGCCCCAATGGTGCCATCACCGTCGAGAAGAACCACGCGGTGATCGACTACACCAAGTGTGACAACTGCGGCAAGTGTGCCGAGGTCTGCCCCAAGGGTCTGATCAAGAACTCCAAGGTGGAGGAGCTGGGCGAGCCCGCTCCCGTCATCACCACCCCCGCGGAGTAAATTTCATGGGTTAGCGGCGCGGTGCTTTTGCACCGCGCCGTTTCGCGTCGGAAGCCGTCATATTATGCCGCTTCGGATTTTTCGGAAAACTTCCTCGAAATTCCGTTGTCCCCGGGAGAAAAATGTGCTATAATGCTTATCGATAGCGAAATTTGTGAGGAAGAGCCCGATGATGACCGAAGAACTGAAAATTTCACAGAAGGATATGCGCCTGCTCCTGTCCGCGGCCAGCCCGGACGCGGCGCTTTTGTACTTATACACCCGCAGCGGCAACGACTGGAAAAACGCCGGGGCGGAACTGCATATGAGCGAGTCCCGCCTTGGCTGTGCCGAGGCCACCCTGCGGCAGCTGGGCCTGATGCTGGACGACCGGGTGAGCCACATTGCCCCCGGAGAGCGTCCCAGCTACTCCGAGCGGGATGTGCTTCAGGCTATGGACGGCGACGGGGACTTCCGGGGCCTTTACGGCGAGGTTCAGCGGCTGCTGGGTCGGAGCCTGAACACCGAGGAGCTGAAAATCCTCCTGGGCTTTGTCCGCTATCTGGGCATGACCCCGGAGCTGGTGTCCGTGCTGGTGTGCTACTGCAAGGATCGGGCCCGGCGGAAGGGAAGCCTGCGCAATCCAAGCCTTCGCGCCATCGAGAAGGAGGCCTATGCCTGGGCTGAGCAGGGCATCGAGAGCGTGGAGGATGCCGCCGCCTTTATTCAGAAGGAAAACGTCCGCAATTCCCGGATTTCCCGACTGATGGGCCTGCTTCAGATTCATGGCAGGAGCCTGACCGGGGCGGAGGAGCGGTACGCCAAGGCCTGGCTGGACATGGATTTGTCCGAGGAGCTGATTTCCATGGCATACGAGCGTACCTGCCTGAATACCGGCGGGCTCAACTGGGCGTACATGAACAAGATTTTGCAGCGTTGGCACGACCAGGGCCTTCGGACGGCGGAGGACGTGCGCTCTGGGGATAAAAAGCAGGATAGTGGTACTCGCCACCGGGAGTTGGATGAAGACGAAGCAGCTGCGATTAAACGGATGTTCCAGGAGGGATAAACAATGGGATACAGTTCTGATGTGGTTCGTCGGGCGCGAGCCAGATTGGCTCAGGCTAAGGAGGATCGGGAATCGGAGAACCGGCAGCACCTGGCGGTAGCCTATGCCCGGGTGCCCCGAATCCAGGAAATCGACATTCAGCTGCGCAGAACCATGGCGCAGGCGGCCCAGGCGGCCTTTTTGCAGGGCGGCGACGGCCGGGAGCTGCTGGAAAAGGCAAGGCTTGAGAATCTGGAGCTTCAGCAGGAGCGAGCCATTCTGGCAATGGAGAATTTCGAGGAGGGGTACTTAGACGACAGCCCCATCTGCGACAAGTGCGGCGGCAGCGGCTATATTGGCTCCAATATGTGCGAGTGCCTGGCGGAACTGTGCCGCCAGGAGCAGAAAAAGGAGGTATCTATTCTTTCTGGATCCCGGGACAGCTTCAGCCATTTTGACTTAACATTGTACCCGGATAAGGTGGATCCCAAATATGGCATCAGTCCTCGAACTATTATGGAAAAGAATCTGAAGGACTGTCGGGCATACGCCATGTTTTTCTCACTAAAATCTGACAATCTACTATTTTCTGGTAATACGGGTCTAGGAAAGACCTTTTTGTCTGCTTGTATCGCCAGAGCAGTGGCAGACCGGGGGTATAGTGTAGCTTATGAAACTGCGGGACACTTGTTTGGTAAACTGGAACAGGCCAAATTCAGTCCCACTGAGGAGACGCGCAGGGAGGCGGCTAAGTTTCTGGACTGTGATTTGCTGATTCTGGACGATCTTGGCACAGAGATGAGTGGCCAGTTCACTAATGTGGCGCTTTACAGTCTCATCAATGACCGACTTTTAGCAGAGAAGCCCACTATTATTTCTACCAATCTCACTACTGAGGATATTTCACGTCGTTATACCCCTCAAATTGCTTCCAGACTCCGGGGGAGCTACAAGCGTGTACCCTTCGTGGGCGAGGACATTCGGGTACTGAAAAATCGAGGATTGTAAGATGAAAACTGGAATTTTATTCGACCTGGACGGAACTCTGCTGAATACCCTGGAGGACTTGCTGGACGCGGCTAACTACGCCTTAGCTCAGTGCGGCTACCCGCCCAGAACCCTGGAGCAGATGCGCAAATCTGTGGGCAACGGGGCGGAACATCAGTTGCGCACCTCCCTTCCCGAGGGTACGCCCCGAGAGGAGGTTCTGCGGGTGCTGGGGGTCTACAAGCCCTATTACACCGCCCACTGCCAGATCAAGACCCGACCCTATGAGGGCATTTTGGAGGCACTGGCACAGCTGAGGGAGCATTATCCCATTGCCATCGTGTCCAATAAGCCGGATGCCGCGGTGAAGGCTCTGTGTGCCGATTTGTTTCCGGGACTGTACGCCCTGGGGGAGACGGCAGACTGCCCCCGAAAGCCCGCACCGGATATGATTTTTAAGGCCTGCCGGGAAATCGGCGTGGATACCTGCGTGTACGTCGGCGACAGCGAGGTGGACGTGCGCACGGCGAAAAATGCCGGAGTGCCCTGCCTGAGCGTGCTCTGGGGATTCCGGGATCGGATGGAAATTGCCCGGGAGGGCGGCTGCCATTTCTGCGAAAATCCCCGGGATTTACCCAAAAAGATTGAGGAAATCGTCCATGGCAAATGAGTTTTACGCCCTTTTGGGTCGGATGCGCTACATCACCCGCTGGGGGCTGATGCGCAACACTTTCTCCGAAAATATCGCCGAGCACAGCTATCAGACGGCAGTGCTGGCTCACGCCCTGGCGCTGATTCGCCGGGATGTGCTGAAGCTTCCTACTCCGGATCCTGACCGGTGCGCGGTGGCGGCACTGTATCACGACGCTTCGGAAATTCTCACCGGCGATCTGCCTACCCCCATCAAGTACTACAATCCGGAGATCAAAACCGCCTACAAGCAGGTGGAACGGGTGGCCGGGGAACGGCTTCTGAATATGCTCCCACCGGAGCTGCGGGCGAGCTACGAGCACGATGTGCTGGAAGATGACGAGGCTCTGGCGCCCATTGTGAAGGGGGCGGATAAGCTCAGCGCCCACATCAAGTGCCTGGAGGAGCAGAAGGCGGGGAACACCGAGTTCGACACCGCCGCCCGGCAGACCTGGGAGGCCATCCAGGCTATGGATCGGCCGGAGCTGAATTGGTTCGTGGAGCATTGTCTGGGAGCCTTTTCCCTGAATCTTGACCAGCTGTGACCCATTTCACAGCCGATTTTTGATCGGTTACTTGACGATTGCTCTACCTTGTGCTAAAATAAGCGAAGCCGCCGCTATGATGGAATGGTAGACATCGCGGACTTAAAATCCGCTGGGCTGAATCCGGCACCCAATCCGAATTGTGCTTGCAAACAGCGGGGCTTTTGAAATTTGATTTTTCTCTGTGTTGGAACATCCCTCCAACACATCCCTCCAACTTCATATCCCTTCATTTGAAGGGATTGAATACGCCGCTATGATGGAATGGTAGACATAGTGGACTTAAAATCCACCTGAAGCGATTCAGTACCGGTTCGAGTCCGGTTAGCGGCACCATTTTCCTGATCTCAGAGCAGTTTTTCTGCTCTGAGATTTTTACATTTCGGGTAGGATTGCGATGATGGCATTGGCAGAAGACAGCTTGTTGTTTTCGTCCAAATGGGTGTAGATATTCGCTGCCGTTCCGATTGTGCTGTGACCAAGCCATGCCTGCAGTTTGTACATCTGGAATAATTTGGTGAAATATTGACACAAAAAACGCCTCTGGCGAAGAAAAGCAAGAGGCGTTTATTAGGGTCTATCTGAAAACCGTCAACACGCCCAAACAGCGGGTCTTTTCCACCT
>UQXG01000034.1 GCA_900544945.1 uncultured Eubacteriales bacterium | reverse complement strand
TGAGAACAAAATCTCTCGCTGCCAGCTCTTGCCGATTTAATCAGAGCTTCCCTAGCATCATCGACTTGTAATGAGGTTATTCTATGACCAAGCCCACAGCCCTTCACTGGGAGCTGGCAGCCCCCATTCTATCCTTGGCTCTGCCCACCATGCTGGAGCAGTTCCTGGCAACGGCGGTTCAGTATATCGATACGGCTATGGTAGGCACTCTGGGCACCCACGCCACCGCCGCAGTGGGAGCCACCGCTACCGTCAACTGGCTCATCAACGGCACGGTCTCCGCTATCGGCGTAGGCTTCCTGTCCTATATTTCCAAGGCCTGCGGAGCGGGAGACCGGGATCGGGCCAAGCGCGCGGCGGCTCAGGCAGTGCTGGTTACTTTGATCGTAGGCATTGGTTTTACGGTGCTGGCTCTGGCGCTGAGCACCCGGGTGCCGGTTTGGATGCGGGCCGACCCT
This sequence comes from uncultured Eubacteriales bacterium, assembly GCA_900544945.1. Lineage (GTDB taxonomy): Bacteria > Bacillota > Clostridia > Oscillospirales > Oscillospiraceae > Faecousia. Next base: position 15,744 of record UQXG01000034.1, on the reverse strand, counting down.
TCCATTCAGGAGCTGGCCAGCCAGTATTTTTTTGTGATGTATACCCCCATGCTGGCCCGGTCGGCCATACTGCTTTTCGGAAATCTGTTCCGGGCGGTGGGGGACAGCAAGACCCCCATGCGGGTGGGGCTGATGGTGAACCTTATCAACGTCGCGGGAAATCTGCTGCTGATTTATCCCACCCGGGTCTGGCACGGCCTGACCCTCTACGGCGCGGGCTGGGGGGTCGTCGGCGCGGCGGCAGCCAGCGCGGCCGCCTATTTTGTCGGCGGCATCGTCATAACGGTTGCCCTTTGGCGGCATCCCCGGATTTCCCCCAGGGGCTTTTCCCTGAAGCCGGAGAGCGCCATTCTGAGGCCTTGCCTACAGGTGGCGCTGCCCAACGCACTGCAACGCTTTGCCACGTCTCTTGGCTATGTGGCCTTTGCGGCCATGGTCAATTCCCTTGGGGAGACGGCCACTGCCGCCCACACCATCGCCAACACCGTGGAATCCGCCTTCTATGTTCCGGGCTACGGAATGCAGATGGCGGCTGCCACCCTGGCGGGCAACGCCCTGGGGGCAGGGGAGCACAAAAAAATCAACCACCTGGCGGGGATGCTTCTGACTCTGGAAGTTGCCATGATGGTGGTATCCGGGGGACTTCTGTTCCTGTTCGCTCCCAATATGATGGGACTGTTTTCTGCCGACGCCGCGGTCATCGCCTTGGGGGCGGTGGTTTTGCGGATGGTTGCGGTGTCGGAACCCTTCTATGGCGTGTCGATTATTCTGGAGGGCATGATGCAGGGCATGGGCCAGACCATGCTGCCCTTTGTCATCGGGGTTACGGGTATGTGGGGCGTGCGGATTGTGGGAACCTTCCTTTGCACCCAGATTTTCGGCATGGGTCTGATTTCCGCCTGGGCCTGTATGATTGCCCACAATCTGCTGATTTTTGTCCTGCTCACCGCCTGTTACCGGACAGGCCGGTGGAAACCGAAAAAATAATCCGAAAAGCCCTTGCTTTTTGGAAAAGCCTGTGATAGAATAAATCGGTCTGAAATCAAGGTGAGTCCTCTGCCGCGGCTTTGACGGCATGAACGCCTAATCTTTTTAGGAGGACAAAGATATGGATTTGGTTAAGGCTCTGAACAGCCAGTACATGAAGGAGGAGCTGCCCGAGGCTAAGGTCGGCGACACCGTTCGTGTGCATGTGCGCATTAAGGAAGGCGCCCGTGAGCGTATCCAGGTGTTTGAAGGCACCGTCATCGCCCGGAAGAACGGCGGCATCGGCGAGACCATCACCGTTCGCCGGATCTCTTACGGCGTGGGCTGTGAGAAGGTCTTCCCCCTGCATTCTCCCAACGTGGCTATGATCGAGACTGTCCGCACCGGTAAGGTTCGCCGCGCGAAGCTGTACTACCTGCGTGACCGCGCCGGCAAGGCTGCCAAGGTCAAGGAGAAGGTTTAATCCGAAACTGGATAAGAAAAGAGGGCGCTGCCCTCTTTTTTTATTGGCTTTTTGACGGCACTGTGTTATAATACAGACTATCGAAAGAACTATGTCATTGCGAACCAGTGGTGCTCCGCGCAGCGAATTTGAAATCAAAGTGACTGCCGGTGGCAGTCACACCATAATTTGGCGCACGCTGGTGTGGCAATCCCCCTAGGTTTCGCGGCTTTTACGTCTATTCAGGTGATTCCTATGATTGCTTTTGGGAAGGGAGAAAATGCCATGGCTTCCAAAAAGAAAACCGAGCAGCGCACGGGAAAGCAATCCCTGGTGCTGTATGTCCATGATCTCGTGTATATGCTCTCGGCAATCATGCTGGTGTTTCTTATCTTTTTCCGGGTGATCGTGGTGACCCAGAATTCCATGTACGATACTCTCTGGGACGGAGATTATCTGCTGCTGGTCAGCGAGGCCTTCTGCGGGGAACCGAAGCCGGGGGACATTGTGGTCATCAGCAAGCAGGGATTTGAAAACGGAAAGCCCATTGTCAAGCGGGTCATCGCCACGGAAGGCCAGCAGGTGGATATTGACTTTGACGAGGGCCTGGTCTATGTGGACGGGAAGCCCCTGGAGGAGCCCTATCTCAAGCAGCTGACCACCAATGACGAGGGAACGGTGTTTCCTCTGACGGTGGCGGAGGGCTGCATTTTTGTGCTGGGGGACAACCGAGCAGTGTCTCTGGATAGCCGGAGCCCCCAGATCGGCCAGATCGACCGGCGGGAGGTACTGGGCAAGGCAGTGTTCCTGCTGCTTCCCGGCACTCACCATGGGGAGCACCCCCGGGATTTCGGCCGAATCGGGAGAATTGATACGAAATAATTGGAGTTAAAGATATGAAAGAGACGGATGCAAAACTGAATATCCAGTGGTATCCCGGTCACATGACCAAGACCCGGCGGCAGATCGAGGCCGACCTGAAGCTGGTGGACGCGGTGTGTGAGATTGTGGATGCCCGGATTCCCATGTCCAGCCGGAACCCGGATATCGATGCCATCTGCGGCGGTAAGCCCCGGATTCTGGTGCTGAACCGGATGGACTTAGCGGATCCGGAGGCTACGAAAACCTGGGCGGCCTTCTTCCGGGACAAGGGCATGAGCGTCATCGCCACGGACTGCAAAAGCCGCCGGGGCATTTCCGACTTCACCCCGGCTGCCCGCCGGGCCTGTGCCGAAAAGCTGGAACGGGACGCCAAGCGAGGCATGAACCGGCCCCTGCGGGTGATGGTGGTGGGCATTCCCAATGTGGGAAAATCCACCCTTATCAACCAGATTTCCGGCAGGAAGGGGGCCAAGGCGGAGAACCGTCCCGGCGTTACCCGGGGCAAGCAGTGGGTTACCGTGGATGCGGGACTTCAGCTGCTGGACACTCCGGGCATTCTCTGGCCGAAATTTGAGGATCCCAGAGTGGGCATGATGCTGGCCTATACCGGGGCGGTGAAGGAAAACGTCATTGACCTGGAGGAGCTGGCTTGTTTCTTAATGACCTTACTTCATAAGCACAATCCCCAAGCACTCCTTGACCGCTACCAGGTGGAAGCACCGGAGGATACCCCCGGCTGGGAGCTTCTGGAGCTGGCCGGCCGAAAGCGGGGCTACCTGGTCTCCGGCGGCGAAGTGAACCTGGAGCGGATGGCACGGGTGCTGCTGGACGAATTCCGGGGAGGCAAGCTGGGAAAATTCACTTTGGAAATGCCGGAGGATTACCTATGAGCGAAATTACCATGTGGGAAATTGAGGATGCCCAGGACTGCCAGATTATTTGCGGCGTGGACGAAGCGGGCCGGGGGCCCCTGGCGGGGCCGGTATGCGCCGCGGCGGTGATTCTGCCAAAGCACTTGCAGATTCCGGGACTGACGGACAGCAAGAAGCTGTCGGATAAAAAGCGACGGGAGCTGTTTCCGCTCATTCAGGAGCAGGCCATTGCCTACGGCATCGGCTTAGCCTCCGAGGGGGAAATTGACGAAATCAACATTTTGCAGGCCACATTTCTCGCCATGAGTCGGGCACTGGCTCAGCTTTCTGTAAAGCCGGACTTAGCCCTCATCGACGGCAACCGGGAGACGGACTTCGGTATTCCGGTGAAAACCGTGGTCAAGGGGGACAGCCTCAGCGCCAACATCGCCGCGGCCTCCGTTCTTGCCAAGGTTACCCGGGACGATCTTATGCTGGAACTGGCAAAAACCTATCCCCAGTATGGCTTTGACATTCACAAGGGTTACGGCACCCAGGCCCACTATGCGGCTCTGCGCCAGTTTGGCCCCTGTCCCATCCACCGGAAGTCCTTCCTGAAGAAATTCTATGGGGAGAAATAATCTGACCGGTGCCTGGGGAGAAGCTCTGGCGGCGGAATACCTGCGCAAAAAGCGCTATGAAATTCTGGCCTCCGGCTACCGCTGCCGGTTCGGGGAAATCGATCTGATCGTAAAAAACCGGAAGTTTCTGGTATTTGTGGAAGTAAAGCTGCGAAAATCGGCAGAATTTGCCCGAGCCCGGGAATTTGTGGATGCTAAGAAGCAGGAGCGGATCCGTACCACCGCATCCTTGTACTTAGCCCAGAACCCCACGAACCTACCCTGTCGGTTCGATGTCATCGAAATTTACGCCCCGGAAGGGATGGAAACCCCACACCCGGAAATTCATCATTTGGAGGATGCTTTTCAATGAACGTGCCTGTTTTTGACTTTCACTGCGATTCCGCCTTCAAGCTGCTGGGGGAGGATTTGAATCAGGCGGGAAGCCTGCGGAAAAACGCTTACCACATCGATTTAGAGCGGGCGGGGAAGCTGCCCGGCTACGCCCAGTGCTTTGCCTGCTTCACCACCTCCGACAGGGAAGTGGTAGGAAATCTGTCACCCATTGTGCTCTTTGAAAGAGAGCTTGCCACTATCCAGCGGGAGGTGGATAAAAACAGCAATCTTATTTCCATTGCCTATACCCCGGCGGAAATCGAGGAAAACCGCAAAAACGGCAAAATGTCCGCCATTCTGACTTTGGAGGGCACCGCGGGCATTGACTATAATCCGGAGCTGCTGGAAGACCTGCACTCCATCGGTTTCCAGATCACCAGCCTGGGCTGGAACGAAAAGAACCCCCTTACCGGTTCTAACGTTACCGGCGGCGGCCTGACGGATCTGGGCAAGGCCTATGTCCGGCAGGCCCAGAGCCTCGGCATGGGCGTGGACGTGAGCCACATCAGCGACGAGGGCTTCTGGGATATTATGGATATCACCCAGAAACCCATTATCGCCACCCATTCCAACAGTCGGGCGGTCTGCGGCCACAAGCGGAACCTGACCGATGATATGTTCCGAGCCATCTGCGAAACCGGCGGTGTGGCGGGCTACAATTTCTGCCGGAATTTTACGGGAGAAAATGCCAATCTGGACACCGTCTGTGACCATATTTTCCATTTTCTGGAGCTGGATCCGTCAGGAGAACACATTGCCCTGGGCGGCGATCTGGACGGGGTGGAGCATACTCCCGATGGCTTCGAGGGCGTCCAGAGTTACCCGGCTCTTGCCGACCGGCTGGAGGAGCGTGGCCTGACGGAGACCCTGATCCGGAAGATTTTCTGGCAGAACGCTCTGAACGTGCTGGGAAAATTCTGAGGAAAAACCGGATAATTTCCGGGAAGAACGCCGGAACTTGCCGGATAATCTCGGAACCGTTCCTATTTTATGGATAGACATCCCCGGACGGCTATGATAGAATGTGCTGGGAAAAACTGCCGGAGGGAGGGATTCTATGCTGTACATTACCACACGCAACGACCGGGAGGTATTCACCGCCCAGAGTGTCATGCAGCAGGCTGTGGGCCCGGATGGCGGACGGTTTCTTCCTTACCGGCATCCGAAAATGACCCGGCAGACTTTCGAGGCGTTGGCGAAGAAGCCCTTTGCCGGGCGGATTGCCTGGATGCTCAACCACCTATTTGGAAGTAAGTGCAGCCTGTGGGACGTAGAGTTTGCCGCAGGCCGCAGTCCCATCCGGCTGGTGAGCCTGGGCTCCCGGCTGTACCTGGCCCAGACGTGGTATAACCCAGGCTGGGATTATGAGACCATGGCCGTGTCCTTATCCCGACTGCTGGGACGGGAGGAGCCTGCGGGGTGGGTAGGCATTGCGCTGCGATGCGCCGTCCTTTTGGGAATTTGCACGGAGCTGTACAATCTTGGTGTAACGAATCCGGACATTTCTGTGGTTTCCGGTGACTTTTCCGCCCCAATCAGTGCGGTTTATGCCCGGCAATGGGGTGCGCCGATTGGCGAAATTCTGTGCTGCTGCAATGAAAACAACGAATTATGGAACCTGCTCAGTCACGGTCAGCTCCGCACCGACGGGGTGAGCATCCCCACAATTCTCCCTTCGGCGGACGTGGTCGTCCCCTCGGAATTGGAGCGTCTTGTTTATGAAGCCGGCGGCTGTGAGGAAGTTGAGCGGTATCTGGATGCCTGCCGCCGGGGAGCTGCCTATGCGCCCAGTGAGGAGGTTCTGACAAAGCTTCGCGCCGGATTGGCTGTCAGTGTGGTCAGCTCGGAGCGTATCTTGCAGACCATTTCCGGGGTTTATCGAACCTGCGGCCATATTCTTGACCCCGCCGGGGCGCTGGCCTACGCCGGGCTTATGGACTATCGGGCGAAAACCGGCAGGTCAGGTTTCGCGGTGATTCTCTCGGATACCAGCCCCAGGCATAGCCTGGAGATAACGGCGAAAGCCCTGGGAATGACCCCGGAAGAGCTGGAAAACCGTACTTTTTAATGGAGGAGGTGCGCCTTTGGCGTTATACGCAATCGGAGATTTACATTTATGCCTGGGCGCGCCGAAGCCTATGGACGTATTCGGCGGTGCCTGGGTGGGCTATATGGATAAGCTGAAAGAGGGCATGAAGGTCATTCGGCCTGAGGACACCACGGTGCTTCTGGGAGATTTGAGCTGGGCCCTGGACTTGGAAGGAGCCAAGCTGGACTTTGCCTGGATGAATGAAATTCCCGGCAGGAAAATCATTGTAAAGGGAAACCACGACTATTGGTGGAGCACCGGGGCGAAATTCCGGAAATTCTGCCAGGAAAACGGCTTTTCCGACCTGGAACTTCTGAATAACAACGCCTACGAGTACGGAGATTACGCCATCTGCGGCACCCGGGGCTGGTTTTTCGAGGAGGACAAAAGCGGGCGGCACGACGAGAAGGTCTTCCGCCGGGAGCTGATGCGGCTGGAAGCTTCCCTGAAAGCGGCAGGGGAGAGACCAAAAATCGTATTTCTGCACTACCCGCCCCGATACAAGGGCTATGAGTGCCCGGAAATTCTGGAACTGCTTGCAAAATATGAGGTGCGCCGGTGCTTTTATGGTCATTTGCACGGCGGAAGTCACAGGCTTGCCATGGAGGGCCAGTGGGACGGGGTGGAGTTTCGCCTGGTTTCGGCGGATTATCTGGGATTTCATCCATATCCTGTAATTTCGTAAAAGAAATTTCTGAAAAACTATGGACAAAAGCCGTATATTTTGATAGAATGGTTCGGCTGTGAATTATATATAGAATGGTATCGCCCTGCGAACCAATTTAGGAGGACAACAACCAATGAACGTAAAGAACATTGAAAGAAACGGCAACGAGGCCACCATCGTGGTGGAAATCGACAAGGATCTGATGGAGACCGGCATCAACAAGGCTTATCTGAAGGCCCGCAAGCAGATTCTGGTTCCCGGCTTCCGGAAGGGCAAGGCTCCCCGGAAGATGATCGAGGCTCTGTACGGCGCTCACGTTTTCTACGAAGACGGCCTGGAGGAAATTTTCCCCGAGGTCTATGACTTTGCCGTTGCCAAGCAGGAGGGCTTCAAGGCCATCGGCCGTCCCAGCCTGACCGATATGAAGATTGAGGACGACGGCTCCGTCACTCTGACCCTGACCACCGAGGTCTATCCTGAGGTCACCCTGGGTCAGTACAAGGGCCTGGAAGTGGAGAAGACCGAGGCTTCTGTCACCGACGAGCAGGTTCAGGCCGAGCTGGATCGGATGGCGCAGAACGTTGCCTCCACCGAGACCGTTGACCGGGCCGCGCAGATGGGCGACACCGCCAACATCGACTTTGAGGGCTTCGACAATGGCGTGCCCTTCGAGGGCGGCAAGGGCGAGAACTTCGACCTGAAGCTGGGCTCCGGCCAGTTCGTCCCCGGCTTTGAGGAGCAGGTGGTGGGCATGACCGCCGGCGAGGAGAAGGACATCGACATCACCTTCCCTGAGGATTACCACAAGGAGCTGGCCGGCAAGGCTGTTGTGTTCCACGTCAAGCTGAACAAGGTCACTGTGACCATGGTTCCCGAGATGGACGATGAGTTTGCCAAGGACGTTTCCGAGTTTGATACCCTGGACGCTCTGAAGGCTGATGTCCGTGCCAAGGCTCTGGAGCAGGCTCAGAAGCAGGCGGATTCCGCCTTCGAGAATGCCTGCGTGGAGAAGGCCGCCGAGAACACCACCGTGGATATGCCCAAGGCACTGGTAGAAAATGAGCTGGACGTTCAGATGGAGCGGTTCGGCTATCAGCTGCAGATGAGCGGCTACTCCATGGAGCAGTACGCCAAGATGATGGGCGGCGATGTGAACACCATGCGCAATGCCTTCCGTCCTGCCGCCGAGAAGCAGGCCAAGATCTCCGTCACCCTGGAGGCGATTGCCAAGGCCGAGGGTCTGACCGCCACCGAGGAGGAAATCGAGGAGGAGATCAAGTCTCTGGCCAAGCAGTACGAGATGGAAGAGGCTAAGGTCAAGGAGATGGTTCCCGCCGAGGAGCTCACCGGCAGCCTGGTCACTCGGAAGGCCATCAAGCTGATTGTGGACTCTGCCGTAGCCGTGGCTCCCAAGGCTGAGGAGAAGACCGAGGGTTAATTCCCCAAGTACCAACCATCAGGGAAACCGGCTGGGGCCGGTTTCCCTGATTTCCCCGGAATAACTTTCTCCTGGGATGGCTAGAATGTTTCGTATCGAATCCCATGAAAGGAGACACTACCATGAGTTTAGTTCCCTATGTTGTTGAGCAGACCAGCCGCGGCGAGCGCAGCTATGACATTTTCTCCCGTCTGCTGAATGACCGTATTATTTTCCTGTCCGAGGAGGTCAATGACACCACCGCTTCCCTGGTGGTCGCCCAGCTTCTGTATCTGGAGGCTCAGGATCCGGACAAGGATATCCAGTTTTATATCAACAGCCCCGGCGGTAGCGTCACGGCAGGTATGGCCATCTACGACACCATGCAGTACATCAAGTGCGATGTAGCCACCATTTGCGTTGGCATGGCGGCCTCTATGGGTGCTTTCCTGCTGAGTTCCGGTGCCAAGGGCAAGCGGATGGCTCTGCCCAATTCCGAAATCATGATTCACCAGCCCTCCGCTGGCACCCAGGGTCAGATCACGGATATGGCCATCCACATGAAGCGCTTGCAGACCATTAAGGAGCGGATGAACCGGATTCTGTCCGAGAACTGCGGACAGCCCCTGGAAACCGTTGCCGCCGCCTGTGAGCGGGATAATTTCATGACTGCCGATGAGGCCAAGGCCTTCGGCCTGATCGATCGGGTGCTGGAGCACCACTAAAGACAGATTAACGTAGAAACGAGGTACCAGGTGCATGGCAAAGAATAACGAGCAGCCGCCGATTCGCTGCAGCTTCTGCGGTAAGCGGGAGAATCAGACATCCCGGCTGATTGCCGGGCCTGGGGTGTATATTTGCAGCGATTGCGTGCAGGCCTGCAGCGATCTGCTGCGGGAGGAATATGATCTGGATACTCCGGAGGCACTGAAGGCTCCGGAGAATCTGCCCACGCCCATGGAAATGAAGTCCTTTATGGATCGGTACATCATCGGTCAGGACGACGCGAAGGTAGCCCTGTCCGTGGCGGTGTACAACCACTATAAGCGGATTTACCTGGGGGCGGATTCCGAGGTGGAGCTGCAGAAGAGCAATATTTTGCTCATCGGCCCCACAGGCAGCGGCAAGACTCTGTTCGCCCAGACCCTGGCAAAGATTCTGAACGTCCCCTTCGCCATTGCCGACGCCACCACTTTGACGGAAGCGGGCTATGTGGGCGACGATGTGGAAAATATCCTGCTGCGGCTTTTGCAGGCGGCGGACTTTGATGTGGAGCTTGCCCAGCGGGGCATCATTTACATCGACGAGATGGATAAAATCGCTCGAAAGAGCGAGAACACCTCCATCACCCGGGACGTGTCCGGCGAAGGTGTTCAGCAGGCACTGCTGAAGATTCTGGAGGGCACCGTGGCCAACGTGCCGCCTCAGGGAGGCCGGAAGCATCCCCAGCAGGAGATGATTCAGGTGGATACCACCAATATCCTGTTCATCTGCGGCGGCGCTTTCGACGGCCTGGATAAGATCATCGAAAAGCGGACGGACAAGAGCGCCATCGGCTTTGACGCTCCCGTGCAGAGCAAAGCGCAGCGGGATGTGGGTACCCTGTTTACCCAGGTGGAGCCTCACGATCTGCTGAAATTCGGCATTATTCCGGAGCTGGTGGGCCGTATGCCCGTAATCACCACCCTGAAGAGCCTGACACAGAACGATCTGGTGCGGATTCTGGTGGAGCCGAAGAATGCGCTGACCAAGCAGTACCAGGCTCTCCTGAACATGGACGGCGTTCAGCTGGAGGTCACGGACGAAGCCTTGCTGTTGATTGCTCAGAAGGCCATCGACCGTCAGATCGGCGCCCGGGGTCTGCGGGCAATCATGGAGAAGATCATGACGGGAATCATGTATCTGATTCCCTCGGATCTTTCCATTCAGAAGGTCATCATCACCCCGGAGGCTGTGGACGGCGCGGAGCCCCAAATCGTGCGCGATGCCGCACACCCCAGAGAAAAGAAGCTCTCTGGCAAACGATAACCGAAAGGGGGTAGCCGAGACTACCCCCTTTTTTGCAAAAGGAGGGGAAAACCCTTGAAGGATGAAAAATTGTATGCGGGCAAGCTGCCGATTCTGGCTCTGCGGGGGCTGGCGGTATTCCCGGATCAGACGGTACATTTCGATGTGGGCAGGGCCAAGTCCGTGCTGGCGCTGGAAGCGGCCATGAAGGAGGATCAGACCCTGTTTCTGGTACCCCAGAAGGATTTGCTGGTGGACGACCCGAAGCTGAAAGACCTGTACGCCGTGGGTACCGTGGCCAAGGTCAAGCAGGTGCTGCGGCCCCAGGGGGAGAATCTGCGGATTCTGGTCACCGGCCTGTGCCGGGGCAGAATTACCGAGGTGTCCCAGTCCGAGCCTTACCTGGCTGGTACCGTTGAGGCTGTGCCGGAGCCGGAGGAAGGGGACTCCATGCGCGCCCAGGCCCTGCGCCGGGAGGCCAATAACCTGTATGGGCTGTATTTGCAGATGTCCGAGCATCCAGCCCAGGCGGTGTATCTGCACATGATGGCAAGCAACAGCTGCGGCTATATCGCCGACAGCATTGCCCAGAATTCCGGCATTGAGTTCCCGGACAAGGGAAAGCTGCTGTGCCAGCTGAACCCCGTCCGCCGACTGGAAATGGCTTTGCGGCTTCTTCACCGGGAGGTGGAAATGCTGAATCTGGAATCGGAGATTCAGGAAAAGACCAAGGAGGTCATGGACAAAAATCAGCGGGATTACTATCTGCGTGAGCAGATCAAGGTAATTCAGGACGAGCTGGGCGAGGGCGAGGACGAAAACGAGTGTGAAAGCTACGCCGCGGAAATCCAGGGCCTGAAACTGGATAAGGACGTGGAAAAGAAGCTTCTCAAGGACGTGGAGCGGCTGAAAAAGCAGCCCTTCGGCTCTTCCGAGGGGGCGGTTCTGCGCAATTATCTGGACACGGTGCTGGAGCTGCCCTGGAACGTCAGAACCAAGGAGCGGCTGGACGTGAACGCTGCCCGGAGGATTCTGGATAAGGATCACTTCGGCATGGAGAAGGTGAAGGAGCGGATTCTGGAGGCCATTGCCGTCCGCCAGACCGCCCCGGAGATGCCGCCTCAGATTCTCTGTCTGGTGGGGCCTCCCGGCGTGGGCAAGACCTCTGTTTCCTATTCCGTTGCCAAGGCACTGAACCGGAAAATGGCGAGAGTTTCCCTGGGCGGCGTTCACGATGAGGCGGACATTCGGGGTCATCGAAAGACCTATGTGGGAGCCATGCCTGGCCGGATCATGAATGCCATGACCCAGGCCGGGAGCAGCAATCCGGTGCTTCTGCTGGACGAAATCGACAAAATGGGCTCGGATTACCGGGGCGACCCCAGTGCGGCTCTGCTGGAGGTGCTGGACGCGGAGCAGAACCGGACTTATCGGGATCATTATCTGGAAATTCCCTATGATCTTTCCGATGTGCTGTTCATCACCACCGCCAATACCCTGGACACCGTGCCCCGGCCGCTGCTGGACCGGATGGAGATCATCGAGCTGGGCTCCTACACCGACGAGGAGAAGCTGATGATCGCCAAGAATCATCTGATTCCCAAGCAGCTGCAAAAGCACGGCCTGAAAAAGAGTCAGCTGCGCATCTCCGACGAGGCGGTGCGGGAGATCATCTCCTGCTACACCCGGGAATCCGGTGTCCGGAGCCTGGAACGGGATTTCGGCGAAATCTGCCGGAAGACTGCCATGCGGCTGCTGGAGGACCCTGAGACCAAGAAAATTGCAGTGACTCCGAACAATCTGGAGCAGTTTTTGGGGGTTCGGAAGTTTGTGCCTGACCGTCTGCCCTGTACCGATCAGGTGGGCCTGGTTACAGGCCTGGCCTGGACCAGCGTGGGCGGCGAAACCCTGGAAGTTGAAGCCGGCGTTATGGACGGCAGCGGCAAGCTGGAGCTTACCGGCAACCTGGGCGATGTGATGAAGGAATCCGCCCATGCGGCCATGAGCTACATCCGAGCCAACGCCGGAAAGCTGGGTATCGCCCCGGATTTCTATAAGACCAAGGACATCCACGTCCACTTCCCGGAGGGGGCGGTGCCCAAGGATGGCCCCTCGGCCGGTGTGACGGTGTGTACGGCCATTGTTTCCGCCCTGACAGGCGTGTCTGTCCGGCGGGATGTGGCAATGACCGGAGAGATTTCTCTCCGGGGTCGGGTCATGCGGATCGGCGGCCTCCGGGAGAAGACCATGGCGGCTCTGCGCCACGGCATCCGGACGGTGATTATCCCCGCGGACAACGAGCGGGATCTGGAGGAAATCGACCAGACCGTTCGCCGTCAGCTGAATTTTATCACCGCCCAGACCGTAGATACGGTGCTGGACGCGGCTCTGAACAGGCAGACCGAGTGCGCCTCCGGAATTCTTCCGGAGCTGCCCGGAGAGCTGGTGAAAAAGCCCAGAAAGCCCCAACTGCGGCAGTAAGGAGGAAATATGAATTTTCAGAATGTGGAATTCCTGATTTCCGCCGCTTCTACCGGGGATTTTCCGAAAAATCGGCTGCCGGAGATCGCCTTTGCCGGAAAGTCCAATGTGGGAAAATCCTCGGTGATCAACCGGCTGCTTCAGCGGAAAAATTTTGCCAGGGTAGGGGATAAGCCGGGGAAGACCGTCCATGTGAACTACTTCGTCATCGACCGGAAATGCTATCTGGTGGATTTGCCGGGCTACGGCTTTGCAAAGGTCTCCCAGCAGGAGAAAGGTCGGTGGGGCAGGCTCATGGAGGACTATTTTGCCGCCCAGCGGATTGACCTGGGGGTGCTGATCGTGGACTACCGGCATCCGCCTACGAATAACGATATCACCATGGCAAACTGGTTCCTGGACAGTGGCTGTCCCTTTGTGGTGGTGGCCAACAAAATGGACAAGCTGAAAAAAAGTGAGCTGAAACCCAACCTGGAAGTCATCCGCCGGGATTTGGGTCTGCCGGAAGACTGCCCTGTCATTCCCTTCTCCGCGGAGAAGGGGGACGGCCGGGAGGAACTGGTGCGCCGAATCCTGAGTGCGGTAAAGGAGTAACTGCCTTGCTGTTTGAACTTGCGGATTGGGTGGTGCAGGTGGACGTGGAGAAGACCAGGGCTCACACCCGGGACAATGCCGCCGACCATTGCGGCTGCGCCTATTGCAAAAACTACTATGAGGCACTGCCCATTACATATCCGGGGCTTTGCGTGGCACTGAACCGGATGGGCATTGACCCCATGGGGCCTTCTGAATTGATGCCCTTTACCCCCACCGTGTATCTGGCCTGTTATCGGGTCATCGGAAAGATTGTGAAGTGGGGCACCGATGCGCTGGCGGCGGAGGGGGTTTCCATCGCACCGGAACGGGCGGAGGAGGACGACAGCTTTTTCCTGTGGGTCGGGGAAATGGAGCTTCCCTGGCTTCAGCCGGAGGATCCCAAGGAAGTCGTTTCCCCGGCAAATCTGCCGGAATTTCTGGAGCGGATGCGGGAAATGTGGCGTTTGCGGCATGAACAGGAGAATATCTGCTCTTAGTGTAGGAAAAGGGGCTGCTGCAAGATGTGCTTGCAGCAGCCCCTCTATCATAGGATCCTACGTCTGGGAGATGTAGGGGCGGCCAGTGGCCGCCCGCAGGCGACGAATCTCGCCCCTACAGATTCTATCGATGGCTTTCGCTCATTTTGGAAAAGTCCTTTGCTGTATTCCGGAAAAATCAGGCGTTTTTGGCCTGCTTCAGAGCCTTTGCCAGCTGGTCGGGGCAGGAGGTGGGCTTCATGCCGCAGGTGGTGCCCTCCAGACGGGAGATCACCGTGTCCACGTCCATGCCCTCAATCAGCTGCGAGATGCCCTTCAGGTTGCCGTTGCAGCCGCCGACAAATTCCACGTTCTTTACCTTGCCGTCCTCAATGTCGAAATAGATCATCTGAGAGCAGGTTCCTTTGGTTTTATACTGATACATAGTTGTCTTATCCTTTCTGTTTGCTATTTTACCAAATCCAGCAGTTTTGCGCCCACAAGCTCTGCCAGCGGCTCCGGCGGGACGACGAGCTGATGCCCTCTGGCTCCGGCGGACACCGCGATTTCCTCCCAGAGTACGCAGGTTTCGTCGAAAAAAGTGGGGTATTTTTTCTTCATGCCAACAGGACTGCACCCGCCCCGGATATAGCCGGTGAGTCCCAACAGCTCCTTCACCGCCACCAGCTCCATGTTTTTGTCCCCGGCGGCTTTGGCCGCCTTTTTCAGATCCAGTTCGCAGCACACGGGAATGCAGAAGACATTGATGCCCGTCTTTTCGCCCCGGGCCACCAGGGTTTTGAAAACCTGCTCCTGGGGAAGGCCGATGGCGTCTGCCGCGTGGGTACCGCTGAGGTCATTTTCGTCAAACTCGTAGAAGGCCTCCCGGCAGGGAATTTTCGCCTGCTCTACCAGTCTGACCGCATTTGTTTTTGTTGCCATAATATCACCGCCTGACATTATACGACTTTTTTCGCCCCGGCGCAAGAGGGAATTATCCGCAGAATTAGGGATACCCTAAATGCGGGGGTGTTTTTATGGAAAACGACGCGCAAATGAAAAAACAGGAGCGGGAGCAGATCGTCGAACTGGGCTCTGACATTACCAAATCCCAGAAGGGGAATATCTACACCCTGACCATCATCGGTCAGGTGGAGGGACACCAGGTGGCGCCGGAGACGGTAAAAACCACAAAATATGAGCATGTGCTGCCCTTGCTCGCCGGAATTGAGGAAAGCGACGACATTGACGGCCTGCTGCTCCTTCTGAACACCGTGGGCGGGGACATTGAGGCGGGACTTGCCATTGCGGAAATGATTGCGGGGATGAAAAAACCCACCGTTTCTCTGGTGCTGGGCGGGGGACACTCCATCGGAATCCCTCTGGCAGTATGCACCAAAAAGTCCTTTATTACGCCCACGGCCAGCATGACGGTCCATCCCGTTCGCATGACGGGACTGGTGGTGGGAGCACCGCAGACCTTTCGGTATTTTCAGCGGATTCAGGAGCAGATCGCCGATTTTGTCACCGCCAACTCCAAAATCAGTCGGGAGAGCTTCGAGCACTATATGATGGCCACCGGAGAAATGGCCACGGACGTGGGCACCATTCTCTATGGCAAGGAGGCGGTGGCCTCGGGGCTCATTGACAAGCTGGGCGGGCTCAGTGACGCGCTGGCAACGCTTCACAGAATGATCGAGAAGGACGCAAAGCAGAGAAAAAGCGGCGGGGCATAATCCCGCCGCTTTCTGCTGTCATACTGAACTCCAATTAAAATCTTTAAAAAGATTTTAATTGTCTGAAGGGCATGGAGTTCATATGAGACTTGTTTTGTGATTTCTTTCCTTATAAAT
>UQXG01000033.1 GCA_900544945.1 uncultured Eubacteriales bacterium | reverse complement strand
TCAGGCGATGCCTTCCTGATTAAAATTAAGATTTTAATCAGGAAATAGTATCAGACTATTTTGCGTTTTCCAGCACCAGTTTCAACGCCCGGTCAATGGTCTGATTCCGGATTTCCTCCCGGGCGCCGGTAAAATGGCAGGCAATTACCTGAGCGGTTTTCTCATCCTGATAGCCAATGAACACCGTACCTACCGGGTTTCCGAATTCGTCGCCCCCGGGGCCTGCCAGACCGGTAACGGCCACGGCCACATCCGCTTTCAAAAGCTCCCGAACACCCCAGGCCATGGCCTGAGCCGTCTGGGCAGACACAGCGCCGTAGGTTTCCAGGACTTCTCCGGAAACCCCCAGGATATTCTCCTTCACCCAGTTGGTGTAGCTGATGACACCGCCCTTGTAAACCTGAGAGCTGCCGGGAACGGCGGTCAGAGCCGCCCCGATGCCCCCGCCGGTGAGGCTTTCCGCCGTAACCAGGGTCTTCCCGGAAAGCCGCTCCAGTACCTCACAGCAAAGGCTCATCATGATAGCTCACCTTGATCTTTTCTACGGACTCCAGCGCCTTGACAATCAGAGCTTCCCTGTCCAGCTTCTCCTCGGCGTGGAGCACCTGACCCAGGGTGGGCTTGGTCTTGGGGTGCTTGGGGGTAAACACCGTGCAGCAGTCCTCGTAGGGCAAAATGGAGGTTTCCAGCGTGCCGATTTTCTCGGCGATGGCGATGATGTCCTTCTTGTCCATGCCGACCAGGGGCATGAAAATGGGAATGTCCACCACCGCGCCGGTGACAGTCATGGCCTCCATGGTCTGAGAGGCCACCTGACCCAGATTCTCGCCGGTGACCAGGGCCCCACAGCCGTCCTCCTTGGCCAGACGCATGGCGATTTCCATCATGAACCGGCGCATAATCAGGGTGAAGTATTCCTCCGGGCAGTTGTCCCGGATGGCCTCCTGGATTTCCGTAAAGGAAACCACGTTTACTGTCATCTTGCCGGAATACTTCGTCACCAGCCGGGCAAGCTCAATTACCTTGTCCTTGGCAAGCTGGGAGGTATAGGGATAGGAGAAGAAATGCACAGCCTCGATCTCCACGCCCCGCTTGGCGATCATATAGGAAGCCACCGGGGAATCAATGCCGCCGGACAGCAGGCTCATGGCTCTGCCGCCCACGCCGGTGGGCAGTCCGCCCGCACCCGGCTCCGCCGGGCCATGGACATAGGCTGCCAAGTCCCGAACCTCCACATTTACCGTATATTCCGGATGGTGCACGTCCACCTCCACTCCGGGATGAGCCTCTGCCAGCCGGCCGCCGATCTCCTGGGACAGCTGAATGGAGGTCATGGGGAACCGCTTATCCGAACGCTTGGACTCCACCTTGAAGGACTTGGCGCAGTCCAGATCCTCCCCCAGATAGTTCTCGATGGCGGCAAAAATGGCATCCACGTTCTTCTCGCAGGGGCGGCAGCGGCAAAGACTCACAAGGCCGAAAATGGCGTGGCAGGCCTCCCAGGCCCCTTCCACATCCGCCTCCTCATCCAGGGGTTCCACATACACCGTAGACTGCATGAGGTACACGTCAAAATTGCCATAGGGCTTCATCCGGCGGCGGATATTCTGTCGCAGACGCCCCTCGAACTGCCGCTTATTGGCACCCTTCAGGACGACCTCGCCCAGCTTCAACAAAAAAATCTCTTTCATAGGTTTCCTTTCCTTATTGCTTGCCCATATTCACAGCACGGTACTGAATGGCCTCCGCGATGTGCTGGGGCTGAATTTTCTCGCTGCCGGCCAGGTCGGCAACCGTCCGAGCCACCCGAAGAATCCGGTCGTAGCTCCGGGCAGTCAGACCCATGACCTCGAAAGCGTTTTTCATAAGCCCTGCGCAGGTATCGTCCAGGGCGCAGAATTCCCGCATTTCCGCCGGGCCCATCCGGGCATTGCACATGCCGCTGTCATGGAAGCGCCGGTTCTGGACAGCTCTCGCGGCATTGACCCGCTTCTGGATTTCGGAGGAAGGCTCCGCCTCCGCCCGGGCTCGCAAGTCCTCAAAGGCCACCGCGGGCACTTCCACCACAATATCGATTCTGTCCAGAATCGGCCCGGAAATCCGGCCCCGGTAGCTGTCCACCTCCCGCTGAGTACACCGGCACCGACCGGAGGGGTCTCCGTACCAGCCGCATTTACAGGGGTTCATGGCGCACACCAGCATAAATTCCGCGGGATATGTCACCGCCCCGGAAACCCGGGAAATGGTGACTTTGCCGTCTTCCATGGGCTGGCGCATTAAGTCCAGGGTATCCTTCCGGAATTCCGGCATTTCGTCCAGGAACAGCACGCCCTTGTGGGCAAGGGATATTTCTCCGGGCTTTGGGTTGGAACCGCCTCCTGCAAGGCCCGCGTTGGAGATGGTGTGGTGGGGCGACCGGAAGGGTCGCCGGGTAAGGAGCGGATTTTTTGCCGTCAGAAGTCCCATGACGGAATAGATCTGGCTGACCTCCAGAGATTCCTCCCGGGTCATGTCCGGCAAGATGGAAGGCAGCCGCTTGCTCAGCATACTCTTTCCGGAGCCCGGCGGGCCGATGAGCAGCACATTGTGGCTGCCTGCCGCCGCAACCTCCAGCGCCCGTTTCACATTCTCCTGCCCCAGCACATCCCGGAAATCCAGTTCAGGAACACTGGGCTTTTCCGGCACCCATGCAGGCTCCTCTGCCAGAGAAATCTCTCCATTCAACCCCGATGCCAGCTGCCGAACCGTCTCCACCGGAATGATGGCGGGGCCTCTGGCAAGGGTGGCCTCCGCCGCGTTTTCCGCCGGGACGAAGAGGGTCTTTATCCCCTCCCGCTTGGCGGCCAGCGCCATAGGCAGCACACCGGTTACGGAACGAATCTTCCCGTCCAGGCTCACCTCGCCCAGAAAGGCGCTGTCAGACCGGGGACGGCGGACGCTGCCGCAGGCGGAAAGAATGCTCAAAAGAATCGGAAGATCATAATGGGTGCCCGTTTTCTTCCGGCTGGCCGGGGCCAGATTCACGGTGATCCGGCTGACGGGAAAGCTCAGACCGCTGCTTTTGGCAGCCGCCCGAACCCGCTCCCGGGCCTCCTTCACCGCCGCGTCCGGCAAGCCAACAATGTCGAATCCGGGAAGGCCGTTGGAGATGAAGCACTCCGCCGTAACCAGACTTCCCTGAATTCCGGAGATGCCCAGTGTTTTT
The DNA here is from genome assembly GCA_900544945.1 of uncultured Eubacteriales bacterium. Classification (GTDB taxonomy): domain Bacteria; phylum Bacillota; class Clostridia; order Oscillospirales; family Oscillospiraceae; genus Faecousia. The sequence goes on along the minus strand of UQXG01000033.1, from coordinate 13,789 downwards.
ACGCTGCAAATCATCGTAATCCCCCGTTTCTTTCTCCACTTCCCTCCATTATAATGAAAAAGCCGCCGGATTGCAAGAACTATCTGCGTCCCAGGCATTCCGGGAACCCGGTCTGCCTACTGACGTGTGTAAAGTTTTTCGCGGGAACGTAAAAAGAAGCGAAAATTTTGAAACCCGGTCGTTTCATGGCTTTACAAATCGCGAAAAAAGTGGTATGATATGAGCGACAAAAATTGAATACTTTAGGAGGTATTTCATTTTGGCTAGAAAATTCAAGACTATGGACGGCAACACCGCTGCCGCCCACGTCAGCTACGCATTTACCGAAGTAGCTGGCATCTACCCCATCACCCCCTCCAGCCCCATGGCCGACAACGTTGACCAGTGGGCCGCTGCCGGCCGGAAGAACATCTTCGGCAACACCGTCAAGGTCGTCGAGATGCAGTCCGAGGCCGGTGCCGCCGGTACTGTGCACGGCTCTCTGGCAGCCGGTGCCCTGACCACCACCTACACCGCTTCTCAGGGCCTGCTGCTGATGATCCCCAACATGTACAAGATCGCCGGTGAGCTGCTGCCCGCAGTGTTCCACGTTTCTGCCCGTACCGTCGCCGCTCAGTCTCTGAATATCTTCGGTGACCACTCCGACGTGTACGCCTGCCGTCAGACCGGCTTCGCCATGCTGTGCGAGACCAACGTGCAGGAGGTCATGGATCTGGGCGCCGTGGCACATCTGTCTGCCATTGAGGGTCGTGTTCCCTTCATCAACTTCTTCGACGGCTTCCGTACCTCTCACGAGATTCAGAAGGTCGCCATCTGGGACTACGAGGATCTGAAGGACATGGTCGATATGGATGCCGTTGCGGCCTTCCGGAACCACTCCCTGAACCCCGAGCGTCCCGCTATGCGTGGTTCTCACGAGAACGACGATATCTTCTTCCAGCACCGTGAGGCCTGCAACAAGTACTACAACGCCCTGCCCGCAGTGGTCGAGAAGTACATGAACAAGGTCAACGAGAAGCTGGGCACCGACTACAAGCTGTTCAACTACTACGGCGCACCCGATGCCGACCGGGTCATCGTGGCCATGGGCTCCATCAACGACGTGGTTGAGGAGGTCATCGACTACCTGAACGCCCACGGCGAGAAGGTGGGCGTTGTGAAGGTTCGTCTGTTCCGTCCCTTCTGCCCCGAGAAGCTGCTGGAGGCCATCCCCGCTACCGCCAAGAAGATCGCTGTTCTGGATCGTACCAAGGAGCCCGGCTCCCAGGGCGAGCCTCTGTACCAGGACGTTGTCATGGCTCTGGCCAAGGCCGGCCGGAACGACGTGACCGTCATCGGCGGCCGTTACGGTCTGGGTTCCAAGGATACCCATCCCGCTTCCGTGTTCGCTGTCTACGAGGAGCTGGCTAAGGACGCTCCCAAGGAAGAGTTCACCATCGGCATTGTGGACGATGTGACCCATCTGTCCCTGGACGAGAAGGTCTCCCCCAACACCGCGGCTGCCGGCACCATCGAGTGCAAGTTCTGGGGTCTGGGCGGCGACGGCACCGTCGGCGCTAACAAGAACTCCATCAAGATCATCGGCGACCACACCGACAAGTATGTGCAGGCTTACTTCCAGTACGACTCCAAGAAGACCGGCGGCGTGACCGTGTCTCACCTGCGTTTCGGTGACAACGCCATCAAGTCTCCTTACTACATCAACAAGGCCGACTTCGTCGCCTGCCACAACCCCTCCTACATCACCAAGGGCTTCAAGATCGTCCAGGACGTTAAGCCCGGCGGCGTGTTCCTGATCAACTGCCAGTGGAACATGGAGGAGCTGGAGCATCACCTGGATGCCGCTTCCAAGCGTTACATTGCCAACAACAATATCCAGCTGTACACCATCGATGCCATTGACCTGGCCATCAAGGTGGGCATGGGCAAGCGTACCAACACCATCCTCCAGTCCGCTTTCTTCTCCCTGGCTAAGGTTATGCCTGCGGACGAGGCCATCAAGTACATGAAGGACGCCGCTGAGCACTCCTACGCCAAGAAGGGCATGGACGTTGTTGAGAAGAACTGGAACGCCATCGACATGGGTGCCAACGCCTACAAGAAGATCGACGTTCCCGCTTCCTGGGCTACCGCCGAGGATCACAAGCCCGAGGAAGTTCTGGAGGGTCGTGCCGACACCGTTAAGGTTGTCAAGAACATCCTGAAGCCCATTGGCAAGATGGACGGCTACAGCCTGCCTGTTTCCGCCTTCGAAGATGTGGTTGACGGTCAGTTCCCCTTGGGTGCTGCCGCTTACGAGAAGCGCGGCGTTGCCGTGACCGTTCCTCACTGGGACGAGACCAAGTGCATTCAGTGCAACAACTGTGCTTATGTCTGCCCCCACGCTACCATCCGTCCCTTCGCGCTGACCGAGGCTGAGGTTGCTGCCGCTCCCGCCGGTGCCCGTCTGGTGGACGTGAAGGCCGGCAAGGGCAAGGGCGTCTACAAGTACATGATGGCCGTGTCTCCTCTGGACTGCATGGGCTGCGGCGTCTGCGTCGGCGTGTGCCCCACCAAGGCCATCACCATGGTTCCTCAGGAGCAGGAGCTGCCTGAGCAGGAAGTCTGGAACTACATGGTTGCCAAGGTTTCCGAGAAGAAGGATATGCAGGACAACACCGTCAAGGGCTCTCAGTTCCACAAGCCCCTGCTGGAGTTCTCCGGCTCCTGCGCCGGCTGTGCCGAGACCAGCTACGCTCGCCTCGTGACCCAGCTGTTCGGCGATCGGATGTACATCTCCAACGCCACCGGTTGCTCCTCCATCTGGGGCGGCCCCGCCGCTACCTCTCCCTACGCTGTCAACGCTGAGGGTCATGGTCCCGCTTGGGCAAACTCCCTGTTCGAGGACAACGCCGAGCATGGTCTGGGTATGTACACCGCTCAGGCTGTCATCCGGGAGTCACTGGCTAACAAGGTGAAGGACGTGATCGCCAACACCGCCAGCGACGAGCGCAAGGCTGTCTGCCAGGCCTGGCTGGACACCTACAACGACGGTGAGGCCAACAAGGCCGCTACCAAGGCTCTGGTTGCCAACCTGGAGGCTAACGTCTGCTGCGACACCGTGAAGGACATCCTGTCCAAGAAGGCTTACCTGTCCAAGAAGTCCGTGTGGATCTTCGGCGGCGACGGCTGGGCCTACGACATTGGCTTCGGCGGCGTTGACCATGTGCTGGCTTCCAACAAGGATGTCAACATCTTCGTCTTCGATACCGAGGTTTACTCCAACACCGGCGGACAGGCTTCCAAGGCTTCCAACATCGGTCAGGTCGCTCAGTTCGCGGCTGCCGGTAAGGAGACCAAGAAGAAGTCCCTGGCTGAGATCGCTATGAGCTACGGCTATGTCTACGTCGCTCAGGTCGCTATGGGTGCCAACCAGGCTCAGACCCTGAAGGCCATTGCCGAGGCTGAGGCTTACCATGGTCCTTCCCTGATCATCGGCTACGCTCCCTGCGAGATGCACTCCATCAAGGGCGGCATGACCAACTGCCAGGCCGAGATGAAGAAGGCCGTTGAGTGCGGCTACTGGAACCTGTTCCGCTTCGATCCCTCCAAGGAGACCGGCAAGTTCCAGCTGGACAGCAAGGCTCCTAAGGATGGCTATCAGGAGTTCCTGATGAACGAGGCTCGTTACAGCCGTCTGACCCGTGAGTTCCCCGAACGTGCTACCGATCTGTTCGCAAAGAACGAGGCTGCCGCTAAGGAACGTTGGGAGCATCTGAACAAGCTGGTTGAGATGTACAAGGACTAATCCTCTTCCCTTAACACTTTGCCCGCCCCCAATGGGGGCGGGCATTTCGTAACACTCTCCGGGCACGGGTGTATGTTTTCCCGCATTCCCGCATAGAATCCTGGGAAAAGTGCTTGCACCCTCCCCGATTCCCTTCCAGACAGGAGTTGCATTTATGAAAGTTTTACTGATCAACGGAAGCCCCAAGGCAAAGGGCAACACCGCCTATGCCCTTTGCCAGATGGCGGAAGTTTTTGCAAACCAGGGCATTGAGACCCAGACCATTCAGGTGGGCAACAAAGACATTCGGGGCTGCATCGCCTGCGGCGGCTGCGCCAAGACCGGAAAGTGTGTCTTTGACGACGCCGTCAACGAGGCGGCGGAAGCCTTCCGGGAAGCCGACGGCCTGGTGCTGGCAAGCCCTGTGTACTACGCCTCCGCAAACGCCACTTTGGTTGCTTTTGCCGACCGACTGTTCTACTCCACCCGGTTCGACAAGCGGATGAAGGTGGGTGCCTCGGTTGTTGTTGCCCGCCGGGGCGGCTGCTCTGCTACCTTCGATGAGCTGAACAAGTACTTCACCATCTCCGGTATGCCTGTAGCCTCCAGCCGGTACTGGAACAGTGTCCACGGCGGTACCCCCGGTGAGGCCGCTCAGGATTTGGAGGGCATTGCCACCGTCCGGGAGCTGGCCAAGAATATGGCCTTCCTGATGAAGTCCATTGCCCTGGGCAAGGAGCAGTTCGGCCTGCCGGAGCCGGAGCCTGCCGCCCGCACCAACTTCATCCGATAAGGAGACAGCTATGCTTTGCACCATAACCGAAATCAACGGTGATTACGCCACCGTCCGCTATCACAGCACCGGTGTCACCTCTCAGGTAGCCATGTTTCTGTTGCCGGAAGGCGCAGACGTTGGGGATGTGCTGAAATTCGAGAATTTTGAATACGAGCGTGTGTGAAAACCGCCCTGTTGGTCAAATTGGCCAGCAGGGCGGTTTTCATACTATTTCCTGATTAAAATCTTAATTTTAATCAGGAAATAGTATCAGAAGTGCTTTCAAATCCCGGCACAGAGCCTGAACGTTTTCTTCCTTGGTTGCCCAGCTGGTGCAGAAACGGACGGCTCTGTGGCTTTCATCTACCCGGCACTGCTCGCTGAATACATAGGCTTCCGCCAGCCGGGCAAGCACGCCGTCCGGCAAAATCGGGAACAGCTGGTTGCTCTGAACCGGTACCAGGAAAGGAACGCCCAGTTCCTTGAAGGTAGTTTCCAGCATCTGAGCCATGGCAATGGCGTGGGCGGAAATGTCAAAATACAGGTTGTCCGTCATCAGGGTGTCAAACTGGATGCCAAGCAACCGGCCCTTTGCCAGCATACCGCCCCTCTGCTTGATGAGATACCGGAAATCCTCTTTCAGAGCCGGATTCGTAATCACCACAGCTTCCCCGAAGAGAGCTCCCACCTTGGTGCCGCCGATGTAGAATACATCGCAGCAGTCCCCAATGTCCTTTAGGGTCAGGTCGTTGTCCTTTGCCATCAGGCCGTAGCCCAGCCGTGCCCCGTCCAGGAACAGGTACAGCCCCAACTCCCGGCATGTATCTCTCAGAGCCGTCAGCTCGGCTTTCGTGTACAAAGTACCCAACTCCGTGGGATTGGAAATATACACCATTTTCGGCTGCACGGTGTGCTCAAAGCTGGCATCCGCCCGGTGAGCCAACACCGCTTCCCTCACCTGTCGGGCGGTGATTTTGCCGTCCTTGGAGGGAAGACCCAGCACCTTGTGGCCTGTTGCCTCCACGGCACCGGTCTCGTGGGTGTTGATATGGCCGCTGCCAGCGCAGACTACCCCCTGGTGAGGCCGCAGAGCCGCCGCAATTACCGTTAGATTGGTCTGGGTGCCGCCAACCAGGAAGTGTACTGCCGCATCTGCCCTGCCGCAGAGGGTGCGGATTTTTTCCGCCGCCCGGGCGCAGTATTCGTCCTCTCCGTAGCCGAAAGTCTGCTCCAGATTGGTTCGGGCCAAAGCCTCCAGAATCTTCGGATGGCATCCCTCAGAATAGTCATTATTGAAGTAAATCACCGTGCATCCTCCCAATGTCGAAATCTGCCTTTATTTTACATCCGGAATAGGGGACTGTCAAGGCGCATAGAATCTTCCAGCAGCACAGCATCGGAGGGGAGCCTATGAAACGAGAGCTGGAGGAGCGAGCCTGTGAATTGGCTGTGTACATGATCGAAACCGGTGCCACCGTCCGGGCCACTGCCCGACACTTCGGCATTTCCAAATCCACCGTCCACAAGGCGCTGACGGAACAACTGCGCCTGTGCAGCTATCCCCTGTACACCCAGGTGCGGCAGGTTCTGGACAAAAACAAGCAGGAGCGGCACATCCGGGGCGGCATGGCCACCCGGCAAAAATATCTCCGGAAGTAAAAAATAAAAGGACATCCAACCGGATGTCCTTTTATTTGGTGGGCGAGGCGGGACTTGAACCCGCACGTCCGCAGTGAACACTAGAACCTGAATCTAGCGAGTCTACCAATTCCACCACTCGCCCATATGCGCTTTACGAGGTACTCCCCTCAGCGCTTGATTATTCTAGCATACAGAGCACCGTTTGTCAACAGTTTTTTTCGGAATCTGCCAATTTTTTACTCTTTATAGTAGAGCATACAGTGACAGTAACCGTGGAATTTGGGGTCGGCGATCTGATCCCGGAATTCCTTGCACACGCACTTATTCTCCGGCGTCCGCTCCAGTCGGCAGGGACAGTAGCCCCCTGTCCGCTTCAGGCCCTCCCGGATGGCCTTTACCATTTCCGCATCCTCATTCAGCCGCACTGCCATGGTGTTCCCTCCTATTTTCTATGTAATCCGTTTTCCGAAAAACGCTCTCACGATGGTATGATACCGTTTCTGAATCGCAGAAAGCCAAGCTCATGAGCCGCAGATTGTGTCTCAACCTGTGGCTCTTCCGTTCCGCCCCGCCGGTAACGTCCGTCAAACAGGTCGCGGAAAACCCGCAAATACCGGCAGCCGTCACGCACCCTGTCAAAGGCTCCGAACGTATTGCAGCAGCTCGGTAAAGCCTCCGCTTGGATACCGGGAAATATCCGCCTGGTTCCGGTTAATCAGGCAATCCGTCAGCAGGAACACCCGCATTCCCAGCGTTTCCGCAATCATATCCTCATCTACATCGTTTCCCACCATCAGGCAATCCGAAGGGTCCAGGTTCAGTTTGCCCAGAATTTCCTTGTAATAATCAGGGTTGGGTTTACAGAACCGGGCATTTTCGTAGGTGGTGACCAGGCTAAAGTCCTCCGGTTCCAGCCCGGCCCAGCGAATACGGCTCTGGGTGGCAACCGCCGGGAACAAGGGATTGGTGGCAAGAATCACCTGATAGCCCAGGCTCCGGATTTCCCGCACAGCAGAAGCCGCCGCGGGCTGAAAGCCACAGCTTTGCCGAGCTTTTTGGAAGTCTCCCCGGTAAAATTCTTCAAACAGCGCGCTATCCTGGCGGGCATCCTTTTCCATCATATCGTTGAATACCTGCCAGAATACATCCTCATTTCTGGCCTTTCCGTCATTTTTCACCATGGCGCCGGTTCCCTTCCAGACAGATTTGATGAGTTTTTCCGGATCGTAGCCGTGAGGTGCCAGGAATGCGGCCATCCGGCCCAAATAATCCTTGACGAACACCTCCTGATCCATGGGAAGCAGGGTTCCGTCCAGGTCAAATAATACTGCTTTCAATTGCGCTCTCCTTTTCGTTAAGGTAACTCTCCAGACCGCTGAACTGGTTCACCGCATACCGGTGATGATCGGTGCAGTCGGCGATGATATTGTTCTGATAGTTATAGAGCACGTCCTCCAAGGTCACAGAGGGCAGCTCCTCCAAGGTAGCAGATTTCCCGGGGAAAGACAGATCCGACAGATAATGGGCAGTCTTGGAATTGTAAATAATGGGAAACACCGGCTTTCCGAAGGAAATGCCCAGAATGGTGCTGTGAAACCGGGTACCGATCACAAAGCTGGCACCGGACAGCACCCGCAGGCAGTTCCGGGCGCTTCCCCGATAGCAGCAGGAATACAGGCGCTTTTCCCAGGGGAACCGGTTCAGAAGCGTCTGCACCGCCTTCTCATCCCCCTGCCACTGACAGAAGGACATGAGGGTCACCGGGATTTCCCGACCCAGAAAGTAGGCAATTACCCGCTCCAACAGGTCATAATAGGCCTGAGCCACGGCTTCATCCTGAGTATTCTGGCTCACGTCCATCACGGAAATGGCCACATTCTCCCCCACCTCACCTGCATAGGGCTTTGGAATCAGGAACAGCACATCCGGGGCGTACTGCACATTGGGTGCGGTGCGCATTTTGCGGTAGGAGGCGTAATCCCGGAGGCAGACATGCTGGTAATTCCGGAACTCCTTATCTATCTGCTCCCAGTAGTCCTCGGAATACACCGGCCCCAGATTGGCACCGATGATAAATCGGTTTCCCCTGCAGCCCTGGACCGGGCGTAGGACAAAATCCGGTTTTTCCTCTGTGGAGAAGTCGATTTCCGTGCATCCCGGGGCGTGCTGCATGAAAATAGAGCCGCCGATTTTCACGAAGGCATCACAGCCACTGGCAATATGCTCCAGCTGTCTCTGACGCACACGCTCCACCATGTGCACCATTCTCTTATGTCCCCGATGGGAGGCCAGATTGGAAATTCTGCGAAGCCGCAGATCCACGTGGGAAAAATGCAGGATCCGAACGTTATCCGGCAGTTTTTGGGGAACACACTTAGGATTGACCAGCAGATGAATTTCGCAGTCGGAGAAATGCTTGGCAAAGGTCTCCACAAACAGGTCGTCGCCTAAGTTGTAGCAGCTGTAAAAATCCAGAACAATTTGCTTCTTATGGGTCACGGGTCAATCCTCCACGACCCCCTGGCCCACGGACATGATGTCGTAGGGCGTAGTCTGATAGACAAAGTAGTTCAGCCAGTTGCTGTACAGCAGGTTTCCGTGGCCCCGCCAGCGCACAATCGGCCGCTTGGTGTCGTCATCCTCCGGGTAGTAATTCACGGGCACATGGATGGGAAGGCCCTGGCTTTTGTCCCGAAGGTACTCCCGCTCCAGGGTGTCCGGGTCGTACTCCGAGTGGCCGGTGACAAAAATCTGCCGGCCCTCCTTATTCATAATGATGTACACCCCGGCTTCTTCCGAGGAAGCCAGAATTTTCAGTCCGGGCACTGCCTCGATGTCCTCTCGCAGGACGGTGGTGTGCCGGGAATGGGGGGCGTAAAACACGTCATCAAAGCCCCGAAGCAAAATCGCCCGCTTGTAATCCGCATGATGGGGATAGACCCCGAACAGCTTCTCAGGCAGCTGCTTTTTCTGGATGCCGTAGTGATAGTACAGTCCCGCCTGAGCCCCCCAGCAGATATGGAAGGTGGAATGGACATGGGTCTTGCTCCACTCCATAATCTGGGTCAGCTCCTGCCAGTAATCCACCTGCTCAAAGGGCAAATTCTCCACCGGCGCGCCGGTGATGACCATGCCGTCGAATTTCCGGTCTTTCAGCTCATCGAAGGTCTTGTAGAAGGACAACAGATGCTCCTCCGGGGTATTCTTGGCCCGATGGCTGGATACCATCATCAGCTCCAGATGCACCTGCAAGGGGGTGTTGCCCAAGACCCGGCTCAGCTGGGTCTCGGTGACGATTTTTGTGGGCATCAGGTTCAGCAGCACGATTTCCAGAGGCCGGATATGCTGGGTCTGGGCCCGGGTCTGCTTCATGACGAAAATATTCTCGTTTTTCAGGGTCTCCGCCGCCGGGAGATCGTTGGGTATCTGAATTGGCACGCTGTTTCCTCCTGATTATACGTTCTCCAAAGCCTGGGCGATATCCCCGATCAGATCCTCGGCGTTCTCCAGGCCGCAGCTCAGGCGGATTAGATCAGCTCCCACACCGGCAGCCTCCAGCTCAGCGTCACTCATCTGCCGATGGGTGGAGGAAGCCGGGTGCAGACAGCAGGTTCTGGAATCGGCCACATGGGTCTCGATGGAGCCAAGACGCAGGTGCTTCATGAAAATTTCCGCCGCTGCTCTGCCGCCGTTCAGGCCAAAGGAAATCACGCCGCAGGTGCCGTTCGGCATATACTTCCTGGCAAGATCATAGTACTTGTCCCCTTCCAGGCCGGAATACTTGACCCACTTCACCTTCTCGTGGCCCTTCAGGTACTTGGCCACCGCCAGTGCGTTGGCGCAGTGCTGCTTCATCCGCAGGGGCAGGCTTTCCAGACCCAGGTTCAAAATAAAGGCATTCTGGGGAGACTGAACACAGCCAAAGTCCCGCATGAGCTGCGCAACGCACTTATTGATGAACGCACCGCCCTGACCGAAATGCTCGGTGTAGGTAACGCCGTGGTAGCTTTCGTCGGGAGTGGTGAGGCCGGGAAATTTATCCGCATGAGCAGTCCAGTCGAAATTGCCGCTGTCCACAATGCAGCCGCCCAGGCAGGCCGCGTGACCGTCCATGTACTTGGTGGTGGAGTGGGTCACGATGTCCGCTCCCCACTGGAAGGGGCGGCAGTTGATGGGCGTGGCAAAGGTGTTGTCCACGATCAGGGGCACCCCATGCGCATGAGCCGCCTTGGCAAATTTTTCAATATCCAGCACCGTCAGAGCCGGATTGGCAATGGTCTCGCCGAAGACTGCCTTGGTATTGGGCCGGAAAGCGGCGTTCAGCTCCTCCTGGGAGCAGTCCGGATCCACGAAAGTGGCCTCCAGCCCCATTCGCTTCATGGTCACGGCAAACAGGTTGTAGCTGCCGCCGTAGATGGCAGAGCTGGCAACGATGTGGTCGCCGGCCCCCGCAATGTTGAACACCGCCAGGAAGGTGGCCGCCTGGCCGGAGCCGGTAAGCATGGCGGCAGAGCCGCCCTCCAAGGCACAGATTTTGGCGGCAACGGCATCACAGGTAGGATTGGCCAGCCGGGAATAGAAATAGCCCTCGGCCTCCAGGTCGAAAAGCTTTCCCATATCCTCAGAGGTTGCGTACTGGAAGGTAGTGCTCTGAACAATGGGCAGCTGACGGGGCTCGCCGTTTTCCGGCTTGTAGCCCGCCTGAATGCAAAGGGTTTCGGGATGCAGATTCTCCATAAAGGTCACCTCAAATTGTCTTTTTGTGTTCCTATTGTACCTTCTTCCCTGGCATTTGTCAACGAAAATAGCATTTCCCTCAGCTGCTATCGGGAATTTGGCTTGATTTTTCCGGCGAAAGCTGGTATAATACTCCAGCCTGGAGATGTACCCAAGTGGCCGAAGGGTGCGGATTCGAAATCCGCTAGGCGCCGCAAGGCGTGCGGGGGTTCAAATCCCTCCATCTCCGCCAGCACTCCGTCGGGATTCGAAAGGAATCTCGGCGGAGTTTTTTATTCTGATCAAGAAGGAAATGACCGTATCCAGTAGGACACGGTCTTTTTTTATTGGGATAAGTACCGGTTCAGGGCAGAGCCGATGACGCAGCATAGCTTCTTCTGATAGGCGGAATCCCGCAAAAGGGCTTCCTCCCGGGGGTTGGACAGGAATCCGCACTCTATCAATGCTCCGGGACACTGAATGTGCTCCAGAAGATAAATGCCCTTCCCCTGCTTGGCCTGCCGACGGCTTCCCGGATTCAGCCCGGCCACAAGGGATGCCTGCAAGTGCTTTGCCAGCGCCTCGCTTCCTTCGGAGTTTCCGCAAAACACCTGGACACCGCTGTATCGGGAATCCGGGTAATAATTCTGGTGAATGCTGAGAAGAATGCCGTTTTTCGTTTCGTTTATGAGTTTCACCCGATTTTTCAGGTCAGAAACCTTCTTCTGGGCGATGGTCTGGCCGGTGGTGTACACGGACACGTCCTCCCGGCGGATGAGCTTGGTGTCATAGCCCAGCAAGTGAAATATATCCTCCAGCCGCAGGGCAATCTCCAGATTATAGCCGCTTTCCAGTCGGCCTGTACAGGAGGAAGCCCCGCCGTCCTCACCGCCATGGCCCGGGTCAATGACAATACAGTGCCTTTCCTTCCCGGACAGGCTCTCCGATAGGACAGACACCGCCTGGCTTCCCCAGTAGGCCCCCAGGAGCATGGCGCTCATAACACCGATGCAGGCAAAATAATACTTCCACTTGTTCACACCCACCACCTCCCATTATTTCTATGCGCTATCTTCCCCCCGCTGAACATTCCGGCGGGATAAGACATAGGATGACCCGGAGCGACAATCTTTTTCATCGGGAGGAATGCACATGAATCAGGAAAATCGTGAGGCCGCCTATCAGGGAAGACTTCCCGCCATGGCACCTCTGGCGAATCCCTATGTCCCCTTTCAGCTGGAAAACCCGCCGAAATATGAGGCGAAAAAGGCGCTGACCCGGGGAACCCTGTTTCCGGGCCTGGATCTGCCCTTCCTGGGCATGGTCAACAAGGAAAATCTGCCCGCCACAACCCTGGCAGAGCTTCAGGCTTTGGACTTTGCCATTGTGGAGCTGGCACTGTATCTGGACACCCACAGGGAGGATCAGGAGGCTCTGGAGCTGTACCGGAAATACCAGGAACTATACAACCGATGCCGCCAGGTCTATGAGAAGAGTTATGGTCCATTGAACCGCCTTTCCGTCCGTGACAATGAGAACTACGCATGGCTGGACGATCCCTGGCCCTGGGAATTGGGCGCAAATAAGGAGGGCTGAGATATGTTTATTTATGATAAGAAGCTCCAATATCCCATCCGGATTACGAACCCCAACTCGAAACTTGCCGCCATCATCATTTCCCAGTACGGCGGCCCGGACGGAGAGCTGGGTGCTTCCCTTCGCTACCTGTCCCAGCGTTACTCCATGCCCTTCGATGAGCTCAAGGGCCTGCTGACGGACATTGGGACTGAGGAACTGGGGCATCTGGAAATGATCGGCACCATCGTCCACCAGCTGACCCGGAAGCTCAGCGACAGTCAGATTCGGGAAGCCGGCTTTGCGCCCTATTTCGTGGATCACACCACCGGTGTCTATCCCACCGCCGCCTCCGGCAGTCCCTGGAACGCCGCCGGAATCGCCGTCACCGGCGACCCTATGGCCGATCTGACGGAGGATCTGGCCGCGGAGCAGAAAGCCCGGGTGACTTACGACAACATTCTCCGGCTCAGCGATGACCCGGATGTGAACGACGCCATCCGATTCCTCCGGGAGCGGGAGATCGTCCACTTCCAGCGGTTCGGCGAAGCAATACCACCAACATGAAGTAAAAAATAGGCTACAATTTCCAGATAATTTCGCAGGTTTCCTGTGACGCTGTGATTTTCGTTATCAACTGATCAACGACCGCACGTTTATCATCAAATTCTAATTCATCCCAGTTCTGCATACAATCCCGGATTTCCTTGATATTTGGTTTGTTTTGATTATCTAATGGGGCAAGCTCGCCTATTTCGCGCTTCATCTCCGATGCCTGATTGTGCAGTTCCTTCACTCTCGCATTGATATATCCCATCAATACAGAGTCTGCATCAGCAACACGGTTCAGAAGCTTACCTATCTCTATCTCAATCTGCTCTACCTTGGCGGATAGTTCTCTCATTCTAGGATTCTCCCGCTTTTGCGGCGGTGCAGTCAGAGACTCAAACTCGGAAAGCTTCTTTTTCATCTCAGACAAAATGAAATTCTCAAAGTCTGTGGCAGGAATTCCACCTACCCCTTCGCATAGGTTTGTCTGCATACGGCGGGTACAGACGAGATAGCGCCCAATCTGTGTGTTTGCTTTTCTCACAGCCAATGCGTATCCGCATTTGGCGCATTTGATTTTTCCAGCAAGCCATGTGTTTTTCGCCTTGATTGGCTTTGCCACCTGCTTGTTATTTAGGCATTTTATTCTTGCTTTTAACCATAAATCAGAGGGTACAATCCCTTCGTGAGGTGCGAGCACAATATGATGCCCCTCAAGGCACAGAGTTTTTCTCCTCCCTCCCTTCTCCGAATACAGGTAGCAGCCA
>UQXG01000032.1 GCA_900544945.1 uncultured Eubacteriales bacterium | reverse complement strand
GCCTTCAGGCGATGCCTTCCTGATTAAAATTAAGATTTTAATCAGGAAATAGTATTAAACATTGCGCCGCGGCGTCCTCATATATCCAGGGTACTGGCATCCGGGAAGATTTCCTGGCTGGCGCATTTGCGCCGGTATTCCTTGGGAAGCATCCCGTAATACGCCTTAAAGGCGGCGGAAAACCGGCTCTGGCTGTCGTAGCCCACCTGCCGGGCCACGTCCGCAATGGACATATCCGTCTGAGCCAGCAGCCGGGCGGCGGCCTCCATCCGGTGCTCCCGGATGTGGGCGGCGATGGAGGTGCCGTAGATGGTTTTGAACATCTGCTTTAAGGTGGTGGGGTTCATCAGGTACTGCCGGGACAGCTCCTCGATGGAGCACCGCTCTGAAAGATTGCCGATGAGCCGGTCGTGAATCTGCCGGATGATTTCCACCTGCTCTGCCGGGTACTCGGTCAGTCGCTTTTCCCGGCAGCCCTCCCCGGCGGCCAGAAGCACCAGCAGCTCCAGCACCTTGATTTTCCAAAAAACCAGCCGGTAAGCCTCCGAACCGGCCGAGAAGCTCTCGAACACCTGCCGCAGGGCCGGCTCGGCGGAAAAGGGGACTGGCTTTCCCCCAAGGCTGTAACTTGTCAGCAGGGCTTCCCCGGTAATGCCGCTGCCAGAGAGCGGTTCCGGAGCATTTTCCCCCAGTGCCGCCGGAGCAATGCTGAGCAGCAGCCCCGTATAGTCCCTGTTGGGAAGGCAGACTTCCCCCAGGTTCTTGGGATTGGTCAGCAGGAAATCTCCGGGGCCAAGAAAAACGGAGGGCGGCAGCTTCCATCCAATCCGGCCGGACTGGCAGTAATGCAGGACGATTCCCTCCCCAGGCTGGTCAAGATTCGGCGCTTCCTCAGCCTGAGCCTGAAGCCAGGACAGGGTAATGCCCGGATAGAGGACGGTGTCGGTTCGCTTCACGGTAATGCCTCCTTAATCCGGGCAGGCGATATCCATCACCTGCTCAATGGTCTTGTGGAGCAGCTGGGCCACGTCCTCCTCCGATGCCCGGTAGTAGACCTCCTTGCCCTCCCGGCGGCTGACGATCAGGCCGCAGCTGCGCAGCACCCGCAGATGGTGGGAAACCGCCGGACTGGACATGTCCATCAGGGCGGAAATGTTCGTGACGCACTGCTCCGTATGGCAGAGCATCCAGAAAATCCGAAGCCGGGTGGTGTCGCTGAGCTGCTTGAAAATATCCGCCGCAATTTCAAATCGTTCGGTGTGGGTCAGGGCGGCGCCGATGTTGTCCATGTGGCTGGGGATATCGTGGGCGTGGGGAAGAACAGACTGATTCATATCAAAGACTCCTTTTCGCTGATTTGGAAATTCTTTTCGCCTGTTTGGAAGGGTATGTACTTTTCGCATTGACTTTTCCGCTTTTCCCCATTATACTACAATCATAACAATTAAGCAATTACTTAATCGTAAAAAGATTAAGGCGAAAAGGAGTGTTGGATTATGCACGAACACGACCATGGGCATGAACACCACCACAATCATGATGACTGCTGCTGCGGTCACGACCAGGAACAGGAGCACCATCATCACCATGATGACGATTGCTGCTGCGGTCACGACCAGGAACAGGAGCACCACCATCACCACGATGACGATGACTGCTGCTGCGGTCACGACCAGGAACAGGAGCACCGCCATCACCACGATGACGATGATTGCTGCTGCGGCCATGACCATGAGCAGGAGCACCATCATCACCATGATGACGATTGCTGCTGCGGTCATCATCACGAGCACCATCACCATGACGGCTGCTGCTGTGGCCACGACCATGACCACGAAGCGGAAGCCCAGGAGGATGTGCCCACCCGCTCCCACACCCACTTTGTGGTAGAGCACGTCCAGACCCCGGGACACCCCGCCGACTGCCAGTGCCCCCTGTGCAACCACCATGCGGAGTACTGCGACATCTGCGGCGAAAGCCTTGCCAAGTGCACCTGCAAAATGCCCGACGAGGACTTGGAAAAGCGGGTCTACATTCTGGAAGGCATCGACTGCGCCAACTGCGCCGCCAAAATTGAGGCCAAAATCCGTTCCATGCCCGAGGTGGCCTTCGCCACCGTGTCCTTCGCCACCAAGCAGCTTCGGGTCGCCGCCGACAATCAGGATGCGCTGCTGCCCAAAATGCAGGCGGTGGTGGATTCCATTGAGGACGGGGTGACTCTGGTGCCCAGAAAGCGTCGGGTCTCCGGCATGGCTCCCACCAGGGTCTACATTCTGGAGGGGCTGGACTGCGCCAACTGCGCCGCGAAAATCGAGAAGAAGCTCCAAACTCTGCCTGGGGTGGAGGAGGTGACCATCACCTTCGCCACGAAGCAGATGCGCCTGTCCGCCAAGGATCCGGACGCTCTGATTCCTCAGATTCAGCAGACCATCAACGCCATGGAGGACGGGGTCACCGTAGTGCCCAAGGAATCTGCGCCCGCCCCGGCTCCCAAGGACGACGAGGCCGAGGAAAAGAAAGAGCTTCGGAGCCTGATTGTCGGCGCTGTTTTGTTCGTGGCCGGTGAAATTCTGGAGCACTTAGGCGCTCCCACCCCGGTGCTTCTGGGCGTGCTGGCCCTGGCCTACCTGATTCTGGGCGGCGAGGTTCTGATGGCCTCCTTCCGGAACATCAAAAAGGGTCAGATTTTTGACGAGAATTTCCTGATGTCCATTGCCACATTGGGCGCTTTTGCCATCGGTGACTTCCCCGAGGCCGTGGGCGTTATGCTCTTCTATCGCATCGGCGAGTATTTTGAGGATCGTGCCGTCAGCCAGAGCCGCAAGCAGATCATGGACGCGGTGGATCTGCGGCCTGAGGTAGTCAACCTGGTGGTTGGCGAAGACATCCGGGTCATTGACGCGGAGGAAGCCAACGTGGGCGACATTCTGCTGGTGCGCCCCGGCGACCGGATTCCCCTGGACGGCGTGATCATCGAGGGCGAGAGCCGGATTGACACCTCTCCCGTCACCGGTGAGCCGGTGCCCGTGAAGGCCGCCGTCGGCGACAGCGTGATCTCCGGCTGCGTCAACACCTCCGGCACTCTGAAAATCCGGGCAGAAAAGCTGCTGGAAGAATCCATGGTCACCCGGATTCTGGACTCCGTGGAAAACGCCGCCGCCAACAAACCCAATATCGACAAATTCATCACCCGGTTTGCCCGGGTGTACACCCCCGCCGTGGTCATCAGCGCTCTGGTGGTGGCGCTGGTGCTGCCCTTCCTGATTCCCGGCTGGCACTTCTTCGTTGACCCGGCCTATACCGGTGCGGAAACCGTCCTGCGCAGTGCCACCGGCACCGCCTCCGTCTTCACCGCCCTGACCTTCCTGGTCATCTCCTGTCCCTGCGCATTGGTTCTCAGCGTGCCTCTGGCCTTCTTCTCCGGCATCGGCGCCGCTTCCAAGAAGAACATTCTCTTCAAGGGCGGCAATGCCATTGAGGCGCTGAGCGGCGTCAAGGCCGTGGTCATGGACAAAACCGGCACCATCACCAAGGGCAACTTCGTAGTCCAGTCCGCGCTTCCCGCCGGGGAAGGCGTCAGCGAAGCCGAGCTTCTGGCCATGGCCGCCAGCTGTGAGCTGTTCTCCACCCACCCCATCGCCGTGAGCATCGTCACCGCCGCCCAGGGAAAGGGCATTTCCATCGAAAAGCCCGCCAATCTTCAGGAAATTGCCGGTCAGGGAATTGCGGCGGACACCTCCCTGGGCAAGCTCCTCTGCGGCAACCGGAAGCTGCTGGAAGCCCATGGGGTTGACCTGTCCCAGTGGCAGGAGGCCAGCTTCGGCACGCAAGTGCTGATTGCCCGAAACGGCAAATTCGTCGGCAACATCGTCATTTCCGACACCCTGAAAGAGGATGCGGTGGAAGCCATCGGGAAAATCCGGAAACAGGGCATTGTCACCGCCATGCTCAGCGGCGATGCCCAGGACAGCGCGGAATTTGTTGCCAAGGAGACGGGCATTGACGAAGTCCACGCCAAGCTTCTGCCGGAAAACAAGCTGGAAACCCTCCACGCCATCCGGGAAGCCCACGGCAGCGTAATGTTTGTCGGCGACGGCATCAACGACGCCCCGGTGCTGGCCGGCGCGGATGTGGGCGCGGCTATGGGCAGCGGCGCGGACGCAGCCATTGAGGCTGCCGACGTGGTGTTCATGACCTCCGAAATGTCCGCCATTCCCGAGGCTCTGCGAATTGCCAGAGCCACCCGGCGAATCTCCTGGCAGAATGTGTACTTTGCCCTGGCCGTCAAGCTGATTGTCATGATTATGGGTCTGTGCGGTTACGCCAATATGTGGGTCGCGGTGTTCGCCGATACCGGCGTTTCCATGCTGTGCCTGCTGAACTCCGTCAGAATCCTGCGGATGAAATAAACCAACGAAGAATCGCCCTCCGGGTTTCCGGAGGGCGATCAGCGTGTCAAAAAAGTCCGAAAGATACGGTGTCATTCCGAATTAAGTGGTGTGGAAATTCTCTTTAAGGAAGCTTCCGGCGAGGCGCAAAGCCCCCCTTGTGTAAAGCGGGGTGGGCTTTGCCGTGACGGATGAGCGCAAAGGCTCCCCTTGCTGACCAAGGGGAGCTGCCCCAGTGCGCACACTGGGGCTGAGGGGATCAGAACTCCCATCTTTTTGTGTGCTCTCATTGACGCAGTTTTACAATCCCTCAGACAAAAATCAAAGATTTTTGCCAGCTCCCTTTGCACAAGGGAGCCGTTGGGTGCTCCCGCACCAGTGCGTTTATCGATGTTTCTCAGAAAAATTGGAAATTGTACCGCATTCTTTTTTACAGTCACACCGCCCTCCGGGTTTCCGGAGGGCGGTTTTGTCAGGTTCTGGGGATAATGTTCTTGTAGATCCGGGAGTTGGTATAGACCAGATAATCACTGGCGTTGCTGCCGCTGATGGCATTCTGGTTCTCATCCAGCAGCTCTGCCTCCAGACGGATCTTGTAGTTGGCGTAGGTCATGCCATTGGCTTCCAGGGCCGCACCCGCCAGCAGGAACATATCCGCGGAAATTTCCAGGGGCACGTTCTTGTCAAGGACATTGTCCAGCCGGAAGGTCGCCGTGTAGGTGGCGTTCACATTGTCCTCGGTGTTGGTGGGATTGGCCGCCTCGATGACCTCTTTTTGGGCGTCCGTGTAGCGCAGACTCAGCTTCATCTTTTCCTTGGTCAGACACTTGCCCCAGGGAACTGCCGCCCCGTAGCTGACGAAGGGCTGAGTGCCGGTGTTGTTCCTGGGAGACAGGGTCAGGGTGCACCGCAGATATCTGGCATTTTCCGCCCGGCTCACCGCGCTGACGTTGTAGCTGGCTGCGGACAGCAGCTCCTCCGAATCGCCCTCGAAGCCGTTGATGCCCAGCTGGTTGATGCTGTCCATCTCGGTGTCGCCCACGGCATCGTAGTTCAGGGAGGCCACACTGACCTCACCTCGGTAGAAGTGCCGATGCAGGGTGTCCTCGGAGGGCGGCTGGGTGCTGAGGGTGGAGCTGGTCAAGGTCTGGGACGTGTAGGACAGCGTCGAAGTAACCGCCATCAAAATGCCGTCATTCTCGCTCTCCCGGGTGGGGAACTGATCCACATAGGAGGAAGCAAAATCCAGAGTCAGCTCCGCCGTCAACTCCACGGCGTGGGCCTGAATGTCGCCGCAGGGGATCTGCGCCGGGAAGGTCAGCCGGTAGGAGCGAGTGGCCGTGTCCACAATGTAGTGCTCCGTCCAGGTTTTCTCGCCGTAGCGGTACACCGCCGTGATCTGGGTGCCCGGGGTCAGGTTGACCTGGGTTCTGGTGTTGCCCTCATAGCGGTAGAACACCAGATTGAAGCACTGGGACAGGCTCTGGTCACCGGCGTAGTTCTGGAACTGCTTGGCACTTTCCGCGTCCTTGAACCGGATGGTCGCGGTCATGCCAGCCTTCACCTGGGTGTTGCTGTCGGAGATTCTCTCCAGCTGGCTTTCCGCCGTGGTCAGGCTCACCTCCTGGCTGAAGCAGGAAGCGATGACAATCCGGTTCTCGTCAGCGTTCCGGGCAAAGCCGTTGTTGGGGTTCGTTTCGCTGGCGGGAAGCCGCTTGGTAGGCAGGCCGTTGCCGACAGGGTTCGTCAGCCGGTCGTCACAGGTGAGCAGAATGTTCAGCAGCTGCTGGCTGTTCGCCGGGGTCTGGAGGGTCAGGTAGTACCGCTCGGACAGCTCTCCACTCAGTTCTCCAACGGTGATGGCGTACTGGGTCTGATTCTTGTCCTCGTCGGCGGCCTTCCGGTAGTAGGTTTCGCCGATCTGAACCGTTGCCTGGGTTTTGTCCGCCGTTATCACGAACTTGTCCGTCAGGGTTTCGTCCGCCTTTTCGGCCTCCGTCAGTGTCCTGGCCGTCAGGGTCAAAAGCTGGCTCAGCGTCACTGGAGTCCAATTGGTCCCCGCCTGATCCTGGAAGGAAGTAAATTTCAGCTCGTAGTAGCTGTCTACCTGCTGAAGTGCCTGGGAAGCGGTTGCGTACCAGGCTTTATCCTGATTGTTCCGGTCAACCAGCACCAGCCGAGTATTATCCGGCAGTCTGACGTTCAGCCGGAGCTGCTTCAGGAAGTTCCACAGCAGGTTCTCGCCGTCGTTCACCGCCTTCTGCCATTCCTCCCGGGTGCGGGTGTAGTCGAAGCCCAGAAGAGCCGTGACCTTCTCGTTGTCCGAGGCAATGGCCAGCCGGTTCAGATCGTCATAATTGCTCTGAATGTAGCTGGTGCCGGTCAGCGCCGAAGCCCAGAACCGGAAGTTGAAGACCTTTTTCACTAGAATTGGCAGATACAGGGTGTATACCGTCTCGTTTGCATCCGCCGGGTTGGCGAAATCCGCCCTCAGCAGGGTAAACCTGGCTCTCTGGTTGTCGTACTGGCCGTTGAGCCGAATCCGTTTGGTGGTTTCATTCAGGGTAAAGCTGCCGTCCTCCTGGGTCTCCTGCCACTGGCCGCCGCTGTAGACGTAATTGGTCAGGGACAGTTTCATGTCCGCCGGAGGTGCCGGATCCAGATCATTGGTGATGGTCTTGCCGTACATTACCCGGTTGGTCAGTAGCGACAGGGCACTGTAGAGCGCCCGGTTGGCCTCGTCCGTACTGGTGGTGCTGATGACGAACACCGGGAAATTGCTGCCGGTGTAATCGCCGTTGTCGCCGTCGCCGGTGAAGCTGCCGAAATAGGCCATATCCGAAGGCCGATTGGTTTCGGTATCCGTCAGGTATTCCCGGGCCTCCTCCACCGCCGTGTGGGTCAGGTTCCGGTTTTCCGTGCCGCTGCTGTCAAAACGGATTTTCTCGCCGATGGGGGTCGCGCCGTCAAAGCAGGCGCCGTCGCCGGTGACGTTTTGACCCAGAAGCGCCGTCAGAGGGCTAATCGGATTGGTGGTCACATGGGGGTATGCGCTCAGGGTGGTTTCCTCCTGGACGCCGGTATAATCCGAACGAACCAGGTAATCCCCGGTGCTCAGAGCCGTTCCAAAGTCCTGGGTGGGCACGGTGTTTTTCGCTTGCACCAGGCTGACGCCGGTGAATTTCAGCGTATAGCTGTAGCCGCCATTAGGGCTTCTCTGTCCGCCGAAGATACCGGTGTTTTCGCTCTTTCCATTGACCAGGCCGATGGGAAGCGTCCCCGTCCATTCGTTGGGCACATTCCCCCGATAGCCGTTTTGTCTGTCGTTCAGCAGATAGCCGATCCGGTTGTCCTTCAGCAGAATATTCGTACCCGTCAGGTTGGCAGTGCATCCGCTCAGGTAGCCATACAGGCCGCCTACGCTGCTTCGGGAATTGCAGGCGGCAATATCGGAGTTTTCAATGGCCAGATTGTTCATCTGAACCTTCGGCGCATAGTTCTTGTTGTTGCTCTGGTTTTCCACCTGACCCACCGCGCCGCCGGAGGCTCTCTTTCCGATGATTGCCGTATGGTTCAGACGGATATTGCTAAGGGTCATGCTGGGATACAGGCAGACCACACCCAGCAAGCCGCCGGTAATACAGTCGCCACTGCCGCCGCCCGCAAGAATCTGAGCGGTGCCGCTCTCGGAGCCGACGCTGA
Source organism: uncultured Eubacteriales bacterium (assembly GCA_900544945.1). Taxonomy (GTDB): domain Bacteria; phylum Bacillota; class Clostridia; order Oscillospirales; family Oscillospiraceae; genus Faecousia. The sequence goes on along the minus strand of UQXG01000032.1, from coordinate 9,950 downwards.
CCCGATCGATGGTCATCTGTCCTCCCGGGTTCTTCATCACGCCGATCAGGCCGCCCAGCTGTCTGCCATTTGCCATCCGGACAGCGGAGCCCGATTCCCCGCCGATGGTCACATCCGAAACGGAAAGGTGGTAGACCGCGTCACTGGTTCCCCGCCAAGCGGTGGTTTTGGCATCGCTGAGGAAACCAAACAGGCCGCCTACGTCGGCCCTCGCGTTTGTGTTTTCCGCGCCGATCAGCTCCACCTTTCCTTCCAGGTGGACGCCCTTGACGGTTACGGTCTGACGCTTGGCAACGTTCTCGTAGCCCACCAGACCGCCTACGGTGGTGTCATTCGTCCCGGTGACGGTGCCCGTTACCTTCAGATTCCGGATGGTCATAACGGCATCGCTTTCCGCCGGGTTGATTTCCAACGTGCCGGTGCTGTCGTCATAGCGATGGATATGGCCGAAGAGTCCTCCCACATCCTGACGTCTGGTGTTCTCCACGATCATGCAGAAGGGGGCTGTCGCCCGGATATCGCCGTCTGTCAGCTCCACAGCCTGGGTATTGCTGACAGTTACCTTTGTCGCCGCGGAGTAGCCCGCGAAGCCGCCGGCCATAATCAGCGCACGAACGGTCAGATTCTCATAGGTGCAGTCGATAAACCTGGCTTCGTTTTTGAACTGGGTATTAAACCCGATCATGCCAATGAAGCCTCCCGCGGTGGTGCAGCCCAGGGAGTCAGCGTTGACGCTGGCATTTTGCAGCGTAACCCCATTGAGGATAACGGCGTTGGTTCGGTAGGCGCAGAAGCTGCTGATGAGCATACCCGCCGCCGCCATATTGGCCCGTTTCGGCTGATCCCACAGGGTGCCGCTGTTATCCAGGATATTGCCTGCCTGGCAGGGGTTGCCATTGCCGTCAAAGTAGGTGATTCCGGTCTTTCCGGAGAGAATCAGGTTGGAGAAGGTGGATTGGGCGGCATTGCGCACCGCCAGGAACAGGCCGGAGCCGCTGACCGTCCATTTGTTCTTCTCCGTCACATACTCGTTGCGCTGCTGGTTCAGGGTAATGACCGCCCGATTGCCGTCGGATTTTTTTCCGTCCGCTCCCTGAAGATGCAGCTGGCGGGTATAGTCGGCCGGTGTGCCGACGCTGATGCACACATAGCTGCCGCCGATTCCCCGGAAGCCGTTGCCGTAACCCGTCATGTCACAGTCCGCCGTGAACCGGACGGTAAGCAGACGTCCCAGGGTAGCCAGCGTGCTGAAATCCCCGGACACATATTTGCTCAGATAGCACTGAGATGCAGTCTTCGCTGTCAGGCTGACCCCGCCAAGGCAGGTGTCGTCCTTCCGGGCGGCGGTGCCAGTCATGGCATAGCTTCCGATTCTGGGGCGGCTGAAGCTGTAGGCCTCGTAGCCGTTCATCGCCGCGGCACCGCTGTTGGCAATGGCAGAAAGCAGCCACAACCCCTGTGCGTCCTTCACCGTAGCGATGACATTGTTGCCCGACCGAGAAATCGCCAGGTGGGAATCCACGGCAGCTGCGGAGGAAATATTGGGAATTTCGTAATTCTTATTCGTATTTTCCAGGGAAACGCCGTCTCCCAGCACATAGCCGTCCAGCACCCGTCCCACATAGGGATTGTAGTAGAACTGACCACTGGTTTCTTCGGCCTTCCCGCCGCTCAGGCCGGAGCCGATTTGTCCCCGGAACACCACGCCGCCGCCATACTTGTTCTTGCCGCCGTGGCTGGTTCCGCTGAAAGCGCCGCCCACAAGTCCCACATAGCCGCCCACCGCCGCCAGATAGGAATGGCTGCCCTTGGTCTCCGGCTGGTTCGCAATGGAAACCGAAACGCTGTCCAAAATGGTGTCGCCGCCAAAGGCATAGCCCACTACGCCGCCAAAGAAGGCAGGGCTGATTTCGCTGCTGGGCGGCTCGTTGCAGCTCAGGGAAATACTTCCGGTATATTCGATCTTGATGTTGCGAACCACGCAGCCCATGCTGTACTTGACCAGGCCGCCAAACTGGCTGGCTGTGCTGCCCGGGATGGTGAAGGTGTGACCTCCGCCGTCAATCTCGCCGCCGAAGGCGATGATCTGACTGCCGGTCTGGCCGGTGGAGTCCGCATGACCCAGGCCGTCCCAGCTGTTGTCGGCGGTAATGTCCTTTTCCAGCTGGTAGTGGGCATTTTGCAGATAGAGCCGCATAACTGCCGGTTCCACGCTGGTTCCGTTCTCGCCTACCCATTTGCCGGAATCCGGCGAATAGGTATAGCTTACATGTCCGCCGTTCACATTGTTCCGGGTGTGCTCGTCCGTATCCGCGAAGGACTGCTTCTTTTGGACGTTTGCCAGCACCTCGGGGTCCAGATTCACCGGCCAGTTCTCGGCGGCGCCGTCCCGGAGCACCAGATTCAGAGTTTTCAGCTGGCTGAACTCGGTGAGGATATAAGGATCCGTCCGGGTTCCGCAGCCAATCTCCAGTCCGGCGGTGTTCAGGTTCACATCCAGCTCGTGCTGGGTGCTGCCAACGGTCAGATTTTCCGGCTGGTTGACATAACGTGTGTAATTCTCATAGAAGCTGTTCCAGCCGTCGGCACTGCCGCTGACCAGTTTGTCTTCCAGCTTTCCGCCGTAGTACCAACGCTGCTCATCGTTGTTCCGGCCGGAGACCGGGCCGCTCTTCGCATTGGAAAGCTCCCGCCCCAATGTGCAGGCATTCTTCTCCGCCTCGGTAAAATGATAGACGCCGCTGGAGGCCTCCACATAGTCAAAGGACTCCAGGAACAGAGCCCGGCTGAAAATGCAGCCGGTCGTGCCATACTGCACGGCGTTGTCCCGTCCGGGGCGGCCATCCAGGCACATCTTCTTGAAGGTCAGCCGGATTTCCTTGCCGGTATTGCCGCCCACCCTGCCGATGAGACTGCTGGCGGCATATTTGTCGGTGTTCAGATCCTCGTAGCCGGTGGAGGTTTCCACGCCGTTCATGTCCAGGGTACTGTAGCTGCCCAGGCTGTAAATCAGCAGGGGCTTTTCCGCCGAACCGGAGCTGACCCGGATTCCCGCCAGATCCACATTCTGGATTGTCAGATTCATCCGGGCATAGATGGAACTTCCAGAGAATGGCCCGCAGCACAGAGCTCCCGTGCCGGTGGCACTGCGTCCCACAGTGCCGGACAGTTTCAGTCCGTCTACGTTCAGATTCTGGTCTTTATCCGTCGCCTTGCCGCCACTAAAAATACCGGTGTGCATCTGATAGTGCTGGCTGTTGGATTGCCCCAACGGCTTATTCTTTGCGCCCGTTTCGAGGTTGTTCATGGTATCATAATCGAAGGTAATGGACGCGTTTTGGATGGTGGTATCGTTGATAAACGGAGTGGGGTAGAAGGAATAGCCGCCCAGGTCGATCTCCTTGGAAATCACAAAGCCCCCGGTCTGTGCGGAAAAATACTTGCGCAGGCCGTTTTCGCTGTCGTGGTAGGCATTCCAAAGCATCAGCTTAGGCGCGGTGTCCACGGTACCCAGATTGGGGCTGTCGCCGATGACCCCGGTTTCGGCGTTGACACCCAGCGCGTCCCGGTAGGCATCCAGATTATAGTAGTACCGGGTCTTTCCGTTGACCCAGGTTCTCCCCAGCTGAGACTGATAGGTATTGCAGCCGGTTCTATCGATGAGGGCATGGCCGGGAAGGGCAATGGACACAATGCCGTTGTTGTTTGCGGACTGGTTGCTGCCCACAATTTCGTCAAAATACTGGGAGCCGCCAATATCCACGGCAGTGCCCTCGGCCTTGTAAGCGTCCTCCCGGATTTCCAGGTACAGAGCGGTGTTTCCGTTCTTTTCGCCCTTGGCCACAATCAGACCGCTGGGGGCGCTCTGCTCGGATTTGCCGGTGAAGGCATTGCCGCTGACAAAGTGAATGCCGTAGGGCTCCGCCGCCGTGCCCTTCTCCACCCGCCAATAGCCGGAGCCGGTATAGACCAGACCGCCGAACCGGGCGTTGGTTCCCGCGTTCAGAGCGCTGTTTTTCACGGAAACCCCGGTGATGGTGGCCGTGGTGTTGGGCCATTCGTAGCCCAGCAAGCCGCCGCTGGCGGAGTTGGAGCCGGTGGTGATTTTCAGGCCGTCTACGGTAAGGCCGTTGATGGTCATGGTCTGGTTATAGCCTCCCATGGAAGCAACCAGGCCGCCCACCGCGGCGTCCGACCAGCCTGCGTCCGCCTTGTCGATGGTGCCGGAAAGGGTGCAGTTTGTTGCCGTGATTTTGGCTTCGCCTTCGCATCTTGCGCAGAAGCCGCCCAGATAACACTGGGATTTGGTGGAATCGATTATTTTCCCCGTCCACCGGCAGTCGGTGAAGTCTGCCTCCTTGGCGGTGGCGAGCAGTCCCGAAACCCTGCATCCCCAAAGGTTGTTGGTCTGCGCCTCCGTTGCGTCCAGCAGCGTAGTCGCACCGCCGGTGACCTGGGTCAGGGCAGCCCTGCCCTCGGTTTCGGCGCACAATGCGCCGATGTACAGGGCAGCGTCCGCATGGGCAGTGATACTGCCCTTCAGGGTAAGATTGGAGGCGGTGAGATTCGTGGTCTTTGTAAAGAGGCCCTGGCGGTCGTGGTTCGTGCCGCCGGTGTAGACCGGGATATCCGGCAGGGTGACGGTGTGACCGTTGCCGTTCAGCGTGACGCTGATTTTCTCGGCATGATTCACATCCCGCTGGAAGCCGGTAATGCCGATATTCTCCAGATCATTCACATCCGCGGTCAGGTTAACGGTCTGGGCCGCACCGTTCTGGATGTCGCCCCCATCCAATTTCAGGGAGTTGGTTTCATTCAGCTGATAGCGCAGGGCAAGCGCCGCAAATTCGGCGGCTCTGCCCACCGTGTAGGTGCCCTCAGAGCCGTTGGGAGCTGCCACCGTGACGGTGTGCAGGGCATGGTCATAGGTCAGCACGCCGGGCAGATTGTCGGAGCGAACCACCTGACCCCAGCCGCCGATGTCGTTGGTGGTGCCCTTCTTGGGGTTCCAGCTCTGGTCGGTGTAAACCAGGGTGTTGTCCCGGTCGCCCAGCACCCAACCGTTTTTGCCGCCGGAGCCGGGCTGAGTAATGGTAATGTTCTCGCCCAGGTACAGCACACCCTTTTGCATGTAGCCCACCAGGCCACCGCTGGCACTGTTTCCGGGAAGGCCGGAGGCCCTCACGCCTGACAGCCGCAGCATATGGCCGCCGCCGTCCAGCTTGCCGATGAGGCCGCCTACGTTGTTCGCCGCATTGTTGTTTGCGGTGCAGGTGGGTGCGGCCTTCTGAACTTCCATGTAGGCACCGTTGTTGCCATGTACGCTGCCGATGAGGCCGCCGTAGGAATCATTTCCGTTTCCGGAGAGGGAAACTTCCCCGGTATTCACAGTCAGAGACTGCGCCGTCAGGGAATTTGCCTCGTATCTGCCCATCAGGCCGCCCAGGCTGCTGCCCTTGGCGGCGGTGACGGTGACGGTCTTCTCCCCCTTCAGGAAGAAATCCCCGACGGTGTTTTTCACATAGCCGTACAGACCGCCCACATTTCCGTTGCTGTCGGACAGGTTCACGTTTACGCTGGGGTAGTCGGTGCTGCCGTTGTAGTAGTCCCCGGTTTTGGAGTAGGTATAGCTGCCAATCAGGCCGCCCGCCGTGGAGCTGCCGGTAATTTTCGTGGCAGTCACCTCCGGCATACCGCCGTCCAGAACCAGGTTTTCCCCGAGGCCGACCAGGCCGCCCGCGTTCTGGGTGGCCGTAACGGTACCGCTAACCGTGACCTTGGCGGTTCCGGACAGGCCGGAAAGCCGGGCTCCGTCCTTCATTTCGCCCACCAGGCCGCCTGCGTTGCTGCCGCTCAGATTCGTTTGGACGGTGAGCTCTTCGGTTTCGGGCAGGGAAAGGGCAGAGCCCTCTGCCATCCGGCCCACCAGGCCGCCTGCGCTGCCGCCGGCTGTTACCTCGGTGACATTCAGAGCCAGGTTGCCTGTCACCGTCACCTGGGCATTTTTCCCCATCTGACCTACCAGACTGCCGCCGGTGCCGCCGGCATCGATTTTGCCGGCGCTGGTCAGGCTGCCAAAAACCGTCAGGGTGGCATTGTCGCCCATTTCGCCTACCAGGTCACCGGCTCCCCCGGCGGCCTGGATGGTTTTCTCCGGGAAACTCAGGTCGGGCTTTACGGTCAGAGCCGCGCCCTTGCCCATTTTGCCTACCAGGCCGCCGGCCGCGCCGGAGGTGGCCATGACAAAATACTCCGTTTCCTTCGCCGTGATTTGCTCGTAGTGCTCTAAAGTCAGCTGCGCGTTTTCCCCCATGCTGCCGCAGAGCAGACCTGCGTTTTCGGCCTGCACCGGATACCAGTAGCCGTCCTTCACGGACAGCGTCATGGCGCTTCCGGCTTCCATGGCGCCGATAATGGGAACGCTGTAGGGCTGAACATCCTCTGCCCGGGAATTGTAAACGGAAATCTTCCACTCCGAGCCCGTTCCCCCACCCGTCAACACCTTGGCAAGGAGAGCCCCCTCCGCGTTGTTGTCGGTCAGCTGCAAATAGCCGCCGTTTGCGGAGTTATTCACCGTGCAGGTAGCCTGGGAAGAAAGATAGTTGAAAAGAGGCCGGGCCAGGGTAAGGCTGGCTTCCGCGTCGCCGTTGAAAATCAGGTTCCCGGCAAAGGGGGCACTGCTGCTGCCCAGACCCAGAAACTGATCCGCTACGGAGGACACGTCGCCGGACTTGAATACAATCTCAATATTGCTGTCTGCGTAGTCGGAAGCGGGCAGCGTAGAAAGACCCACCAACTGGGCAAGGGAGTTGATTCGATAGGTGTTGCCGTTTTTTTCGGGAATCTCCGGCTCCGCAAACAGCGACAGGTCAGGCTCCGTTTCCTCAGGCTCGGTGGTGGCCTGGGTAGGCTCTGTCTGGGCTGTGGTTTCGGTCGTCTCCGCCGCCTGGGTGGTTTCTTCCGGAACCGTCGATGCCTGCGTCTCCATAGTGGTCGAAGGCACCGTGGTCTGGGGAGGAGCCGGAACCGTTTCGGTGGGTACTTCCGTAGGCTCATTTTCCTGGCTCACCTGGGCAGAAGAAGGCGCAGTATCCTCCTGCCCGTGAACCGGCAGCACAACCATATTCAAAAGCAGACTTGCCGCCAACATCAGCGCAGTCAGTCTGATTCTTCTGTCCATTGTCTTGCGTTCCTTTCTGGAAAATGCGTTTTGGAACAGCGCTGCCTCATACTGAACTCCAATTAAAATCTTTAGAAAAGATTTTAATCAGGAAATAGTATCAGGCAGGCCGGAAAGTGACGTATTTCAGAACGTCCTCCCAGGTTTCGTTCTCCGGGATTCCGTTCACACGGTAAAATTGGAGCCGGTAGCTGGTGGGGTTTCCCTCGCCGCCCAGGCTCAGGGTCAGGCTGGAATCAGTGGCACTTGCCACCGGCAGCTCGTCCCGAGACCAGGCGCTCAGGCTCACCTTCTCCGGATTCCAGGACAGAACCATGGTGGCCTGGGCAGTACCGTAAATCTCATAGTTAAAGCCGTCCAGCTTCTTGGAATCGGGATTGCCCTTCCGGTCGTCCTGGAACTGGCCGCTCCAGCTTCCGTCCTCATTTCCGGAGGCGGAAAGCCACAGTCTGGCCTTCAGCAAATGGCTGCCTATGGCACAGTTCGGGCAGCTGTCCGGCTCCGCCCGCATCTCCACGGTCAGGGTGCTGAGCAAGGCGAGATTCTCCTTGGCGCAGGTCACGGCGTAGACATTCTGGGAGGCTTTGCCGCCGGGCAGGATCTGGCCGGTCAGGGACAGACTGCCGTCCGCGGCGAAGGTCTGGCCGTTGATCTGCAATGCCGCCACCGCCTGGGTCAGAGCATCGCCGGTGAGCGCTTCTCCGGCGGTATCCCGCAGCTGGGCATAGAGGGTATAGGTGATGTCCTCTTCGTGAACCTTTTTCAGGTCGCTCTGGGGGTAGTTGCACACGGTCACAGCGGCGGACACGTCGCCCTGGCCGCTGACGGAAATCATCTTCAGCGGCATCAGGCTGTCGCTGCGCTCCCGCAGATACAGATAGTTGGAGGAAAAGCGGATTTCCGAGGTGGCGGTTTTCGCCACGGCGACGCTTTTGGCGTTGCGGATGCTGATATAGGCGGCGTAGGTTCCCGTAATCATCAGCAGGGCACATAAAATTACCAGCCAAAGTGCCCAGAGATATTTCTTCTTCCCCTTCATTTACGCGCCGCCTCCCGTGGTTTCGGTACCGGCCTCCAGAATCGTCGCAACCGTAACGTAGATCATTTCCGTCTCCTTATAGAGGCTCCGCTTCACCGCGTCCGACAGGGCAGACTGCTCCCAGTTGACCTCCAGCACATAGTACTGGGTCTGCCCCCGCTTGATTTCCCGGGCATCGTCCGCCTGCCAGTAAACCGGCTCGGCGTTGTACTGAACCCGATCATAGCTGCCGAAGGTAATGGCGTGGGTATCCGTCAGCTCTCTGCCCGAAATGGGGTTTTGGTCGTCATAGTAGAATTTATCCACCTTTCCGGTCAGGCCGTCCAGAACGCTCTGACTGGCATGGTAGATCTTGTAGCTCAGGGGCAGATTGGTGGTGTGAGAAAGCTGGAGCATATACTCCGTATCGGCAGTGGCGTACACGCCGAACACCCGCAAGGTGGGGGCGGTGGAGCCCATATCCAGGCTTCCCAGATCGATCCGGGAAATGTCGCTGCCCGCCTCATCCCGCAGATAGAGGATGGGCATCTGCATTCTGGCCATGGTGATCAGACCCCGCTCATAATTCAGCCAGGCCAGGGTGCCCATAATCACAGCCACGACGGTTGCCATCACCAGTGCCAGCACCAGCTGCCGCTTCTGCCAGCGGACGCTCTTTTCCTCGCCCTCTCCGTGATCCATGCGCACACCTCCTTAGGCTCGTTTTCCAATCATTTTCAGGGATACCGCAAATACATATTTTCCGATGTATTCATCCGCGCTGTTGTACTGCTCGTTCAGGGTCTGTAAATCCGCGTTCAGTCCGGCCTCGGGCACCGTCTCGAAGAAGCAGCCCGGATTGGCCTGGGCCAGAGCCAGAATCGACGCGTTCTGGGCGGCTTTCTCCCAGGTCAGAGGCCAGAACCAGTGCACGGTGACCGGGATGGGCACATCCATCTGTTCGGCTCCGATCTCGCCGAAGTCCAGGGTGCAAGGCTCCGCCTGAATCAGATTTACCAGGGTCTCGGTACCGTTATAAGAGAAGGCGAAGAGCAGGTGGCCGTGGAGCAAATCCCGGGCCTTCCGGGCTTTGTCGTCCCCCATGTCCATCTTTACCATTCTGTCGCGCTTTGCGTCATAGTCGTAGGGATTGACCTCCAGGGTAAAGGCGATTTTCAGAGAGCCCGGCTCTCGGGGAATCACATAGAATTGGAGCTTCCCGGAGGCTCCTGGCCGCAGACCCTCGGATTCGGCGGTGCCGGACATGTTGTCAAAATTGCTTTCGTCCGTCATCTGCCACTGGATCACCTGATGCCGACCGGCGGTCCACTTCCATTTGACCTTGGGGATATCCTGGGAGCCGTAGGCCTCGCCGGTGGGGTCGGTATAATCCTCCGGCATACCCACCTCCAGATTGGGCAGGTCTCCGGCGCTGGCCAGATCAAAGCCATAGCCGCTCAGCCGAACCGCCATGCCCTGAGCCGTTACCGCCCCCGCGCTGCAAAACCAGGCGTAACAGGCCACGGCAATGACGATCAGCGCCGCCAGGGCAAGCAGTCCGCTGTGGACAATCTGCTTTCTGGCTTCCTTTTCCAGTTCCGCCCGGGACATGCCGGAAAAGCGGTTATTTTTTTTTGCCATTCCGGCTGCCCCCTTTCGGTTACGTTTCTTCGGAATGTGTTTGGGAAGCTCTGATGAAATCGGCAAGAGCTGGGAGCGAGAGATTTTGTTCTCAGGCAAGGTTTGGAAAAT
>UQXG01000031.1 GCA_900544945.1 uncultured Eubacteriales bacterium | reverse complement strand
ACTGGGGGCAAAAGATCCGCTATCCAGCCGCAGACGATTTATTCAGAGTTTCCTTTGCTTAGCCTGGATTTCCTCCAAGGCCTGCCGGATGGCGGCCTCTTCCTCCTGCCGAGCCAAGTCCCTGGCAATTTTCACCGCGTGCCACAGGTTCCAGAGCAGGATTCCCAGCAGGGGCAGCAGAATCACACTGCCAAACACCAGGGGGTTGGACAGCACGGCTACCGCCTTGCCCCAGCCGGTGGACACATATATGGCCTTGCCCACCACCATGTCCGCCCGGACGGGGTAGGTATCCTCCAGCACGTTGGCATCGCCCTTGGTGCGGAAGATTTTCTCGCCGTTTTCCGTCTGAATGTCCACCACCCGGTGGGTATTCACCGCCCCCTCCAAGGTTGGATCTGGGGAGAAAAAGGAAATCACGTCCCCAATCTGAATCCTATCCGCGTCGGTTTTTTTCACCAGAAGCAGGGAGCCCTCCGGAATCTCCGGCTCCATGCTGCCGGTGAGCACCCGGAACACGCTGAAGCCCATTACCTGGGGCACCTGCCCCGCCGGGGTGAGCACCACGCTGAGGAGCACGAACACCGACGCCAGAATCAGCGCAATGGCGGCTCCGTTGAAAATTTTCAAAAACCAGCTTTTTTTCATGGTCAATTACTTGATTTCTTCCTCTTCCCGGGATTTTTCCGCCTCTGGGGCATCCCGCTTGGGATTGCGCCGGTTGGTGAAGGCATCCACCAATCGCCGGGCAAGGGTATTTTCCTCCAGTCTGGCCTGGGCTTCCTCCCGGGCGGCTTCCGCCTGACGAGCCTGTTCCAGTGCCTTCTGTTCCCGGTCGAGGGCTTCCTGCTCCCGCGCCAGCGCCGCCTGCTCGGCGGTCTTGGTTGCCTCCAACTGCTCCTGGGCAGTCTTGAGCGCCGCCTCCGCCCGCTTCAGAGCGGCGGTAATCTCCCGCCGCTTGTACCGAGCCTGGAAGGCATCGTCCTGAGCGGCCTTGACTTCTTCTTTCAGCGTCTGCTCCCGAGCGAGAGCCTGGGCTTGCAGCGCGGCCTGGGCATCCTGGGCGGCCTTCTTTTCCGCCTCCATAGCCGCCTGATGGGCATCCGCCTGACGGGTCGTTTCTTCCTTGGCTTCCGCCAGGGTCTTCGCCGCCGCTTGGCTTTGGGCTTCCATGGCCGCGTTCAGCTCGGCCTCCCGCTGTGCAGCCTTTGCCTTTTCCTGATTCAGGGCATCGGCAGCGGCCTGGGCAGCTTTTTCCTGCTCGGCGCTCCACTGGGCTTCCTTCCGGGCAGCCTTTTCCTGCTCCTTGGCCAGAGCTTCGGCGGCGTTCCGCTTCTCCTTTTCCAGGGTGCTCAGCAGCTCCTGCTTTTCCTTTTCCGCCTTCTGCTTGGTAAATTCCAGCCGATCCTCCGCCTGACGCTCGGCCTCCCCCCGCTGGAATTCCGCCTGCCAGCGGTACTCCTGGAAGGCCTTCTCACTGTCGGCAAGCTGGGCTTCCAGCTCCTCCCGGCGGGCGGTTTCCTCGGCCAGCTTGGCCTCCGCGTCCAGCTGGGCCTGGGTCACCTCCTCAATGATGACCTTCCGCACTTCCACGTCGGGGATATTGTAGTCGGTAACAATTTCCTCCTGGATTTTCTTGATGAACTTGGGTTTTGTGATTTTTTTCCGCTTGGGGGGAATTTCGCTGAGTTTCCGGGGGTCGGCCTCCAGAAGGCTCTTGAACACCGTGTAGTTGGTAATCAGGTTGGAAAACAGCTGAATCTGGTATTCCTCGTCGAATTCCAGGGGGGTGTCCCGCTCCTCGATGGAGTAGCCCACCTCATCGTAGCTCTCCAGAAACTGCCAGAGCCGATAGCACACCCGGTAATCCGGATCCTTCATAATGGTGTTGGTTCGCTGGATGGGGCTTCGCACCCTGGCGCAGCCCTTCATAAGATCGCAGAAGGCGCTGGTGCGCAGAGCCATGACCATTCGCCGCACCCGGTCGATGCGCATAAAGACGGACATGTTGTCGCTGTCGTTTTCCGCGAAGCTCTGGGTATTTTTGACCTTCATTTCCAGCTTGTACTCGATCTGCTCGTAGGCGTCGTCCACCTTGCTGTGCATTTGCAGGGTGTTGCAGGTCTCGTCGCCGGTGGACCAGAAGATCACGTCCGTGCGCTTATCGATGAAGGTGACCAGCCGCTGGATCAGGTGGTAAATGAACCGGTTTTCATACAGGTCGTAGGTTTCCTCCACGGTTACGTTCAGTATTTTGGTGGGCTGAATTTCCCCGTCCTTGCTGCTGGCAATGAACTGGGTGTTCATGCTCAGATGGCGGACGCTGTCGGCGGTGATCTTCCGGGCCAGGGCCACGGGCACCACCTCTTCGTTGCTGGTAACAAACCGCCGGGGATGCTCGGTGATCCGGTTCAGGGCATCCAGGCTTTCCTCGATGACCCCCAGCCACCGCTCGTCCACCTGCTTATGCAGGACGGTGTGGTTCTGCCGCAAAGTGGTGCTGCCCGCCTGAACCATTTCGAAAAGGTATTGGAAATACCGGTCGTTTTCCAGGGTTTTTCCAACCTTATTCACATATTTTAAGTAGAGATCGTTGATGGTTCCGGCCATAGCCGCACCCCCTGTGTGATTTGGTAAAAAAACGTGCGAAGATTAGTAAAGATTCTGAATTCTGGTAAGATACGCCTTGCTGTCGGCCATGTTGGACTTGCCGAAGATCTTCTCAATGTACTCGATCAGGCTCTTGATCTCGTCCCGGACGAAGGTAACGTTCAGGCTTTCCAGCTTCTTGAGCACCTTCCGGGCCACGATGTAATCCATGCCGTCCAGCTCGCTGCCGCCGCAGGCCACATATACCGGCACGAAGTCGTACATCTGCTTGATGATACGGTTGCCGAAGGCCAGCTTGAACCGGGTCTGTAGGTACCCGTCCAGCTTATCGAGCTTGGCAATGGAAGCCTCGCTGATGGGATGCTCCTGCTTGGCCTTGGCGAACAGGGCCATCAGGTGGCTGCTCGTAATATGGCAGGGCGGCTGGGGATCGCAGGTAAAGGCCGCCGCCCGATCGTTGAGCTCAATGGGCATGGCACGGTCGTAGACCTTATCGGTAATGGTAAAGGTGGAATCGTCGTTGTTGGCGGTGCCGATGAACCAGATGGAATCCGGCACCTGAATCTTGCCGTCGAACAGGTGCTTGGGATCCTTGTCCCAGGCGGTGGGCACCAGGTCAAGCACCCACTCGTCATGGCTGGGCATTTCCAGTACGGAGAGCATTTCAGCAAAATAGTATTCGATTCTCGCCAGGTTCATTTCGTCCAGAATCACCATGCTGGGCTCTTCCCGGTAGCCTGCCTCATACAGAGCCCGGAGGAACTCGGTCTCGTTGAACCGCTTGGAGAATTCGTTGAAGTAGCCCAGCAGCTCCGTCCGGTCCCGGTAGGAGGGCTGGACGGAAACCATGGTGGCAGGATTTTCCAGGAAGCGGCTGAAGGAATGGGGAAGGCTGGTTTTACCGGTACCGGAAATACCTTCCAGAATCAGCAGCTTGGAGGAAGCCATGCCCGCCACAAAACGGCGGATGATCTCCGGGGAGTAATACAGGTGCATCTGGCTGCAAGCGAAGAGCCGGTAGTCCTCCACCAGCTCCTCCAGGGTAATCTGATCGTCAAAGACAGGCCGGACATAATCGGCATACTTTTCGTCCACCAGGGTCAGCTTGGGGAACCGGCTGGATTCGGGGGCGACTACCTCGCCCTCCTTGGCTTCACCGTGCAGATTGCCGTTCTGGATGGTAATCTGGGCGTTGGCGATCTCGCCGCCGACACCGGCCACCGCCGGGGCGGCATGACCCGTCACATTGCCCAGCGTGGGGATGGCGTCGTCCAGCAGGGCAGAAGCCCCGGCGTAGGGCACCCGCTCGGTGCCGCCGATGCTGCTGACCTTCAGCGCCAGAATCTTGTTCTTCTCGTCAATCAGGTTCAGCACCTGCCGGTTCAGCTTGCCGATCTCCCGATAAAGCTCGGCGTTGTCCTCCTTGTCGCCCTTCAGCTTCCGGCGCAGGCGCACCGCCCGCACCAGCAGCACAATTGCCAGAATGGGCACGGCGATGAGAATCAGCATCAGGATAATGGCCAGAAGCTTCGCCGGAAAGCTCAGCGTGCCGAAATAGGTAAAGAAAATGGTAAAGTACTGCCCCCAGCCGGTGATGAACAGCCGCACAACCGCCGCGATCAGCTGGGCAATGTTGTAAACCACCTGAGAGATGACCTCAAAGGCAAATTTCAGAAAATCACTCATTCCGCTCCCCCGCCGCCTGTACGGCCTTGGCGGCCTCTTCCTTCAAACGCTTTGCTTCCGCCAGTGCAGCCTGCGCCTCCGCTCTGGCCTTCTCCGCCTCGGCCTTTGCCTGGGCAGCCTCCGCCAGAATGGCATCGGTGTTGGTTTTCTCCTCAGGCTTAGGGGCGGACTGCGCCGCGGCCTGGGCCGCCTGCGCCTGCTCCCGGGCAGTCTCCACGGCGATGGCCTTCTTGAGATCAATGGACACGGTGATCAGGTGATACACCTGGTAGATGAAGAAAATCAGCAGGGGCAGCACGATGACAAGCAGGAAGCCCAGACTGCTGGACAGGAAGCTCATCACCTTGCCGAAGCCCGCTAGATGGCATACATATTTGCCCACGATGTCCCCGTCGGCAATCATGTGGATATCGGCAAGCTCGTTGTTGTCGCCCTTGGTCACATAGTTCCGGGCGCCGCCCAGATCCTGGATTTCCGTAATCCGGTGGGTATTCAGGGCGAACTCATTGTTGATGATGGTGTGGAAGGTAACGATATCTCCCTCTTTCAGCGTCTGCGGGTCGCACTTGCGGATGATAATCAGATCTCCCGCCCGGAAGGTGGGGGACATGGAGTCGGATGCCACCGTCAGGGGGGTATAGCCCGCCAGGGAAGCCACCTGATTGGTATCCCGGGTTGCCAGGGTGGTGAAAGCGAACAGAGCCGCCAGCAGGATCACCGCCCACAGCACCACGCTGATAAAAATTTCCGTTCCTCGTTTCACTGCGTTCATAGTTACTACCTTCCTTTTCCGCCAAGCTTCAGTTGCCGGTTCTATGTTTATCGTTGCGTTGATCGATTAAAGGGTTTCCGTTTTCATCGGTGCCGATGAACCGGAGCCAGATCTTGAAATCCGCGTTCCGGATGGAATCGTTGCAGGCCGGATCCGTGCCCTCCAGCCAGACGCGTACCACCACCGGCTTATCTTCGTTTGCCTTCAGAGAGAACAGGGCGTTTCCGTCGTTGTAGGTCACAGTCCCGCCGGACGGCAGACCGAACTGCTTGCCGCCGTCTATTGGGGTGGAGGTGTCTCCCAGTCCCGGGTCATAGACGCTGATATCCGCCTCGGTGAAGCTGATGCGCATGGCGTCGGGGACACCCTGCCGCTGAGATTCCACCCGGGTGCCGTCGGAGCCGCCGGAGCTGCTGGCACTGGTCAGGTGGACGATCATGTCCTCGGTGGCCATAAAATGCAGGGTAAATTCCAGATAATATTCCTTTTTCGCCGCGGTTCCGTTTTCCAGCAGGAAGTTCTCGAAATTCCGGGTGGTCACCGGGGTCAGGGGATGGGTCTTGGGGTCATAGCCCTGATCCTGGGCGATCCGGGCGGCGATTTCCGCAAAGGACAGGGTCTTTACATAGTCCTCGAAGCTGTCGTGAGCATCCAGGTCAAAGCGCAGATTGGCACCGGTGGTGATCTCCATGCGCATACTGCGCACTCTCGTCCGGTCGGCGATGGTCATCCAGGCGGCGGTGGCCGCCGTGACGCTGACAAAGGCCAGCAGAGCCAGGAGAACGGAGGTGGTCAGCAGCCGCCGGGTATTGTTCTTTTCCTTCATGGCCGCCTCCTCCTTATACGAGTTTTTAATAAAACGCTTAAAAGCGTTTTATTAGGCCGCGGGATTGCGGCCAGCGGCCACTGCCGCTAAAAAACGAAGTCAATACATTTCTTACCGCCGCCCAGGCGGTTTGCCGTGAAACGGCTTAAGTAAAATGATGAAATCATTTTACTTAAGAAATCGTATTACTGCCGGAGCATTCCGAAGAACGCCAGACTCAGGTAGGCATCCGTCATGCCCACGGTTTCGTTCAGGCAATCCGGGTCGCAGCCCTCCAGATAAAAATAAATGTCCAGCTGATAGATTTTGTTCAGCTCCATGGTCAGCAGCGGCGTTTTCTCAGGGTTGGCTCCGTCGAAGCGCAGACTATCCAGGGATTCCGAGGGGTCTGCCGCCGCCACAGGCTCGCCTGCGGCATAGCCCAGCACCTGACCCCGTTCCAGGAGCTTGCCGTTTAAGTAGGTCACGCCGGAACCGGCATCCACATCGCTGAGGCGAATGATTCTGGGGCTCTGACCCTCGAAGGCCAGACCCAGCCGGGCGGCGGTGAGAAGCTTTCCGTCCTCCGAGCGGACGATGGGATTTTTCTGCGCGTCGCCGCTCAGGTACAGTGCCAGTCCGGCAGCCGTGTCGGTGCCGGTGCCGGAAGCCCGGAGGTAAACGGTGTCGTGATAATAACATTCCCCGGTTTCGTCCAGGACGAATCCCGTGGTCTGTCCGCCTCCGTCAAAGGTGGGACTTGACCAGAAGTGGCTCAAGTCGGCGGTGGACACGGGCATGAGCTTGTCCTCCGCGTCCGGGGTTTTCAGAGCCACCTGGCTGACATCGTTTCCGCTGTCGTCCTTGGCCTTGCCGGGACTGAAAGGCTCCCGGGTGCGGCTGATTTCCAGCGTCACGTCGGCAGAGCCGGTTTTTCCGGTGATTCTGTCCGTCTGCACCTGCCGATTGGCGGTGAACCAGGCGTAGGTAGCGGTGGTGAGGGTCAGGGCAATGAGCACCAGAAAAGCGGCAAGCGCCCAAAGGCTCAGGATTTTTCCTTTATGTTTCACGCCCTCACCTCCTGTTTGTTTTCGTATTGCTTGTGGGCTTCCTTGGCTCCCCCTTTGGGGGAGCTGGCAGTGAAGCTGTCTGTGCGTGCCCTCTCCGCCCCATCCGGGGCACCTCTCCCATAGGGAGAGGCAAGGGGGTATCAGGTTGGATCCCCGGCGAAGCCCAGCTGTAGGGCAATGTCCTTGCTCTGCACCGGGTTATAGCAGTTGGGGTCGCAGCCCTCCAAGTAAAGCCAATACTCCACCGTGGCCACTTCCTCGGCCTTCAGGGTCATCAGCGCCTTGGCTCCGGCAGCGCCATGGATGCAGCCGTTCAGGCCTGTCGCCGGATCGTCGGCAAAGGCAGGCTCTCCTGCGGCGTTGACGCTCCGGATGACCAATGCCTGGTTGGCCTGGCCGGCAGGCGGGGCGATGGTCGTCCGGGATTCGGCGCCGGAGGTACTGCCCAGGTCGTCCAGACGGAAAATATAAGTGCCGGAACCGGCGGCGGCGCCGGTGATTTTCAGACCCAGCCGCCCGGCGGCCAGCCACTGGGCATCGGAGCCCACATCCAGAGGCGGCTTGTCAAAATACACATTTGCCCCGCCGCCGGCGGATTTCAGATACACGGTTCCGTGAATCAGATATTTTTCCGGCTTCCAGCCTGGGTCCTTACTCACCTGGGAGAACCGCTTGCTGATGCCATCCTCCTGATAGGTGGATACGAAGAAATCCGTGAGATTTTCCGTAGAAATGGGGGACAGGGCACTGGCCATATGCTCCGGCACCAGGACGCAGGATTTGGCGAAGCCGGTGGTGGGCTTGTCGCTGATGAGCAGATTGGCCTCGCCCCCGGAAATTTTGCCCTCCATGGGGGTCACGTTGGTGTAGGGGTCGAAGGTAAACCAGGCGTAGGTCACCGCCCCCAGGGCGATGACGGCCACCAGCAGGCAGAGAATCGACAGCATCAGGGAGGTTTTCAGTCCTTTGTGTTTCATGACCGTTTCTCCTTATACGAGTTTTTAATAAAACGCTTAAAAGCGTTTTATTAGGCCGCAGAATTGCGGCCAGCGGCCACTGCCGCTAAAAAACGAAGTCAATACATTTCTTACCGCCGCCCAGGCGGTCTGCCGTGAAACGGCAAAATAAAATGATGAAATCATTTTATTAAGAAATAGTATTACAGCCCCGCGAAGATCAGGGAAACCAGCTCCATGGTCTGCCCTGCCAAATCCACGGTGCAGTCCTCGTCGCAGCCCTCCAGCCACAGGTACACATCCACGCTCACCGGCTCGCTGTACTGGCCTCCGGGGCCGGTAAGGGTGCAGATTTTCACGGAATTCTCCTTCCGGGAGGCTGCGCCGGTAGCCGGGTCGTAGTTGCACAGGGCACTATCATCCAGAGGGGTGAAGGGCACCACCGTGCCGTCGTTTTTGGTACTGTCCAGAACGTAGTAGCCTTCGGCCTTTTCCGAACCGTTGTCGCCGATGCGATCGGGGTTGGAGGCCTTGTTCAGCTCAAAAATAAACTCCTGACCCTGAACCACCAGACCCAGCCGCATGGCCGTGGACAGATATTGCCCGGCCCGGTCGGTGGAGCCGATGTCCGCCAGATACACGTCCAGGCTCTGGGCGGTAGTGCGCAGAAGCAGGGTGGTTTTGTAGTATTCCTTCCTGTCCGCGGCATTCTGGAAGTACCGGGCAATGGAGCGGTAAGCATCCCCCTGCCATTCCCCCCGGAAGCCGGTGACTGCCCGGAAGCCGTTTGCGATTTTGTCCGTGGACACACCGACCAGGCCGTTTTCCATAGGCTCCATCTGGGTGGCGGAGCCGAAGGCCGTCTCGCCCTTCTCATCGTAGTCTTTTTTGCTGGCGATTTGCAGGGACACGCTGGAACCGGCGGACATCTTCACCTCCGTAGTTCGGGCGGAGGTATTGAAAATATACCAGGCGAAGGTAGCCGTGGTGATGGAGAGCAGGACGGCGGCTACCGCCAGGGCGGCCAGTGCCAATCTGCGTTTCAGCTGTTTGGAAGAGTTCAACGCCCCGCTCCTTTCGGTTGACATAATTTCACTCACTTTTTTGAAAAAGGGCAACACAAAGCTGCCCCCAATGAGCCATCATCATTGTACCACCTGAAATCCGAAAATGCAACATTTTTACCGAAAAAATCCGGCAGAATTTGGAAATAGTGCTTGCTTTCTCCGGGAAAATGATACACCGCCGGAAAGATTCCCTCTTCCCGGCGGTATTTTGTTACAGTTTTCCCATTGGCCTGTAAGCGGAAAGCCAGATTCCGTTATCCCATGGGCGCTCCCGCACCAGTGCATAAACGAAAGCCCGGCCGGGGAGGAATCCCGGCCGGGCGAATTTTCTTGCAAACTGGCGCAAGGTGTGTTATGCTGTCGGTGGTGCTGCCAGTAGCATCCCGGTAGGCGGTTCCCCTCGATTTTTTCGGGGGTGATAGGCTTCTTTTGCCCCCTTGCAGAGAGGGGGTGCGCATATGGTTACATGGGAACAATTATTTGCTTTCTGTATGGTCATTATCGCAGTTATCTCCCTGGTTCGCCAGGAAAATGATAATAACAAAAAGAAGTAACCGCCAACTCTCCACAGCTGCGGTTACCTCTTTTTAACCACACATGGGGAGCCGTCTACTGGTAGCACCCCTGTGTTTATAAAGTACCACGTTTGCGCCGATTTGTCAACACCTCTGCCGAAGGGCGGAGGTGTTTTCGATTGTTGGACAACACATGTCATTGCGAGCCAGTGCGCACACTGGTGTGGCAATCCGCTTCTCCATAAAACTTCACGCCACAAAATTCTTTCGGGAGAACGGATTGTGACCGGAGGGAATCCTTGGAAAGGGCCACACCATCCTGCGGGATGGTTCGCAATGACATCTTCTATCGTAGGTGCACAGAAAAGGGGAAAGCCCGGCCGGGGTGGAATCCCGGCCGGGCGATTTTTCACTTGTTCCCCGCGCCACAACTATGCGGGAAAAATAGGGGAAAGATCCAAGTCAAGCGCCAACAACGCCCATGCTGCTGAACTGGACAGTAACGTTCAGGCCCTCAGTATTGAAGTTATCGGAGAACAAGTTGTGATCCTCGCCCTCGAACCAGACATAAATCTGAACCTTAACAGCCGCATTCGTATCCGCAGAAATCGTGGTGGTTTCATCCAGAATCGGAGAAGTGGTCTTGCCAACCTGTGCCAGGGTCACAGTAGAACCAGCGTTATCGGTAGCATCCTTGTACCACTTGTAGTTGTCCGAAGGCTTGTTTCCCTCATCCGTACCACCATTGAGTTCAACGGGTCCATAGATATAGGCCTTATTGTTGCCAGTATTCGTGCCATCTACATAACGGACACCAACACGCAGAGCGGTGCTCATGGTCTTACTTGCGCCATCAACTGTGACCTTCTCAACATACAGGCCCTTAGAAAGCGCATCTGCAGCGGTGGAACGAATCTGGAACTCTCTCATAAGAACATAGCCGTTATCGTCCGGAACTGCATTTGCCTTAACCACCGTGTCGGTAATATCCTGTCTGGAAGCCTGAACAGCCGCAGGATTGTCGGAAGCCTGAGCGGTTGCGTGAGACCAGTTTGCCAGATTCTTAGTAGAAGCGGGATAGAGACGCATAGCCTCAGTAACACCGCCGGAAGCGGAAGTGCCCCAAGCTTTACCGCCATAGCTAATGGCAAGACCGCCTTCGGACTGTGCCTGAACCTTCATGCCGTAAGCTTCCACAGTACCGGAAGCGACAAACCATGCGTAGGTGGAGCTGCCCAGAGCAACGGCGGCAACCAGCACCATGGCAACAGCTGCGAGCAGCTGCTTTTTGATTGCTTTAGAATTCATTAAGAAATCCTCCTTCTTGCCCGTTGCCGGAGGCACTGGGCGAATATTGTTATTTCAGCCGTGGTTGCGGCACGGCAGGAATACGGGATAAGCGCGGGCGCGGAAGTGCCCAAAGGCTCCCTTGTGTAAAGGGAGCTGTCAGCGCAGCTGACTGAGGGATTGTAGAGCCGCATCCATGAGAGCGCACAAAAAGACGGGGGTTCTGATCCCCTCAGTCATGGTCTTGCGGGAGACGGCCATGACAGCTCCCCTTGGTCAGCAAGGGGAGCCTTTGCCGGAGGCATCGTCCCCTACGGCGTTCTTTCGGAGGTTCTCGGACACTTGCGGGGGATTGCCACACCAGTGTTGCGACACTGGTTCGCAATGACACCCTTTAACCGGCCCACCGCTAATTGATGGGGTGGGTCTGCTCGATATCCGTGGGGATGGGGCGGGTGTATTCCGTGGGGTCGGTGGGGGTGGTCTGGTTGGGCGCCGCGGCATCGGGGCTTCCCCCGTTGCGGCGGGTGAACCAGGTCACATCCTGACCGGAATAGTAATCCGGGGCATCGTTGCCGGCGGCGGAAATGGGCCGGTCGCTCTTGAGGGTGTCCATAATATCCCGGATGAACTTAGTAAGCAGGTTGGTATCGTCATCGTTGTCCGCGTCAATGCGCATGGTAAACTCCACGGAGCCGCCCACGATCTTGTCCACGCACTCCGGGTCGTCCCCCTCCATCCAGATGACGATGGTGTATTTATCCACGTTTCCCACCAGGAAGTTTTCCTCCCGGTAGGCGCAGACGGTTTTGTCGTCGGCAAAGCTGACGCAGCCCGCCTCTGGCTGGCCGTCGGCGGCGGGCATGGCGTACACCGTCCGGGTGCCGTTGTGCCAGACCGCCACCCGAACCGCCTCCTCCGCGCCCTTGGCGCAGGAATCCAAGGTAATCCGGGCGTTATACCACACATCCTCCTTGCCCGCGTTGCGGACATAGTAGGTATAGGCCATGTAATTGTCTCCGTTATGGCCGCCGCTGACCTCGTCCAGGTCGTCGGGCAGGTCGTCAATGGAGATGTTCGTGGCATCCGCCACGGTATTGGCAATGAGCCGGGCGGTAGGCCGGGTGAAATAGGGATCGTCGGAAATGGCGATGCCCTTCCGGTACAGCTCCAGACGGTTCAGGTTGATGGTGAAGTTGCCCATTTTCTCCTGGGCAAAGGCGGCGATGAAGAGAATTCCAATGACCGCCAGCAGGGCAATGAGCCACAGGGACATTTTGTCCAGCCGCAAAATGGCATCGGCAAAGAGCTTGCGCCGCCGATGGGGCATGTACAGGGAGACCACGGTTTCCGGGTCCACGTCCCCGCCGGTTTCCTCCAGCAGCTTCTGCAACTGCTCAATGCGAAGCATTTCTTCCTTTTTCTTCCGCTTATGCCTGGAAAAAGGAAGCTTTTCTTTCAGATTTGTCATAGCTTATACCGCTTTTTGATATTGGCAACGTACAGCTGCATCTGCTCCCGCTCCTCGCCGTCCGCGAACCGGAACTGATAGCCGCAGACGAAGCGGAAGGGACTGCCCTTGGGCGCTTCCCGAATCCAGCAGATCGCCGCCAGAGCGGTAATGGCCCGACCTTCCCGGCCGGTGCCGATGGCGGGCAGGTTGATGTCGCAGACCTCGCCCACAATCAGGCGGCGGTTCACATAAGACGCAAGGCCGCCGGCGGAAATATCCAATGTCAGACCATCCTCCCGGCGAATCACGCCGTCGGAGTCCGGCTGCCAGGTGGGCTGGCTGTAGGTAATGGGAACGGTGACTTTCAGACGTTCGTCGGCACGCTGGAAGAACTGACGCTGCTCCGCCACCCGGCGGATTTTCCAGCAGCGGCGGATGCCCTCCTTCACCTCGTCGTCGGCGTAGCCCGCCACGATCATGGCGTCCTTGTCGGTGCCGTAGCGAATCAAGAGTTTCCGGGTATCGTCCACGGGCATAGGCCGCCCGTCCCGCATGGGAATGGAAATCAGGAAGGAGGCCACGTCCAGAGATTTGACGAAGGTGCACACCAGATTGAACTGGGGCTGCTGGCCAATGGGAACATCCAGAGCCATCCTGAGCTTGGTGCCGGGCTTGATCCGAAGTTCTCCTGCCATATGTTTCCCTTTCCTTTCCCGTCACGATATGTAATTATATCACGGTCAAATATACTTGTCAATTTTTGGAAACCAGAATTCAGACGGTTTTTTGCATAAATTCCAGGGCGCGGAATGTGCTTTTTGACAAAACCCGCTTCCGCACAGGCTGTTTTTTGTGCGCCAGGCGCTTCATTTTGTTACAGTATGGAGAAACCTCCGCTTTTCCGGGAAGCCCTTCGGCAGAGGGAAAACCGTCCGCCGCCTCGCGGTAAGAGGATTTTCCGGCAGTCAGGGCTTCCAGCGAAGACCTCTGGGGTAGAAAAAGCGCAGCTTTTCCTCCGCCAGGGAGATGTCCACCCTTTGGGCCGTGAGCAGCTCCCCGTCCAGATTCACCGCGCTGGGCTCATCGCAGATTACGCGCAGCTGCCGGGTCTGAAAGTGCCGGATAAACTGGGGAAGCTCCTTCCAGCGGCCGTTTTTGTACTTGCCGATGATGCCGGGAACCTGGAGAAGGTTTACTTTTTTTACCAGAAGCACCTCCAGAAGCCCGTCCGAGGGGTCGGCCTCCGGCACGGGATGGAAGCCGCCGCCGTAATACTGTCCGTTGCACACGCACACGAAGGTCTGCTCACCGTCGATTCGTTCTCCACCCACTTCCACCACATAGTGGGCGGAAATGCCCCGGAAGAGGTTGATGACCGTGGAGGCGGCGTAGGCGTTGAAGCCCTGCAAAAAGGGTAGACGCTTATACCGGGCCACATCCGTGCCGATCCGGGCATCCAGTCCTACGGAGCAGACGTTCAGAGCCAGATTGTCATTGCAGCGAATCAGGTCAAAGGCCGTTTCCTCCGCGTCCAGCAGCCGGGAAAGGTCGGAAAAAGCGGTGCTTTCCGAGAAAATCCGTACAAAATCGTTGCCGCTTCCTCCGGAAAAGGCGGTGACCGCCGCATTGGGGAAGCCCGCCGCGCCGGAGGCCACTTCGTTCAGGGTGCCGTCGCCGCCGCAGGCGTAAAGGCGCACTTCTTCCCCGGTTTCCGCAGCCGCCCGGGCAATCTGGCGGCACTGCCCCGGCGCCTGGGAGACCCGGATTTCGTAGTCCAGCCCGGCGCAGTGGGTTTCAATCTGAGCGCGATACCAGTCGGTCTGGTCGTGGCTGCCCGCCGCGGGATTGATGATGAACAGGTGCTTCATAGGGCGCCTCCGATTCTTTATTTCTTTTGTCTGCCGTCCTGGCAACCAACGATGAAATTGGCAAGTGTTATCAGCGAGAGATTTTGGCACAAATGAAAGTTTGAAAAACGCAGGAATACTGCATGTATTTCAAGTTTTTCAAACTGCACAGTTGGGGCAAAAGATCCGCTCGATAACCGCAGACAATTTCATCGGCGGTTGCCCAAGAACATGTAGTAGTCGCACTTGATCATGCCGTTGTACAGCTTTCGCTTCTTATCCGCCCGCTTGCCAAAGTAATGCTCAAACTCCGGCTCGGAGGTGATGATATACTTTTTCCAGCCGTCGGCATAGCGCAGATGCCGCCCCAGCTCCTGATAGAGCCGCTGAGCCGTCCGCTGCTCCAGCATCCGCTGGCCGTAGGGCGGATTGCAGATGAGAACGCCGCTCTGGGCGGGCAAGTCCATCTTGGTAGCGTCCCCGTCCCGGAAGGAAATACAGTCGGCAACGCCGGCCTTTCTGGCGTTGGACATGGACAGGGAAATACACTTGGGGTCGTTGTCCGAGCCCAGAATCTGGTACTTCCCCTGGAATTCCTTGTCCTTTGCCTCGGTGCGCACCTGTCCCCAAAGGCTGGGTTCCATCCAGGCGAAGGCCTCGGCGGAAAACCGGCGGTTCATGCCCGGCGCCCGGTTTTTGGCAATCAGCGCCGCCTCGATGGGAATGGTGCCGGAACCGCAGAAGGGATCCCAGATAAAATCCCGACCCCGGTAACGGGTCAGCTGCACCATGGCGGCGGCCAGGGTCTCCCGCAAGGGGGCGTCGTTGCCCTGGGCACGGTAGCCACGCTTGTGAAGCCCCGGGCCGGAGGTATCCAGGTACAGCTGCACCCGGTCGTTCATGATGGAAAATTGCAGCTGGTATTTCGCACCGGTTTCCGGCAGCCAGGAAACGCCGTACTTTTCGCCCAGCCGCCGGGAGGCGGCCTTTTTCACAATGGCCTGGCAGTCCGGCACGCTCATGAGCTGACTGCTCAGGCAGTGACCCTTCACCGGGAACGCCCCGTCCTTGGGGATGTAGTTTTCCAGCTCCGCGCGGTAAACCCCCTGAAACAGCTCTTCAAAGGTGGTTGCCTTGAAGTCCGCCAGCACCAGCAGCACCCGCTCGCCGGTGCGCAGGCACACGTTGGCCTTGGCCAACGCCCGCTCGTCTCCGGAAAACAGCACCCGGCCGTTCTCCACCCGGACATTCTCCATATCCAGTCTGCGCAGCTCGTCGCCGGCAATGCCCTCCAGGCCGAACAGCGTCGGCACGGAAAATTCAAAATTCGTCATAGTTTCTCCTTTAAGGAATGATTTTCTTTGGTTTCATGTACCGCTCTTCCTCGGAAAACACACAGCCGCAGTACTTCTGCATATAAAAGCCGTGCTCCCGGGCGAAGGCCTGTCCCTCCCGGAAGTAGGGTCGGAAATCCCGGTAGAGGAACTGCACCCCGTACTCCGCCGCTGCCCGCTGGGCAACCTCCCGCATCAGCTCATGCTTCTGGTAGGGACTGATGAAGAGCGACGAGGTGAAGCTGTCGAAGCCCCCCTCGGCGGCCTGTCTTGCCGTCTCATACAGGCGCATTTCGTAGCACTTGACGCACCGGCCGGGAATATCCTCCGCCACCGCCCGGACAAAAGGGCGCAGACCGTAGTCGTTTTTCAGAATCAGAGGCAGCTCGATTTCCTGGGCGTAGGCCTGCAGGCAGTTCCGCCGGGCCCGGTATTCCGTCACCGGATGGATGTTGGGATTGTACCAGAAGCCCGTGACCTCGATGCCGTCGGTTCGCAGAATATCAATGGGACGGTTGGCGCAGGGCGCGCAGCAGACGTGCAGCAGGGTTTTCATAGTTGCCTCCAAACAGCAAAAATCGTGTTATTGTAGCATAGAATTCTAAAAAATACAACTGGAAAATGGGATAGTTGTTTATGGGGCAGTCTCATTAAACACATGTCATTGCGCACCAAGTATACGAAAACCGATTTAGGACTTGTAGGGGACGATGCCCACATCGTCCCGCTAATACGCATTGTCGGTTTGACGGGTCGATGAGGGCATCGACCCCTACACGTTCCAAATTGGCTCTCGGAAGAACCGGGGGATTGCCACACCAGTCTGCGGACTGGTTCGCAATGACAAGCGTTGTACGACAGTTCCCGCAATGACACGCGCTATACGGCAATCGCCTGGTCAATTCAGCTCCGCCAGCACACCGTCCCGGTAGATTTCCAGCACGGTGACGGTGCGGATTTCGTTGTGCAGGTTTTCGCCTCTGGCGTAGACCTTGATATAATTGGGGGCGTGGCCGGTGTAGAAGTCCCCCTCCCGCTCCTCAAAAAGCACCTCCAGCGTTCGTCCAACAAAGCTCTCCCGGTAGGCTCGGCTCATTTCCTCCGCCAGGGCGATGGCTGCCCGGCTCCGGGCCTCCTTGGTGGCGTTATTGTGCTGGCCGGGCATTTTGTCCGCCGGAGTGCCCGGCCGCCGGGAATAGGGGAAAATGTGCATATCCGCAAAGGCGCATTTGCGGATAAAGGTCAGACTTTCGGCAAATTCTTCCTCGGTCTCTCCGGGGAAAGCCACGATCATATCCGTTGTCACGGCGCACTCCGGGAAGAATTTGCGCAGAAGCTCCACGCTCTGATAGTATCGGGCGGTATCGTACTTTCGCTTCATCCGGGAGAGCACCGTGTCGCTGCCGGACTGCATGGAAAGATGGAACTGGGGGCACAGATTGGGAAATACGCTGAGCCGCCGGCAGAAGTCCTCCGTCACCACACGGGGTTCCAGAGAACCCAGGCGAATCCGCAGATCGGGCACGGCCTTGCAGATTTCTTCAACCAGCAGCGCCAGCTCCGGTTTCCCAGGCTGATCCTGTCCCCAGCCCGCAATCTCAATGCCCGTGAGCACGATTTCCCGATAGCCCCGAACGGCCAGCTCCTTTGCCTGAGCCACCGCCACCTCCAGAGGAGCCGAGCGGATGGGGCCACGGGTGTAGGGAATGATGCAGTAGGTGCAGAAATTCACGCACCCGTCCTGAACCTTCAGCATGGCACGGGTTCGCTCCTCCAGGCCGCCGGCAGGCAGGCACTCGAATTCCCGACGACCCAGTGCGTTGTCCAGCTGCTCCTCATGACGCTTTTCTCCGGCGGCATCCAGGAGCATTTCCACAAAGGCCTGCCGCTGGCCGCTGCCGCCGATGACATCGATGCCCAGAGCCCGGACGGCCTCCGGGTCGTGCTGGGAATAGCAGCCGCACACGGCGATCACCGCCTGGGGATTGTCCCGGCGGCACCGGCGGATCACCGCCCGATTCTTCTTGTCCGCCACGGCGGTGACGGAGCAGGTATTGATAACGTAGCCGTCACAGGCTTCCTCAAAGCTGCCGATTTCGTGACCCTTTTCCAGAAGCAGGTGCTCCATGGCTTGGGTCTCATACTGATTTGTCTTACAGCCGAGGGTATAAAACGCAAATTTCATTTGTCAAAACCACCAATATTTTCCCTGGCTTCTTGTGTTAATCATCCAAAACGCCAGTTGCTTTTTTGTAAAAAAGCATTATAATAAATCGCAGTCCCGTTGATCGGCGGGTTGGAACCGATTCACGGGGTCTTTGCTCCCCATTATACACGACAAACGCCACTTTGTACAGTTTGGAGGGCGAGAAATATGCGAGAATTTTGGATTCGTCTGGGGAGTATGGAGGATGTGGAGGAATTCGTCTCCATCGCCACCTCCCGCGCCTTCCCCATCAGCGTCCGAGATGACCAGCATAAAATCCGAGGCGGCAGCTTTATGGAAATGTTCTGCCTGGATTTCAATCAGCCTCTGCGGGTGGTTGCCCAGTGCTCCGAGGAAGAGCTGGAAACTCTTCGCCGGGATGTGGATCGGTTCCTGGTCAAATAAATATGGCTCTAGTAGCACCGTCCTGGGAATACTCGGGGCGGGTTTTTTTATTTGTTGGAAAGAGAGCGGGGCGCACCGGCCACACCTGAGCGTCCCCGTTAGAACCACCCAAAGCAATTCAAAATATTCCTCGGTACTTCCGGCGATGCGGCCGGGGGATACTTAAGGGGGCGGCTTTTCGGCAGCGCCCTTTCGTAACCGATGATGAAATCGTCTGCGGC
>UQXG01000030.1 GCA_900544945.1 uncultured Eubacteriales bacterium | reverse complement strand
AGAAAACGGGCGGCCAATGGCTGCCCGTACAATATTATTCGTTATAATTGCAATTTTATCGAACCATTTCCGCAAGTGCCGCTGCCAGAGGATACCGGACGAACATGGTGACAAGAATCACCATAACATTCAGCCCCAGAAGCCAGGCCCAGTCCGATTTTCCCCGGTACACCGCAGGCCGGTGGCCCAGAATCAGCTTGGACAGCAGAAAGCCCACAACGGTTCCCAGGGTGTTCATGATCAGATCGTCCACGTCCGTTGTCCGGAAGGTAAACAGCTGAATGAGCTCCACCGTCAGGCTGGTGAGAATTCCCGCGTCCAGGGCAGGCACGAAGCTGCGATACCGGTCAAAATAGGCCGGCAGCAGAAAGCCCAGGGGTGCGAACATAGCCGCGTTCAAAGCCATGCCCATCAGATTCGAGGTGGAAAAATCCTGGAAAGGAACCAGATTTACCGTAAAATCCCAGGTGATGTACCGCCAGTCCGGAACTCCCACGATAATGTACATGGCGCTGAGATACACGGTCAGCATCACCATCCAGAACCACCGGCGTTTTGCCCGGGTTCGGTCAAAGAGGAAAATGGCAATCAGAGCCAGGGGCACCGTCACCAGTGCCCCGCCCAGCCAGTCAATCAACAATTCCAGTATCATCCGCTCACCTGCCGTTGTAGTCGCCGGGAATGGGCTCCCCGTCCACGGTCACGTCGCTGCATCCGTAGAGCTGGATATTGTTGCCGCCCAGATCCCGGAAGGTGCAGTCCTTCAGAATGATCCCGGTGGTATCGTCCATGGAAATGCCGCCGTAGCTGCATTCGTAAATATCGCACTTGCGCAGGGTGATCTGGGTGCAGCTTGCCGCTCTGACGCCCAGAATGCCGCAGCCGAACATGCCGCAGTCGTTGACGGTCACGTTCATGCAGTTTTCGAAGGACAGCACGCCGCCGGCACACTCCCCGGGCTCCTTGGTGTGTCCCGCGGTGAAGCCGGACAGGACGACATTTTCACAACCGCTGAAAGCCAGCACATCCGCGTACCGGGGCACGGCGGAGACGGTGTGTCTGTCGGCCTTGCCGTCCTTGGTGCGGATGGTCAGATTCTTCACGCCGGTGATGATCAGGCCGGGGCCGTCAAAATTATCCTGCCAGTAGTAGTATTTCTGGGGCCCGCCGCCGTAGTCCTTGGCGGTGCTCAGGTCGATTTCCTTGGCATCAATGATGATTTCCGCATTGGGAGCGATGGCCGCCAGGAATTCGTCGGCGTTCTTCACGGTGACGGAGGTAGGCTCCACGGTCTCCTCAGGCACCATGTCGTCCCGGCCAATGCCCCGGAGGTCGTCCTCGGTGATGGTATTGCCGTCGGCATCCACCGCGCCGCAGCCACTGAAAAACCACCGGGCAATGACACCTTCAAAGGTGTTTCCGTCCAGGGTAACAAAATTGCCGAAGGTGTTCAGGGCGCAGCCCTGAAGCTCGTTGTCCCGGAAGGTGTTGTTCCGGAACACCACCTGGTCAACGCTGGTGCTGGTGATGAAGGAATCCACCCGGTTGTCGTAGATCTCACAGTCGGAAACCCGGACATCCGAGCAGTTGCCCAGCAGGAACACCGCCTCCGCGCCCCAGTCATCCTTCTTGCCCAGGTCATAGAACCGGCAGTTGGCAACCCGGATACCCGTGCTGTCCTGGAAGTACACGCCCTGGTAGGAGCACTCGTAAATATCGCTGTTGGCAACGGTCACGTCCCGACAGTTCTGGGTATGCACGCCGATGACGCCGCAGCCGTACAGCCCCACGTCCCGGATGGAAACGCCGGTACAGCCCTCCAAATACACCACGCCGCCCACGCAGGAGCCGGCTTCCGGGGTATGTCCGGCGGTGAAACCGGAGAGCGCGACATTTTCACAGCTCCGGAGGTACAGCACCTGGGCATACCGGGGCTGGGTGGCAATCTCGGTGGCCACCTTGCCGTCACCGGTAATGGTCAGGTTCTTCACGTCGTGAATCACCAGCTGGTAGCCGTCAAATTCTTCCTCCCAGGCGCACTTTTCGTTGCCGGTGTCCTTGCCATAGGAGCGGGCAGTGGACAGGTCGAGGGTGCCGCCGCTGACATGGATTGTCCGATCGGAACCGATGGCATCGATGAATTCATCGGGGGTGGACACCGTATAAACGCCGTCCTCCGGCGCGGATTCTGCCTGGGTGGGCTCGGTCTGGGCAGGCACGGCGGTGGCAATCACCGTGGTCTCCACGGTATCCCCCGTGCCGCAGGCCGTGAGAGAAAGCAACAGGGTCAGGCATAATAGAAGCGAAATCCACTTTTTCATACGGATACTTCCTTTCCTTTTTGCTTATCATAACAAAATTGTAATATTTTGTCAATCTTTTGGCACCTTACATTTTTCTTAAGATTGACCCCTTGTCAACAAAGCAAGGCCGCCGCAAAATACTTGCAGCGACCCCGTAACTCTATGTAGGGGCGGCCATTGGCCGCCCACGGGCGACGAATCGTCGCCCCTACAAAATTCTATTGATAAATTTTCATTATCCCTTAGCTCCGCATGGCTCGGCGGCGGGCGATGTTGATGGGGCCCTCCTGCATGTTGTTGATCCAGGCCAGGCTCTTGCCCGCGCCGTAGGCGGTGCAGGAATCCGGGTCGTCCGCCAGAATGCAGGCAATGCCCGTGCGCTCCATAAGCAGCAGATCCATGCCCCACAGCTGGCCGCAGCCGCCGGTGATGGTGATGCCGTTTTCGGAAATGTCGGAAATCAGCTCCGGGCTGGTTTCCTCCATCACCGCCAGCACCTCGTCGGCAATCAGCCGGGCGGGACGGCGGAGAACCTCGTAAATCTCCGTGGAGGTCAGGGTAACCATTTTGGGCATACCGGTTTTGAAATCCCGGCCCTTGATGTTCATGCTCCGCTCCTCGTCCCGGGGGTAGACCTGGCCGATCTGGATTTTCACGCTTTCGGCAGTGACCTGACCGATGACCACGCCATGCTGGCGGCGGACATAGCGGATAATCATTTCATCAAAATAGTTGCCCGCGATTTTCAGGGAAGAGGACACGGCAACGCCGTTCATGCTCAGCACGGCGATGTCCGTAGTGCCGCCGCCGATGTCCACCACCATGTGGCCGCTGGCACCCCGGATATCCAGGCCGGCGCCCAGACCGGCAGCCAGAGGCTCCTCGATAAGGAACACACGGCGGGCACCGGCTTCGATGGCGGCGTTGATCACACTGCGCTCCTCCACCTCGGATACGCCGGAGGGGACGGAGACGACCACACGGGGCTTAGGGGTGAACAGGCCGGCCTTGGTGGCGGTCTTGAACATCTCCTGAAGCATCCGGACGGTCATCTCATGGTCGGAGACAATGCCGTCCTTCAGCGGGTGCATGGCAACCACGTTGCCGGGGGTTCTGCCCAGCATATTCCGGGCGGCGGCGCCTACCTGCAAAATCTTGCCAGTATTCCGGTCTACCGCCACAACGGAGGGCTCCCGAACGACGATACCCTTTCCGTCGGCATAAATCAGCACATTGGACGTGCCCAGATCCACGCCCAGATCATTGGAAAACATAGAAAACAGAGACATAGCTACACCTTTACTTTCGTGCCGCCGCCACAGCGGCGCAATGTACTTCCTTCGCCCCGGCGCTAAGACACACCCTGGCGCATTCTCCGGCGGTGGCGCCAGTGGTGAGAATGTCGTCCACGAGCAGAACCCGCTTTCCCGACAGATTCACACCCGGACAAAGCCGGTAGACGCCCAGCACGTTTGCCCGCCGGGCTTCCCCGCCCTTCAGGCCGGATTGGGGGCGATTATTTCGAATTTTTCGCAGTAGCGGAACAGGCTCCATAGAAAGTTCCCGTCCCACGGCGATTGCCAGAAGCCGCGCCTGGTCATAGCCTCGGCGGAACCTTCGCAGGCGGCTCACCGGCACCCAGGTCAGCACATCGAAGCCCTCCGGGTATTCCCGCTCCAGCATCATGGCAAGGAGCCTTCCATAGGAAGCGGCATAACTCCTGTGCCCCCGGAACTTATACCGAAGCAGACTTCTTCTGACGTTCCCTTCATAGTACCAGACAGCGGCGAAGCTGTCAAGAAATTGGAGCTTCTTTTTCCGATTTGGGTAGGTTGGAGCCGCCAGACGGCACTCCCGGCACAGATCCAGCTCCCCATTCTGAAGGATTTTCCCGCAGAGCACGCACTTGGGCGGGAAGAGGAATTCCAGCACAAGAGAAATCAGTTTCATTCCACTTTCCCCTGCAATCGCAGCTTCAGGCCGCTGTAGCGCCGGTTCTTCCGGGCGTTTTCCACCATGACCCCCACGGTTTCCTCCCGGCCTACGATGATCAGCAGCTCCCTGGCTCTGGTGATGGCGGTATAGAGGATACTCCGGCTGAGAAGGTAGGGCGAGCCGTTCCAGGCGGTGAGAATCACCGCCCGATATTCGCTGCCCTGGCTTTTATGGACGGTCATGGCATAGGCCGGCTCCAGCTCCCCCAGCTGGGTGAAGTCGTACTCCGCCAGCCGGTCGTCAAAGAGGACGGTCAGGGTCTCCGAAGCCGGGTCGATGGTCTGAATCCTGCCTACGTCGCCGTTGAAGATTCCCGCCCCCACGGCGCTGCCGTCGGCCTTTTTCCAGAGGATGTCGTAGTTATTGCGAATCTGCATCACCCGATCTCCCTCCCGGAACTGATAATCCCCGTAGGATCGTTCCTTTTTGTCCGGAGATTGGGGATTCAACGCCGCCTGAAGAAGCCGATTCAGGTTCACCGTACCCACCGCCCCCTTCCGGGTGGGGGAAAGCACCTGAATCTGATCCGTGGGGATGCCCATCTTCTGAGGGAGTCTTGTGGCGCACAAATCCCGGATGAGGGCGCATACCGCCTCCTCGCTGGTTCTGCGCATGAAGAAGAAATCGCTGCTGACGCATTTCAAATCCGGCATTTCCCCCTGATTCACCCGGTGGGCATTCATGACAATCAGGCTTTTCTGAGCCTGTCGGAAAATTTCCGTCAGCCGGACGGTGGGAAGGCTTCCGCTTCGCAGCATATCCCCGAAGGGAAAGCCCGGCCCCACCGGCGGCAGCTGATCCGGGTCACCTACCAGAATCAGCCGTTTGCCCGTAGGGATGGCCTGAAGCAGACTATAGAGCAGGGACACGTCCACCATGGACATTTCGTCCACAATCACCGCGTCGCATTTCAGGGGATTTTCCGCGTCTCTGGCAAAGAACATCTTTCCTGTGGCCGGGTCGATGCCCGCTTCCAGCAGCCGGTGGATGGTGGAAGCGTCCTCCCCGGTGACCTCCGTCAGCCGCTTGGCCGCCCGGCCTGTAGGCGCGGCCAGCAGGCAGCGGAGCTGATTCTGGCCTAAAAGTTCCAGAATACCCCGCAAAATGGTGGTTTTACCGGTACCGGGGCCGCCGGTAATCAGCAGCAGGCCGGAGGTGGCCGCCTCCCGGATGGCCTGGGTCTGCTCTCCGGAATACTCGATGCCGCTTTCCTTGGCAATTGCCTGAATCTGCCTGTCCAGCCCCCGGGGCTCCGGAAAGCTGTGACCGGCAAAGTCCAGAAGCATTCTCGTGCACTCGGTTTCCGCCTCGTGCAGCTCCGGAAGGTAAATCACCGTGATGCCCGCAAGCCGCTCTCTCACCAGCCGGTCGGCTTCCAGAAGCCGGGCAATGCCCTGCTTCACCGGCTCGTCGCTTTCCAGCTGCAAAAGCCGGGCGGTGGCCGCAATGAGCTTTTCCTCCGGCAGGAAGCAGTGGCCGCCGGTAAGATTATAGCTCAGCTCAAACAGAGTGCCCGCTTCCACCCGCCGGGGATCGTCCCCGGCAACGCCCAAGCTGATGGCGAACTGGTCTACCGCCCCGAAGGAGGCGTTCAGCTCCTCGTCCATCAGCAGGTACGGGTCGTCATACAGAAGCTCCATGGTGCTGTCGCCGTACCGCTTGTAAACCTGCACCGCCAGCTCCGCGCTCAGATGGTGCAGGGCGAAAAACTCCATAATCTGCCGGATGCCCACATGGAGCTTGAATTCCTCCCCGATTTTCCGAGCCTTTTCCCGGGAAATGCCGGGGACTTCCGAAAGCCGCTCCGGCTCCCGCTCCATGATGGCCAGGGTCTGGTCGCCGAACATCTCCACAATCCGGGAGGCCGTCCGGGGGCCGATGCCCTTGATGACCCGGCTGGACAGGTAGTTGAGGATTTCCACGGAGGTCTGGGGCATGAGCCGCTCCAGAAATTCCGCCTCGAACTGACGTCCATAATTGGAATGGGTGCTCCACTTGCCCGTGACCATCAGCCGCTCGCCCACCGCGGGCAGTGGAATCGTGCCCACCACCGTCACCGTCTGCCCGCCGCCTAAGTTCAGCCGGAGTACCGCGTAGCCGTTTTCATAATTCTGATAGACCACGGCACTGACCGCGCCCTGGAGAATCTCCAGTTCCTGTTCCATAGCTCTCTCCTGTTCCCGCCGGAATTTTTCTCTATTTTACAATACTTTCGGGCAATTGGGAAGAGGATAAGCAAATCTTTTGTGAACAAAGTGCAAACAATCGTACATGAAACCGCCGTCCTTTGAAAAATTCCACAAAAAAATCTTGCTTTTTTCGGCGGATATCGCTATAATAATATCCAAATGAGGATGTCGGGGAGGTGGAAATTTGAAGTTCCTCGCGCTGCTCATGTGGGTAGGTCAGTTCGGCTTCTCCGCCATCTTCCCCACCGTGTTTTTTCTGCTTCTGGCGGAGTACCTTCGGCACAAATTCGGTCTGGGGCTTTGGATTGTGGCGGTTTTGGGTATCCTTGGGATACTCACCAGCATCCGCACCGCCCGGGCCTGTCTGCATTCCATGCAGAAGGCCGCCCAGGAAATCACCGACAACCCCAAGCCCCCGGTGGGTTTTAACGATCATTCCTAAAAAGGAGCGTTTCCATGAAACTGCAACCTGCTTCCCGTAAGGAGCTGACCCGCATCACCCTGGGCACCCTGGTCTGCGACGGGATTCTGATCGCCGCCCTGTTTGTGCTGAGTCTCGTTGGTGTGGGCACCTTTGATCTTTTCCGGATTCTGCTGGGTGCGGTCTGCGGCACGGCAGTGGCGGTGGCAAACTTTGCCATCCTCTGCCTGACGGTGCAGAGCGCCACGGAAATCGACAACAAAAAGCGCATGAAGGCCCGGTTCCAGCGCAGCTACAATCTGCGGCTGCTGATCCAGGCGGTGTGGGTGGTGGCCTGCTATCTCATCAAGCCCATTCACTTTGTAGCCGGTGCCGCCCCCATTCTCTTCCCCAATGTGGTGATTCTCTTCCTGCAAAGCCGGGGCAAGCTCTTCGAGCCCAGTGCCGGCACCGCGGCAAAGCCCCTTCCTGACGAGGAGGAGCCGGAGGATCACTTGGAAACCTTTGAAAGCTAAGTTTTCGACCTAAGGGAAACTCTGAATAAATCGTCTGCGGCTGGGCAGCGGATCTTTTGCCCCCAGTCTGCGGTTTGAAAAATGGGAAATACACAAAGTATTCCTCCATTTTCCAAACCTTGCCTGAGAACAAAATCTCTCGCTACCAGCTCTTGCCGATTTAATCAGAGCTTCCTAAGATATAATGAGGTGATTGTCTACTATGGAAGTTGAAATCAATGGCGCGCGAATCCTGGCCACCTTCGAAAACGTCCCCCTGTTCGGAACGGTACAGATTACCCAGACCCTGCTGGTCGCCTGGCTGGTGCTCATCATCGTCTCCGCCCTGTGCATCTGGCTGGGCTCCGGACTGAAGGTCACCGGCATCTCCCGGAAGCAGGCCGTGGCGGAAATGGCCTACAACGCTCTGGTAAATTTCGTCCGGGGCAATATGGGTCCGGAATTCGATCGGTACATTCCCCTGGTCGGAGCCATCTTCGTCACCAGCATCTTCTCCAATCTCATTAGCCTTCTGGGTATCTGGAGCCCCACGGCGGACTTAATGACGGAGCTTGCCTGGGGTCTTGTGGTGTTCGTGCTCATCACCTACCATAAGATCAAGGCCAACGGCCTGGGGGGCTACCTGAAGGGCTTCCTGGATCCCCTCTTCATTCTGCTTCCCATCAACATCATGAGCGAGTGCTTCACTCCCGTGTCCATGGCCTGCCGTCACTTCGGCAACATCCTGTCCGGCACGGTCATCAGTGCGCTGATCTATGCCGCCCTCACCACCGCCAGCGCTGCCCTGTTCCATCTGCTGGGCTCCCAGCTGTACGTTGGCATCGCGGTTGCCGCCGCAGGGGCTGCCCTGATTGTTCTGGGCAAAAAATCCAAGAAGAAGTTCCCCTTCGTGGTGGGCATCCTTGCCGCCATTTTGGGGGTGCTGGGCGTTCTCACCTGCCTGGGCGTCAGCTATCCCTGGCTGACCGTGGGCATTCCCGCCATTCCCAGCCTGTACTTCGACTGGTTCGGCGGTTGCATCCAGGCCTTCATCTTCTGCACGCTGACCACTCTCTTCATCAAACAGGCCGCAGGCGATTGACTGCCGCCATTTGAATAAAAACAAAACACGTTATCAAAAATTTAGGAGGAAAATCGTATGGAAATTCTGGCTAAAGGCATTGCTCTGGCAGGCTGCGGCATCGGCGCCGGTTTGGCTCTGATCGCAGGTATCGGCCCTGGTATCGGCGAAGGTAACTGCGCCGCCCGTGCCTGTGAAGTCATCGGTCGGAACCCCGAGTGCAAGGGCGATGTGACCAGCACCATGATCCTGGGTATCGCTCTGTCCGAGACCACCGGTATCTACGGCTTCGTCACCGGTCTGCTGCTGATCTTCGTAGCTCCCGGTATGTTCATGAACTATCTGGGCTGATTCCGGCATTTCACTCATTCATTTTACGCCGGAAGGAGGCAATGCAATGGATACCCTTTACCAGTCCTTAGTGACGGTAAATCCTGTTACCCTGATCGCACAGATTTGCAATCTGTTCCTCCAGCTGCTGGTCTTCAAGATCTTCTTCCTGGATAAGATCAAGGCAATCCTCGATCAGCGCCGGGAAGCCGCCGACAAGCAGATCACCGAGGCCGAGAACGCCAAGGCGGAGGCCATGACCATCAAGAAGACCTATGAGCAGAATATGCTCCAGGCTAAGGCCAAGGCCGACGACCTGCTTCAGACCGCCCAGCGCACCGCCAATTCCCGCAGCGAGGAGATCATCGCCCAGGCCCAGCAGCAGGCGGCCCAAATCAAATCCAAAGCCGCCGATGATATTGCCCTGGAAAAGAAAAAGGCCATCAACGAGGCCAAGGACGAGATTTCCGATCTGGCAATGGCGATTGCCGGTAAGGTGGTCGGCCGGGAGCTGAACGCCGGAGATCAGGCGGAGATGATCGACCGCTTCATTGACGAATTGGGTGATAACGTATGACGGAAGTGGGAAATGTTTACGGCGAATCCCTGTACACCCTTGCCCGGGAGGAAAACCTCTCCGAGCAAATCGGTGGGGAGCTGGCCGCTCTGCGCGACGGCTTTCGCCAGGAGCCGGAATTTATCCGGCTGCTCTCCTCTCCCAGCCTGACCAAGGCGGAACGCTGCCAGATTCTGGACGACAGTTTCCGGGGCAAGGTGCACCCCTATGTGCTGAATTTCCTGAAAATTCTCACGGAAAAGGGCTACATGCGCCACTTCGGCGATTGCTGTAAGGCTTACACCGCCCACTTTGATCAGGACAACGGCATCGTGCGGGTAACCG
The DNA here is from genome assembly GCA_900544945.1 of uncultured Eubacteriales bacterium. Taxonomy (GTDB): domain Bacteria; phylum Bacillota; class Clostridia; order Oscillospirales; family Oscillospiraceae; genus Faecousia. The sequence continues at coordinate 8,897 of UQXG01000030.1, read as the reverse complement.
CCGTCACCGCCGTGGCACTGACGGACAGTCAGAGTGCCCGGCTCACCGAAAAATTAAGCCGGAGTACCGGCAAGCAGGTCATTCTGCACAACCGGGTGGAGCCCGGAGTTCTGGGCGGCGTCCGCCTGGACTATGACGGTCAGCGTCTGGACGACACCGTGTCCCATCACCTGGACGCGGTGCGGGAACTGCTGAGTAAAACCGTACTCTGACGAGAAAGCAGGGACTGTATGGAACTGAGACCCGAAGAAATCACAAAAATCATTCGTAGTCAGATCAAAAACTACGAGCACAAAATGGAGGCCAGCGAAACCGGCGTGGTCATCATGGTCGGCGACGGCATTGCCAAGGCCTCCGGCCTGGATAAGTGCATGTCCGGCGAGCTGGTAGAATTCCCCGACGGCTCCTTCGGCATGGCCCAGAACCTGGAGGAGGATACCGTCTCCATCACCATCCTGGGCTCCGATCAGGGCATCAAGGAGGGTGACACCGTTAAGCGTACCGGCCGGGTGGTATCCGTGCCCGTGGGCCAGGCGCTCATCGGCCGGGTTGTCAACGCCCTGGGCGAGCCCATCGACGGCAAGGGTGCCATCGAGGCTGAGACCTACCGCGCCATTGAAATGCCCGCCCCCGGTATCATCGAGCGGCAGCATGTTGCCCGGCCCTTGCAGACCGGCATCAAGGCAATCGACTCCATGATTCCCATCGGCCGGGGTCAGCGTGAGCTGATCATCGGCGACCGGCAGACCGGCAAGACCACCATCGCCACCGACACCATTCTGAACCAGAAGGGCAAGAACTGCATCTGCATTTACGTTGCCATCGGTCAGAAGCGTTCCACCGTGGCTCAGGTGGTGGAGAGCCTGACCCTGGGCGGCGCCATGGATTACACCATCGTCGTTTCCGCCACCGCCTCGGAGCTGGCACCTATGCAGTATATCGCCCCCTACGCCGGCTGCACCATGGGCGAACACTTCATGTATCAGGGCAAGGATGTGCTGGTCATTTATGATGACCTGAGCAAGCACGCTGTGGCTTACCGTGCCATTTCCTTGCTGATTCGCCGTCCCCCCGGACGGGAAGCTTACCCCGGCGACGTGTTCTACCTCCACTCCCGTCTTCTGGAGCGGGCGGCACAGCTGTCTCCGGAGCTGGGCGGCGGCTCTTTGACCGCTCTGCCCATCATTGAGACCCAGGCAGGCGACGTTTCCGCCTACATTCCCACGAACGTTATTTCCATCACCGATGGTCAGATCTTCCTGGAAACCGAGCTCTTCAACTCCGGCGTTATGCCCGCCGTGAACCCCGGTATCTCCGTGTCCCGTGTGGGCGGCGACGCCCAGATCAAGGCCATGAAGAAGGTGGCTGGCTCTTTGAAGCTGCTCTACTCCCAGTACCGGGAGCTGCAAAGCTTTGCTCAGTTCGGCTCTGATCTGGACGCGGACACCAAGTCCCGTCTGGCGCTTGGTGAGCGGATCGTGGCGGTGCTGAAGCAGAAGAACGGCACCCCCAAGGAGGTTGCCCAGCAGGTGTGCATCATCTACGCCGTGACCCACGGCTATCTTGCTTCCGTTCCCGTGGAGCAGGTGGCCGAATTCGAGAAGCGGCTGGAAGAGCACATGGATAACTACCATGCAGACGTGCTGGAAGCCATCCGCACCACCGGCAAGCTGGAAACCGAAACCGAAACCGCGCTGAAGGCCGCTCTGGACGAGCTGGTAGCTCAGTTCACGGCATAAGGAAGGAGGATTTCCCATGGCTGGCGTTTCCACCAAGGAAATCAAAAACCGCATCCGCAGCATGGAAAGCACCAAGCAGATCACCAAGGCCATGGAAATGGTCGCGGCCTCCAAGCTTCGGCGCGCCCAGGCGCAGATCGCGGCTTCCCGCCCCTATTTTGAGATCCTGCATAGAACCATCGAGGACATCACCCGAGCCAATCGGGACTTCTCCTCCCCCTATCTCAAGAAACGGGAGGGAAAGAAAATTCTCTATCTCGTCATTGCAGGCGACCGGGGTCTTGCCGGCGGCTATAACAGCAACGTTCTCAAGCTGGTTTATTCCCAGATTCAGGGACAGGATGCCACTGTTCTTCCCATCGGCAAGAAGGCCGTGGACAGCTTTCAGAATAAGGGCGTGCCCATTCTGACCCAGAGCTACGCGGAGGCCGCCTCCGTGGGTATCGGCGACTGCTTCTCCATCGCCAAGCAGGTTTGCCGGGCGTTCCTCGCCGGGCAGTACGACGAGGTCTATGTTGCCTACACCGGTTTCGTGTCCATGCTGTCCCAGACCCCGGACTTTATGAAGCTGCTGCCTCTGGAAAAGCCGGAGATCAAGGAGACGGAGCCTCCCCGACGCTGTGATACCCTCTATGAGCATCCGGCGGAGGAGGTATTCGCCGCCATCGTGCCCGAATACCTGGGCGGTATGCTCTACGGCGCGCTGTGCGAAAGCCGGGCCTCCGAACAGGCGGCTCGCCGCTCCGCCATGGACTCCGCTACCCAGAACGCGGAGGACATGATCGCGGATCTGAGCCTGAAGTTCAACCGTGCCCGTCAGGCGGCGATTACGCAGGAAATCACCGAAATCGTCGCCGGTTCTTAACATTTCGAGGGGTTTCGGCTGTTCGCCGGAGCCTCCTCCCACAAAGGAGTTGAATCCCCTATGGTCAACAACAAAGGAACTGTGATCCAGGTTCAGGGTCCTGTTCTGGATATTCGTTTTGCGGATGACCAGCTCCCCGGGCTGCTCAACGCAATTGAAATTCCCCTGGGCAACCGCACAATCATCGCCGAGGTGTCCCAGCATGTGGGCGACAACGTAGTGCGCTGCGTTGCCATGTCCTCTACCGACGGCTTACAGCGTGGTGTGGAAGCCACCGACACCGGAGCCCCCATTTCCGTGCCCGTGGGCGATGCCTGCCTGGGTCGGGTATTTAACCTGCTGGGTCAGCCCATCGACAATAAGCCCGCCGTGGAGGGCGATGCCCGTTGGCCCATCCACCGCCCCGCTCCCTCCTATGAGGAGCAGCAGCCCGCCACCGAGATTCTGGAAACCGGTATCAAGGTCATTGACCTGATCTGCCCCTACGCCAAGGGCGGCAAGATCGGTCTGTTCGGCGGCGCCGGCGTGGGCAAAACCGTTCTGATTCAGGAGCTGATTTACAACATCGCCACCGCCCACAACGGCTACTCCGTGTTCACCGGTGTTGGCGAGCGTACCCGTGAGGGCAACGATCTGTACAACGAAATGACCGCGTCCGGCGTTATCTCCAAAACCGCCATGGTCTTCGGTCAGATGAACGAACCCCCAGGAGCCCGTATGCGGGTAGGCCTTTCCGGCCTGACCATGGCCGAGTACTTCCGGGATGTGAAGCATCAGGATGTGCTGCTGTTCATCGACAACATCTTCCGTTTCACCCAGGCCGGTTCTGAGGTGTCCGCCCTGCTGGGTCGTATGCCCTCTGCCGTTGGCTACCAGCCCACTCTGGCTACCGAAATGGGTGCGCTCCAGGAGCGTATCACCTCCACCAAGAACGGCTCCATCACCTCCGTGCAGGCGGTTTATGTCCCCGCGGACGACCTGACCGACCCTGCCCCCGCCACCACCTTCGCCCATCTGGACGCCACCACTGTTCTGGATCGTGGCATTGCCTCCCTGGGCATTTATCCCGCCGTGGATCCTCTGGATTCCACCTCCCGGATTCTGTCCCCGGAGATCGTGGGCAAGGAACACTATGAGACCGCCCGTGCCGTTCAGGGCATTCTGCAGCGGTACAAGGAGCTTCAGGACATCATCGCCATTATGGGTATGGACGAGCTGAGTGAGGAAGACAAGCTCACCGTTAACCGGGCCCGTAAGGTTCAGCGGTTCCTGTCCCAGCCCTTCCATGTGGCCGAGCAGTTCACCGGCTATCAGGGCAAGTATGTCCCCCTGAAGGAAACCATCCGTTCCTTCCAGGAGATCATCGACGGCAAGCACGACGATATTCCCGAATCCTACTTCCTGTTCGCCGGCTCCATCGACGAGGTGGTCGCCAAGTACCGGGGCGGTGAGAAGGCATGACACCCTTCCGCCTGAAAATCGTCACCCCCGACGGCCTCATTTATGACGGCCAGGCCGAAGAGCTGCTTGTCCGCACCACCGGCGGCGACGTGGCTATTCTGGCCCGGCACATGAACTATGTGGCTCCCCTGGGTATGGGTCGGGCAGTGGTGGTCTCCGGGGGTACCCGGCGCACCGCCGCCTGCATCGGCGGAATGCTCAGCGTCTGCGACGGCGAGGTCACATTGGTGCCCACCACCTTCGAGTGGGCGGATAAGATCGATTTGGAGCGGGCTGAGGCCGCCTATAACCGGGCGGACAAGGTGCTCCACAACGAGAACGCTTCCCAGATGGATCTGAAGCTGGCGGAGGCCAAGCTTCACCGGGCACTGGTTCGCAAGAGCGTTGCCTCGGAAAAGTAAATTGCGCGCCGCAAGGAATTCCTTGCGGCGCGCTCAGTCTGTCAAAGGCCCCTGCTTTTAAGGGTTCTACAATAAATGTTGGGGTCAGGCTCATTGCCTGACCCCAACATTTATTGTAGAACCAGATATTCTTGCACCAGCCCTTTGTTGTTATTTCGTTGGATTACGGCTCGCTGAGCTTGACGAACAGGGTTCCGTCGATGATGGCGGTGCAGCCCTGAGCCGGGTAGCAGGGCAGAGCCTGAACCCGGGGATCGTCGGTCATTTTACCGCCGCCGGTGATTTTCGCCGGGTTCAGCAAAATGTACTTGAAATAGGCCGCCCAGTGGCCGGAGTCCCCATAGTTCAGCACATCCGTCATCCACATGCCGTTGGGCTTGCGGTAAGCCTCGAAGCCGGGGATGGTGTCGTTCAGCTGCTGAGGAAGCCCCACCATCACCACCGGGGTCTCCCCGGGGACGTAGCCCTCAGTTTCCTCCATCCGGTAGACCACCCGGGTCATGACGGACAGGTAGGCATCCTGCTCCAAGTCCTTTTTCAGATACAGTACGTTCGCCACCTGCACCTGGGCGCAGATGAGCACAACGATGAGCCCGGCGCAAATGGGTTTGACCCAGGAAACAGGTTTTGCCGGCTTGTCCCACGGAAGCCGGGGCAAAAGCAGCAGTGGCAGCAGATAAATCAACCAGTAGGCGTAAATCATCAGCTCATGGTCGGCACTGCCCATGGTCACAAAGTGCATCAGATTACCGCCGAAGGGCACGAGAGCCGCCAGAATCAGCACCAGCAGTTTCTCAATCCAGCCCACCTTGGAGGAAAGCACCCGCACCAGAAGCGCAATGCCGCTGACCGCCAGAAGTGCTGCCGTTGCTCCCTGGGTCACCGCCGGGAAGGGAGACAGCACCTGAATAATCCGCTCAAAATACAATCGGTAGGTGGCCTTGAATACATAGCGGATGTCGAACCAGCTGGCCTCCAGCAGCTTGGCGGGCCGGTCCAGGGAATTGTAGACGTTGGAGAGCATCTGAATGCCGCTGAGCCGCACCACCAGCTTCATAAGCACATAGTAGATGATTCCGCCCAGCAGGAGCATGGCGCAGGCCCGAAGACCCTTGAAAATCACACTTTTGGCCTTCTCCCCGTCCAGAAGCTCCGTGATGCACACGAAGAGAATGAGCACGATGCTCACGCAGATGTAGCTCTGATACAGCCCCAAGGACAGCATCACCAGCACCGCCCCGGGAAGGAATCCCCATTTTCCCCGGTTCCAGCAGAATACCGCTCCCACTGCCATGAGCAGTGCCAGCATGTCACAGTCAAAATCGTGGAGGAAGGTAGCCGCCGTGGCGGATACCGTCAGGTTGGCCGTCAGAAAGCCGGAAACCAGGATGGCGGCCGCCGGGGTTTTCAGCCGGGACAAGCGAAGAATCAGATAGGCCGAAAGGCCGATCCACAGCAATCCCAGCACCCCCACCAGCCAGGGCAGGGTCATATTCGTCCGGAAAATCCACCGGCACACAGGAGAGAGAAACCGTCCGTTGCTGATGCGGATCCGGTTGCTCAGGCCGTCACCGTTGAATTCCAGCAGAGAATCGTGGGAAAAGCTGCTGTGCAGAAAGCCGTAGGCGTGGGCCATCAGGCCCCAAATGAATACGCAGGCCAGGCAGAAGAGCAGCTGCCGTTTCCGGTCTTCCATAGGCCGGGTCAATCCCTCCATCAGGCTTCCTCCTTCTTTGCCTTTTTCTCAATATTGGTCAGCCGGGTCAGGTAAATAGGCCGGTGCTTGGTTTCCAGGTAGGTTTTCGCCAGATACTGACCCACCACGCCAATGCCCAGCATCTGAATGCCGCTGAGCAGCAGCATGATGCACACCAGGGACGGCCAGCCGGAAGTGGGGTCGCCGAAGACCAGGGTTCGGACGATGACCACAATGATCATAATGAGGGCCAGAGCGCAGCACAGAATACCGAACACGGAAGAGAGCACCAGGGGCATGGTGGAAAAGGCCACAATGCCCTCCAGGGCATAGAGGAACAGCTTCCAGAAGCTCCACTTGGTCTCCCCTGCCGCCCGCTCGATGTTCTCATATTCCAGCCACTTCTTTCGGAAGCCAATCCAGCCGAAAATGCCCTTGGAGAACCGGTTGTACTCTCCCATGGACAGGATGGCCTCCACCACCTGCCGGTTCATCATCTGAAAATCCCGGGCTCCGTCCACAATCTGGGCATCGGACATTTTGTTGATAATCCGGTAGAACATCCGGGCAAAGAAGGAGCGGATGGGCGGCTCGCCCTTCCGGGTCACACGCCGGGAGCCCACACAGTCGTAGCCCTCCTCCGTCACCGCCCGGTACATTTCCGGAAGCAGAGCCGGAGGATCCTGCAAATCCGCGTCCATGATGACCACATAGTCCCCGGATGCGTTTTCCAGACCTGCGTAAATTCCCGCTTCCTTGCCGAAATTCCGGGAAAAGGAGATATATTTGACCCGGCTGTCCCGTTCGGAAAGCTCCAGAATTTTGGATAACGTCCCATCCCGGGAGCCGTCGTCGATGAACAGAAACTCAAATTCCGCCTGGGGCATCTTCGCCGCCACGGCAGTGATTTCCTTAAAGAACAGCTCCAGCACCGGCTCCTCATTATAGCAGGGAACCGCAACGGTGATTTTGTCCAACCGCCTCACGTCCTTTCGCCCCTATTATACAGGAAACGCCCCTTTTTGGCAACCGAAAAGACCCCGACTTGACAAAAAAAGACAAGTGTTATATTCTAAGAGGAACGAAACAAATCGGAGGCTTCCATGAACAAAACACAAAAAAAGCTCTGCCACGGGCTGTTTTATCTGGCAATCTTCATTTTTCTGTTTGTCTGGTTTACCAAAGTCCACGCCCTTGTGGTCTTCGATGCCGACGACTGGAGCTACTTAGCCTACGTCCGGGCTACCACCCCGGTCTGGGGGGAATGGAACCCGGCCAAGGTCTTCCCGGAAGTAATCTTCCCCTTCTTTTCCACCGTCGCAGCCTACTTGGTCATGCCCCTGACCCATGACTACATTACCGCCCAAACCGTCATGCACGCTTTGGTCGTAAGCCTTTCCATCACCGGCTATCTGTGGTGCTTTTCAAAGCTTCTTCGCCGGTGCTTCCCGGTGTCCCGGCTGACAGCCAGCGTGGTCACCTGCCTGTTTCTGCTGGTGCATTTTCTGGCTCTGCGCTCGGCGGATTCCGGCAACCAGTACCTTTTTTACTGCGTCGATCTGAACTGCTACTATAATTATCTGCTGCCCGCTCTGCTGAACGCATCGCTTGTTATGAGCCTGATCCGCAATCCCAGACTGGGGGATTTCCTGAAATCCGGTGCACCTGCCGCCCGGGGCTGCTTCTGCATTGTGGTCTATTTCGCCATTTTCTCCAACCTGCCCGCCAGCGGCATTCTGGCCGCCTGGGCCGGAAGCGTGGTGCTGCTGAGCCTGATCGCCCATGGAAAAACGAAGCAGTGGAAGGGAATTCTCTCCGAGAACGGCTTTCCCCTTCTGGTTCTGGCGGCTTGGTTCATCAGTGCGGTGTTTGAACTCAGCGGAGGCCGGGCAGCCTCGGCTGGGGGCAGCACGCCTGTGTACTATCAGCTATACCTTGCCTGCAAGTACCTGGCCCGGATTCTCCTCGATCTGAACCGGCTGTACCAGCTGACGCTGGCGCTGATCGTGGTGTGCTTCGTTGTCTGTGTTCTGGCCGGTCGGAAGAAGGACAAGGCACTCCCCTGCCCGGGGCTGGGCGTTGTCCTGATTGCGGCGGCAGCCTTCGGGGTGTATCTGCTGATGCTTTCCAGTGCGGTAGGCCCCACCGCCATCCGGCGCAGCGAAAACCTGTTCGGCCTGTTCTTCCTGATGGATTTGTGCGGAATGCTCATGCTCACGGCTCTTGCGAGTCGCTATCCCAAACTGATGCTGGCTCTGCCGCTTGTTACGGTTTTCCTGCTATCCGGAGTGGATACCCGGGCAGAAACCTTCCTGGAGTCGAATTTTGCCGGTGTCCGTCCGGCAATCTGTGCGGACATCAGCCGTGACCTGATTGCCCAGCTGCAAACGGCGGATGCCCAGGGCCTGACGGAGGTAAAACTGCATGTGCCCCAGTATGTGTCCGATCCGGGCACCGAGGACAACTGGCCTCATTCTCTGAATCTGCTGGAGCGGCTCCCCGGAACCCTGTATGCCCACGGGCTCATCCGGCATCAGATGCACGTCACCCCCGTGGCCGACCCGGAAATGAACGTCAGATTCGGTCTTCCCCTTCCCCAGAAATAAGGAAAACTCCCGGTTCCTGCGAACTGGGAGTGATTTTATACGAGTTTTTAATAAAACGCTTAAAAGCGTTTTATTCGGCCGCAGGATTGCGGCCAGCGGCCACTGCCGCTAAAAAACGAAGTCAATACA
>UQXG01000029.1 GCA_900544945.1 uncultured Eubacteriales bacterium | reverse complement strand
TTGAATGGAGGATCAATTTATGAGCGTAAAAAGAATTGGCGTCCTTACCAGCGGCGGTGACGCTCCCGGCATGAACCCCTGCGTCCGGGCTGTTGTCCGTACTGCGTTGTATCATGGCCTGGAATGCTATGGAATCCGTCGCGGCTGGAACGGTCTGATTTCCGGTGATGTGGTCAAGCTGGATGAAAAGAGTGTCTCCCACACCATTAACCGTGGTGGTACGATCCTCTATACTGCCCGCAGCAGCGAATTTATGACCGAGGAGGGCCAGCGCAAGGCTGTGTCCACCTGCAAATTCTTAGGCCTGGACAGCATCATCGCCATTGGCGGTGACGGCACCTTCCGGGGTGCTCGGGCTCTGAGTAAATTCGGCATCAATGTCATCGGCATTCCCGGCACCATCGACAACGACATTAGCTGCACCAATTACTGCATCGGCTTCGATACCGCTGCCAATACCGCCATTGAGTGTATCGATAAGCTCCGGGACACCATGCAGTCCCACGAGCGTTGCTCCGTCGTCGAGGTCATGGGGCGCAACGCCGGTTATCTGGCCATGTATGTAGGCCTGGCGGTGGGCGCAACTGCCGTCCTGGTGCCTGAAGAGCAGATTGACTTTGAACGGGATGTGGTGGAAAAGATTCGTAAGGCCCGGCTCAACGGCTTCACCCACTACATGATTGTGGTAGCCGAGGGCGCCGGCAAGGCCACGGACATTGCAGCCAAGATTAAGGATGCCACCGATCTGGATCCCCGGGTGACTGTTCTGGGTCATATTCAGCGAGGCGGCTCCCCCACCGGACGTGACCGGGTCAACGCCACCAAGATGGGCTATCTGGCAGTGGAGCTGCTGCTTCAGGGTAAGACCAACCGGATCGTCTGCACCCACGACGGCAACTTTACCGATGTGGACATCGACGAGGGCTTGGCCATGCATAAGAGCATTCAGCAGATGGAAGTTGACGTTCTGGCTGCTATGACGGGCATCTGAGCACATCCCCTCTCCCCTTTTACATCATTCTGTATTGAAAAGCGCACTGCTTCATGCAAGCAGTGCGCTTTTTGCGTGTTTAGGCTTCCGGAACCGGGAGACAGGTTCCGTCCCGCAGTTGGACATAATCCGCTTCCCGGATATCGATGGGGCAGTCCAGGGTGTAGGTTGCGCTGCCATTTGGGTCATAAAACAGCGGATAGGCTCCCACCCGGGTGCCGTTCTTCAGAACCACAACGGCATCCTCCAGGCAGCCCCGACCCAGATAATCCTGGGAGCACGGTTCAAATTCCACGTCCATGCCCAGAGCCCGGAGCTTCCAGGAGGTCAACGTGAGAGATACCCCCGGATAGTCCTGACTGACCGTCGCAACCGGCTCTGTCAAAAGCTCTGTTTGCTCCCGGCTCAGGTGATCGAACACAACTTCAAAGTCCCACTCCCCTTCCTGCAACCGTTTCACAGGCTCACCAAAGGGGTTGGCTTCCAGGTCGGTCAGATGCAGAATATAGGGCACTCCGGCCTCGAAGGGCGTTTCCGAAGAAAAAGACTGCTCCAGCCAGAGCAGAATGGAAACACTGTCCCCTTCCGATACTGAAGACCACAATCCCTGGATGTAGGGACTTTCCTCTTGTGCCGTTCTTCCCTTCCGGAAAAACACAGCTTCCTTGCCGGTGCCGTCTGCCAGAGGACGAGGCAGAAAGCCAACGCTGTACATTTCTCTCAGCCCAGGCCCCTCCAACCGGAGGCGGATGCAGGCGGTGCGCTCCTCGGCAAGGGCAGATTCCAGGGTAAGCCGGTAGTGACCTACGGTCACGCTTTGCCCACCGATGGGCTGCACGTTTTCCTCAATGTACGCGGTCTGTCCATGGCTGAGGGGCTGACCGTTCAGACGCCCGAAGAAGCTCTGAAACCATTGCGCCTGCGTCAGCACCGCGTAGGAGCAGCCCGCCAGCAGAAGCAGTGCGGCCACCAGCACCGCAATGGCAATTCGCCTTCGGCGGCTGGGCATCGGCTTTTCTGCTTCTTCGTAAAAAGCCTCATCAATGGTGCCTAGGGTCATCAGCAGATCCTTTCCGGTCATAGCGCAATCCCCTCCTGTTCCAGAAAACGGCGCAGCTTTTCCCGGGTGCGGTGCAGCTGCATTTTTACCTTGCTTTCACTGGCGGCGTATCTCTGGGCGATTTCGCCAACGGAATCCCCGTAGAGATACCGGCGCAGGAAAATCCCGCGACTTTCCTTGGAAAGCTGCCGGAGAAACGCCTCCAGGGTTGCCTTGAGGGAAAGCCTGTCCGGAATCTCTCCCTGCCGGAGATCCGGGATGCACTGCTCCAGCTCCGCGGTCAGAGCGATCAGCTTTGGATTCCGCTTGGCAGCCCGGTTCCAGTCAAGCCGGTCGAAGGCCAGATTCCGGCAAATTCTTCGCAGAAAGGCGAGGAAATCCTTTGGCCGCTCCGGTGGGATGGTCTGCCAGGCGCGAAGAAATGTGTCGCTGACGGTTTCCTCCGAATCCTCCCGGCTGCTCAGAATGCGGTTGGCAAGGGTAAGCAGCGGCACGCCGTAGGAAGCCCGGGTCTCGGCGATGGCCTGTTCGTCCCGGCTCCAGTACAGCTCCAGAATTTCGCTGTCATCCATAGGGAGTCCTCCCTTCTTTCTGTCTTCATCTATATAGACGGAATTGCGGGTGGAAGGGTCACACTTTGGGGAATAAAAAGGAAATGTCCATCAGCCCGGAGAATGCGTCCTCTGGCAGTTCTTTCCGGCTAGCAAAGATTTGGGAGGAATAGACGGTTTCCAGCTTCTCATCTGCGCTAAATTCCTGGACGCAGTAATAAACCGATTTCGAGTTAGGAAAGCCGCACACGACCACACGGCCGGAATTGTTCTCGTCGGTGTAGACGCGGCGCACATGGTTGGTTGGCAGCGGGGTGAATGCGATAAGGGCGCCTCGCAGACGGTAGCGCAGCAACTCCAGGGTAAGCAGCTGCTTGCCGCACTGATTGGCAACCCCCAAAAGCGCAACCAAAAGAAAGAGTTCCCAAAACCCCATTCCCAGAAACCGATACCAATCTGATTGGCTGAATTCGTGCAGTTCCCGGCCGCCGGTCAGCAGCACCGTCAGAAGAATATTGATAAACAACATGGCTGTTCCGCAAATCACCCAGGTGAGTGTCTTTGCGCGTTTTGCCTTCGCCAGGTTCAACTCCTGCCTTAGCGAATCCGGCAATTCCCTTTCGGCGGCATACAGACGCCGACGAATGAGTCGGCTCAGAAGCCAAGAATCCTCAACGCCGGTGATGATGTGCCGCCTTCCGCTTTTCAGCAGGATTGTGAGCGTATTGACCTGGGGCAGGACGAACGCAATATCTTCTATGGCGCAGTCCAGTCTCCCCAGCCAGTGATACCGGGCCTGAATTCGTCCGTTTTTCAGGCAGATATAACCCTTTCGATTGTAAAGCCTGGAAAGAACGGCTGCCAGACAGAAAACGGTACCCATCAGAAGCAGCACGACCAGCTCACTTCCGGTCCGAGAATCCACAGACCGCAGAAATCCGTACAGTCCGATCAGAAATGCCCCGGACAGAAAAACCGGAATGCGCCAAAGCCGCAACCTTCGATTCTTTCCGTCAAGCGGGAAATTACCCTCCATTGCGTCACCCCCTTACGCCACATTATACAGAAACCCCCTCCGCATGTCAAAGCATACGGAGGGGGTTTACTTCAAGCCTTGGGATGGCACTTTTCGTAAACGGTCTTTACCTTCTTGTCGATAAGGGAAGTATACAACTGGGTGGAGGAAATGTCGCTGTGGCCCATCAGCTCCTGGAGGGCGCTGATGTCCGCGCCGTTTTCCAGCAGATGCACGGCGAAGCTGTGCCGGAGGGTATGGGGGGTAATGTCCTTTTCGATTCCGGCCGTGGCCTGGTAGTGCTTGAGAATTTTCCAGAAGCCCTGCCGACTCATCCGGGAACCGCCGATGTTTACAAACAAGGCCCGCTCGGCGGGATTGGTGGCGATGAGTGCGCGAACCTCGCTGAGGTAGACGCTCAGGGCCTTCTGCGCCGCCGGATACAGGGGAATCACCCGGGTCTTCTTGGCGCTGGCGCAGCGGATAACGCCCATATCCTGGTTCACATCGTCCACGTTCAGGTCGATGAGCTCGGAAACCCGGATGCCGGTGGCGTACATCACCTCCAGCATAGCCTTGTCCCGGACTCCCTTGAAATCTGAGGAGGAAGGCTGGGACAGCAGCAGCTCCACTTCCCTGCCGGTCAGAATCTGGGGCAGCCGACGCTCCCCACGGTCAATGTGAATCTGGCCGGAAACGGGAGAGACATCCAGAAATCCAGAGGATACGGCGTAGGCATAGAAGTTTTTCAGGCTGGCCAAGGAACGGGACACCGTAGCACCAGACTTTCCCTGCTCCTGAAGGTAAGTCAGATACGCACGGATATTCTGTTGCGAGGCATCCAGAACACTGCCGCCCAGCCAGCCGTCAAACTGGCGGATATCCCGCAGATAAGAGGACACGGTGTTCGTAGATGCCTGCTTTACCTTAACCAGGTAATTTTCATAGGCATGAATCAAATCCAGCATGTAACAGCTTACCTTTTTATCCTTTCATAGATTCAATGAACCGCCAGTAAAGAGGAAACACATGGCAATACCCGGCGGCAGCCAGTGCCAGCTGCCCAAAGCCGGCAGCAGCCACAGGAGCCAATACCGGCCGCCCCTGCACACATCGCAGCCAAAGCCAGTACAGGATGGGCAGGGTGCCGTCGCCCAGCAGCAGAAAGCACCGAATCAGCCAGCCCCAGTCCGGGAAGCAGGTTATCAGCCCTGCGGATACAAATCCATGGAGAAAGGCCTTCCAAAAGCAGATTCCATAGATCCCCAGAGGGCAATCCAAAAAAGCCAGAATGGCGGACATTACAAAAGGTAAGAACGAGACACACAGAAAAGAAACGATCGACACAGGAGCAAGCAATGTCCTGCGCATCAGAGAAGCAGAATCGACCATAGGACAGCAGGAATACACAATTCCGGAAACCGTCCCCAGAACCCACACAAATGCAAGCACAAAAGCCGCAGCCTTGCGCCTGCGGGAAGAAACAGCAGACAGCCTTGTACGCACCCTCGATCAAACCCTCCCGAGGCAAAAATACTTGCTTACGAAAAAGAGAAGCCGGGTACAAAAGGCGACAGATACAGTCAAGATTTCTATGCTCCCATACTATACTCCATTTCGTACAGAAATTCAAGCATTTTTAGCCAAAATTGCTTTTTTTGTCAATATTGACGGATAATTATGTAAACGTTTTTATGTAAACCTGTATTAAGAATGCTTGCCGATTTTTTATCATTTTCAATTATATCTTCAATATCTTGGGTCATCCGCAGCAAAAATATACTAAATATCGGAATTGCAAGGACTCCTGCATTTTAGGAAGCATAGGTAAATAGCATTTACCTATGCTTCCAAAGCAGGAAAAATCAGAGTCCTTTCCGCCGGTAGGAGCCTGTTCCCTTCCGGTTTTCCCGCCGCAGGCCCGTCAGTGCCACGATGCCGCTGGCGGCCAGAATGACCAGTCCTGTGACCAGCATTCCGTCGTACTGTCCCCCAAAAAACAGGGCAGTTATGGCAATCAGGGTTGCCCAGAACAGCAGCCCTGAGCCCATTGCAATCATCAGCCGCTGACGTTTCACAGCCTTCACGGAAGTGGCGGCCCCCAGCAGTGCAGAAAGAAACAGCAAAATCAAAATGCCATAACCGACCTGATCCCAGGAAAGCCGTTCCCGGCTGATCAGTCCCGCCAGCGCAAAAGACATCAGAAGCGTCATGCCAAGGCTGACACCGTTCCCCATGGCCAGTCCTTTCGGAATGGATACAGCCCTTCCAGAGTTCCACTTTACGCTCATATTTACCCCTCCCCTATCCCAATTCTATCGCCCAGACGGCAGAAAAAGAACCGGAGCCGTGAAAACCACAGCTCCGGTTCGTTTGTAGGAATCCAAATAGGAAGCCCCCAGCATTGCCAGGGGCTTCCTACGATTTGTTCCTTATACTTCAATGTCCACGTTGGCGGTCTTGCGCTGCTCCTGGGCCTCCGTTACCGCACGGAATTTCATCCGAGTATCCCGAACCTCATTCAGTGCCTTGGACACCACCTCTTCAGTCTGGCGCAGGGACTCGTCCATGTATTCGTTGGCAGCCTTGCGCAGCTGGTTGATCCGCTCCTGGGTCTGGGCAATCAGCTCCTCGCTGCGCTTCTTGGCCTCGGTGTACACCGCTTCCTTGGTGACCATCTGCTTGGCCTTCTCCTGGGCCTCCCGGAGCACATTCTCTGCCTCCCGGCGAGCCTGGCCTACGATTTCCGTCCGGGATTCCACGATGGCCCGGGACTGCTTGATCTCGCCGGGCAGCTGAGCCAGGATCTCGTCCAGCATATCCAGCACCCGGTCACGCTCCAGAATGCACTTGTCCGCGGCCAGGGGCATAGAGCGGGCATCCTGCACCATATCGTACAGCGCGCCAATGATATCTTCCGTATTCCGATCGCTCATTGTGATTTCCTCCTTAATGATTCGTTTTCCTGCTCTCTATTCTTGCCTGAAAATCCGGAATAATTTCAGCGGGAAGCAAATCCGACAAATCCGCTCCATAGGTGCCCAGCTCCTTGATCAGGCTGGAACTCAGGAACATAAACTTGCTGTCCGCAGTCAAAAACATGGTATCCAGCTCCGGGTTGATTTTTCGATTGACCAGAGCCATCTGAAATTCCGTCTCAAAATCCGATACCGCCCGCAGTCCCTTGACCACTACGCAGCTGCCCCGCCGTCGGGCGTATTCCGCCAGCAGCTCCTTGGAGGCATCCACCTCCACGTTGGGAAGGTCGCTGGTGACCCGGCGAATCAGCTCCACCCGCTCGTCCTGGGTAAACATTGGATTTTTGCCCGCGTTCACCATGACGCAGACGATGAGCTTGTCAAAGATACCGGCGGCCCGGCGAATGATATTCAGGTGTCCGCTGGTGACCGGGTCAAAGCTGCCCGGATAGATGGCTGTTTTCATATTCCTACCGCACCCTTCACACCTTTCGGTAAATGGTAAGAAGGGTTTTTCCATATTTATAGTCTTTGGAACGGACGTAGCCTTCGAATTCCCAGGGAAGCTCCTTCCCCAGAGGGCGTTCCGCTATTATTATACCATTAGATTGCAAAATGTCAATTTCTGTAATCCTTTTTATTGCGTTTTCCAGGTAGGTTTCCGCGTAGGGTGGGTCGAGAAAAATGATATCAAACTTTTCCCTGCACCGGGACAGATAGTCCATGTAGTCTGCCCGAACCACGGTGCCGCCGGAAAGCTTTGTCCTGGTCAGATTCTCCCGGATCAGCCTGCAGGCCTCATCCCGGGCATCCACGAACACCGCCTGGGCAGCTCCCTGGCTCAAAGCTTCAATTCCCAGCTGGCCGGTACCGCCAAATAAATCCAGCACCCGGGCACCGGGAATATCAAAATGGATGATGCTGAAAAGAGCTTCCTTCACCCGATCCGCCGTGGGCCGGGTCAGCATTCCTTCCGGGGTTTTCAAAGAAACGCCCCGGGCTTTTCCTGTAATTACCCGCATAATTAACTCCGTTTTTCCTGAAAATGGGAATAGACTGCCATGGCGGCATCCTTGGGAAGCAGCCGTTCCAGCTCCGGCAAGGTGGCCTGACCGATGGCGCTCAGGGATTTGAACTGCTTGAGAAGCTCCTGCTTCCGCTTGGGGCCGATGCCCGGAATGCCGTCCAGTTCCGAGTAGCGCAGACGTTTGCTGCGCAGCTGCCGGTGATAGGTGATGGCAAATCGGTGAACCTCTTCTTGAATATTGCCGATGAGGGAGAAAATGGCCTGGTTGTTGTCGATCCGGATTTCCTCCCCTTCCGGGCTCACCAAAGCCCGGGTTCGGTGCCGGTCGTCCTTGACCATGCCGAATACCGACATTCTCAGCCCCAGCTCCTCCAAAGCCTCCACCGCGATTCTGGCATGGTTGATGCCGCCGTCGATGAGCAGAAGATCCGGCTTTTCCCCGAAGCCCGCGTCGCCTGCCTTGTAGTGGACAAACCGCCGCTTCACCACCTGGCGCATGGAGGCATAGTCATCCTGATTGGCCAGCCCCTCCAGCTTGAACCGCTTGTAGTCGCTTTTCTTAGGCTTGCCGTTCACAAAAACCACCATGCCGGCTACGATGTCCGTGCCGGAGATGTTGGAAATATCGAAGGACTCGATTCTCTCCGGAGCCTCCATGTTCAGCATTTTGCCGAGAAGGGTCAGGGTTGCGCTGACCCGCTCTTCCCTGCCGGTAAGCCGCTGGGCTTCCTCAAAGGCATTCTTACAGGCAAGCTCCACCAGGCGCACATTGTCCCCTCGCTGGGGCACCTGAAGCTTTGGCAGGCGGCCGCACTGCTGTTCCAGAAGTGCGGCAATCATATCTTCGTCCTCGATTTCAAAGGGCAGCAGAATTCGTTTTGCCACCAGTCCCCGGCTGAGATAATATTGCTTCAAGAGGCTGGAAACCGCCTCTTCCTTCTCATCCGGCCGGGGGAAGACCTCATAGTCCTTGTCCAGGAGATTCCCTCCGGAGAAATGGAGCACCGCAAAGCAGGCCTTGGCCTCGGTCTCCCCGTAGCCGATCACATCCGTATCTGCCAGAGAGCCCGCGGTGACCAGCTGCTTCTGACCTAAGTTTTCCACGGCCTGAAGCCGATCCCGGAGGCTGGCCGCCAGCTCGAATTTCAGCTCCTCGGAGGCCGCGAGCATCTGCTCTTTGATCTGGGCGGCTACGCCCTTATAATTTCCCCGGAGAAGCTCCCGAACCTGGAGCATGACCTCCCGATAGCGGATGGCACTGACACTGCTCTGGCACCAGCCGGCACACTGGTTCATGTGATAGTTCAGGCAGGGCCGCTCCTTGTCGATGTCCCGGGGAAACTGCTTATGGCAGCCCGGCAGCTGAAAGGTCAGCCGCAGAGCTTCCAGCACGTTCTGGGTGACGCCACGAGTGCCGTAGGGGCCGAAATACTCCGCCCCATCATCGGAAAGCTTGCTGACCATCGTTATTTCCGGGTACACCGGACGCATGTCCAGCCGCAGATAGGGATAGCCCTTATCGTCCTTGAGAAGGATGTTGTACTTGGGCATATACCGCTTGATCAGGGAGCATTCCAGCACCAGAGCCTCAAACTCCGAGGCGGCCACGATCACATCGAAGTGGTGGATTTTGCTTACCATCATTCTGGTTTTCGGGGTGTGGGAGGCAGTGTCCTGAAAATACTGGCTCACCCGGTTTTTCAGCTTCTTGGCCTTGCCGACGTAAATAACCTTGTCGGTCTGATCGCGCATGATATAGACCCCCGGGGCATAGGGCAGGGATAGAGCCTTTTCCTTGAGTTCGTCAAATGTCGTGGGAAATCCTCCCCTCTTACAATGCTTTTCCTAAGTCCTGACGGAATCCATTGTCCAACGTAAAAATGCCGCCTCAATGCGTCAACGGGCACAGAGGCGGCAAAAATAGAGCGAATTAGGGAAGCTCTGATTAAATCGGCAAGAGCTGGCAGCGAGAGATTTTGTTCTCAGACAAGGTTTGGAAAATGGAGGAATACTTTGTGTATTTCCCATTTTTCAAACCGCAGACTGGGGGCAAAAGATCCGCTGCCCAGCCGCAGACGATTTATTCAGAGTTTCCTTAGTAAACGTCCCGCTGGAGCAGCGTATCCAGGGCGTTCACGGCAGTCTCCGCATCGGGGCCGATGGCACTCAGGGTCACAGTGGTGCCGGTAACAATGCCCAGGGACATGATGCCCAGGAGGCTCTTGGCGTTCATTTTGCGGTTGCCGGATTCCAGCCAGATGCTGCTTTCAAATTCGTTCGCCTTCTGCACGAAGTATGTAGCCTGCCGGTTGTGAAGACCGGACTCGCACCGAACGACAACTTCTTTACTAAACATATTATCCACTCCTTTTCATCGCACGCGGAGCACACGACGAGTCTAGGTATATGATAGCATTTTTACCGAAAAAGTCAACTTATTTTCAGCCTGTTTCCACAAGAAAATCCCGCAGAACCAAACCGTTCTTGTTGAAAACGTTTCCAAACTCAGATATCTGGTGAAAATCGGCGAAAATCACCGAAAATCCGCAATGGTCACACCGTCCTCGCCCTCGCCGTAAACCCCAAGTCTAAAGGACTTGATATACTTATTCTTTTTCAGATCCTGCTGAACGGCGGCACGAAGGGTTCCGGTGCCCTTGCCGTGGATGATCCGCACCTGAGTCAGATTGGCCCGCATGGCCTCGTCCAGATACCGGTCCAGTATGCAGATGGCCTCGATGGCATCCATTCCCCGCAGGTCGATTTCCGTGGGCATGGCACTGAGCTTCATCTCCCGGCCGGAGTGCTTGGGACGGGCCCCCTTTTCTTTGTAGGGATTCTCGTTTTCCAGAAGATAGACTTCCTCCGGGGCGGCGGTCATTTTCAGAATGCCCGCCTGCAATTGCAGTGAGCCGTCCTTGTTGATGCCGATGACGCTGGCCTTGGTGCCCAGCTTCAATAGCTCCACCGTGTCCCCCACCAGGATTCCCCGGCTGGGCTTGGGCCGCTCCTTCTTGGGCTGGACGGAACGCAGCTTGTCCTCGGCCTCATTCAGATTCCGGCGCAGCTCAGATTGCCGCTGGTTGAAGCCCGTAGTGTCCGCCCGATCCTGAAGCTGCTTTTTCATGGCTTTCAGCTCTTCGCTGGCAAGGTTTGCGGCAGCCCGGGCCTCTTCGATGATGTACTGAGCTTCCTTCCGGGCAGACTCCATGGCCTTTTCCTTCTCCTTCTGAAGCTGGGCCTGATACTGCTCGCTTTGCTGCTTGATTTTCGCCGTCTCCTGGCGAAGCCGTTCCGCCTCCACACGGGCGGACTCCATCTGCTGCCGCTGGCTTTCCAGCTGAGACAGCACATCCTCGAAGTCCTTGTCGCTCTTATCTACCAGGCTGTCCGCTTCCTTGAGGATTTCCTCGGCCAGTCCCAGCTTCCGGGAAATGGCGAAGGCGTTGGACTTTCCGGGAATGCCAATGAGCAGCCGGTAGGTAGGACGCAATGTCTCTACATCAAACTCACAGGAGGCGTTGATGACCCCCTTGGTGCGCATGGCATAAAGCTTCAGCTCGGCATAGTGGGTAGTTGCCACCACCCGACTGCCCATTTTCCGGCAGAACTCAATGATGGCCGTAGCCAGAGCCGCGCCCTCAGCCGGGTCGGTGCCCGCGCCCAGCTCATCGAAGAGCACCAGAGTCCGGTCATCGCATTGCGCCACCACATCCACGATGGTTCGCATATGGCTGGAGAAGGTGGAAAGGCTCTGGGCAATAGACTGCTCGTCGCCGATATCCGCGAGAATGGCCTCGAAGGTAGAAAGGGTGCTGCCGTCTCCCGCGGGAATGTGCAGGCCGCACTCGGCCATCAGGGTGAGCAAACCGATGGTTTTCAGGGTGACGGTTTTGCCGCCGGTGTTGGGGCCGGTGATGATCATGGAATCAAAATCCGTGCCCAAGCGGACGGAAATAGGAACCACGGTTTTGGGGTCAATGAGCGGGTGACGAGCCTTGCGCAGCTCCACCCTGCCCTTCTCATTCATGATCGGTTCCCCAGCCCGCATCTGATAGCTGAGCTTGGCTTTGGCGAAGATCACATCCAGCTGCACCAGCAGCTGATAGTCTAAGTCAATGGCGCTGCGATAGCCTGCGGCCTCGGCGGACAGTTCCGCAAGAATCCGTTCAATTTCCTTCTTTTCCTTCAGTTCCAGTTCCCGAAGGGCATTGTTGGCATTTACTGCGGACATAGGCTCCACGAAATAAGTAGAGCCGGTAGCCGACACGTCATGCACCAGACCCGGCACGTCGTTTTTGCACTCGCTCTTCACCGGCACCACATACCGTCCCTGTCGGATGGTAATGATTGGCTCCCGGAGGAACTTGGAATAGGCCGGAGAGGAAATCACCTTTTGCAGGCTGTCCCGGATTTTTCCGGACTGAATGCGCATATGCCGCCGGATGTCCGCCAGGGCTGTGGAGGCGGTGTCGGCGATTTCCTCTTCGGAAAGGATCGCGCCGAAAATTTTGTCCTCTAAGTATTTGTTGGGGGTCAAGCTCCGGAATAGAGAGTCCAGAACGGTGCTTGGGTCGTCCGGGGACACATAGCCCTGGATGGTACGGGCGCAGCGCAGGATCCCCGCAACGCGCAAAAGCTCCTTGGGCTGCAAGGTTCCCCCTCGTTCCGCCCGCTCCAGGGAGGACGAAACATCCGTCACGTCCCCGAACACCGGGTTTCCCTTCCGGGCGCACAGGTCGGAAGCGGCGGTGGTCTGCTGCAAGAGCAGCGTCACCTCTTCCAAGTCGGAGGTTGGCCGCAGAAGCAGACAGGCTGCCTTGCCGCCCTCGCTTCCGGCGCAGGCGGACAAGCGCTGCAAAACCTGGTCAAGTTCCAGCTTTTGCAGGGATTTTTCGAATAATTCAGACATAGTTTTCTCCTATAAACAGGGATTTATAGAAATCCAGAGTGGAAAAGCCCCGTTCCAATTGGGTGGCAAGATAGGCCTCCGTGAGATTGCCCAGCAGCCGCATGGCATCTCCCCCGATCTGGAAGGAAAACAGCCGTTTCGGCTCACACAGGCAGATGTAGCGCATGGCTTCCAGCACCGCCGGCGTTACCGGCAGTCGGATGCCATCGGAATCCGGATCCCGGCAGCTTTCGCATTCCAGCTGCCCGGCTCGAAGGTCAAAGCGCACCGGCTGCTGGCTTCCGCAGATATGGCATCCAAACAAGTCTGGCGTAAAACCCGAAAGGCAGGCTGCCCGAAGCTCGAATACCGCCTTCACCTGGGCTTCGGGAAGCCTTAATTTGGTCAGTGCGTAAAGGCTGTTCAGCAGCAGAGACAGCAGCTCCGGGTTTGGAATGTCCTCCTGAGAAAGAACCTCCGCAACCTGAGCAAAATAAGTACCCAGGGACAGCTGGGTCAGCTCCCGTCGCAGGGGCGAAAAAAGCTCGATGGAATGCGCCTCGTTGACGGTGTACTGCCCCCGATATTCAAACAGGGTAAACTCCCCGAAAGCCAGAAGCTGACAGGGAGCAATGAGCGGACTGTTTTTCCGGCGAAGACCCCGAGCCTTCACCGTCAGCTTTCCGTGCCGTCGGGAAAGCACCGTAAGAAGGGCATCCCGGTCATTGTAGTCCGTGACCCGCAGAACGATTCCCTGAATCGTCAAGTACATGTGTTTCCTCCGATTTGGCCAAATGGCTGTACATAAGGTACGCCTCCGGCGCACCGGTATCCAGAAAAAGATTCCAATAATCCTGCGCGTTCATTCCCATCCCTCCGGAAATAGGATTTGCGCAAAAAAGGAAAATACAACTGGAAATTATTCGCTGTAGCCGAAATTGCGTACCAGGAAATCGCTGTCCCGCCAGTTTTCCTTCACCTTCACCCAGGTGGTCAGGTAAACCTTGGTGCCCATGAACTTCTCGCAGTCCGTCCGGGCCAGAGAGGAAATCTTTTTCAGCATATCTCCGTGCTTGCCGATGATAATGCCTTTGTGGCTGGCCTTTTCGCAGTAGATGGTGGCGCCCAGGTCGATGATGCCGTTGTCCCGCTCGTAGAAGGTGGTGATTTCCACGGCAGTGCCGTGGGGAATCTCCTTATCCAGGCACCACAGCAGCTTTTCCCGGATGATTTCTGCCATCACCTGCCGTTCCGGCTGGTCGGTGGTCACGTCGTCCGGGAACAGGAAGGGCCCCTCCTGGGCATATTTTTCGCACTCCTTCAGCAGCTTCTCTACTCCATCGCCGGTTTTGGCGGAAATAGGGATGATGGCATCAAAGACCCCAGCCGCGGAATAAACGGCGATGACCTCCAGCAACTTGTCCTTTTCTACGGTGTCGATTTTGTTGATGGCGAGAATCGCCGGGCAGCGGGAGGCACGAATGCGCTCGATGAGGGCCTCCTCCTGAACGCCGATGCTGGCGATGGGCTCCACCACCAGAATGGTGGCATCCACGTCGGAAATGGATTCCCGGACGGTGTTCACCATATAGTCTCCCAGCTTGGTTCTGGCCTTGTGATAGCCGGGGGTGTCCATGAAGACAAACTGAAGATTTCCACGGGTGACGATGCCGCAGATCCGGTTTCGGGTGGTCTGGGGCTTATTGGATACGATGGCGATCTTCTCGCCCACCAGGTAGTTGGTCAGGGTGGACTTGCCAACGTTGGGCCGTCCGGCAATGGTAATCATGGCGGTTTTGGTATTCATATTCTCTCTCCTTTAGTCCCTCTGCATTCCGGGAATCCCGGCGGCGATGGCCTCCTCCCGGGCGCGCATCTGCCGCTTCTGCTCTCCCTCATCCAAATGGTCATAGCCCAGCAGATGGAGCATGGAATGGATGGTCAGGTACCCCACCTCCCGGCGGACGGAATGGCCGAACTCCTGAGCCTGGGCAAGGGCACGCTCCAGGCTGATGCACATGTCCCCCAGGGGTACAAGTCCCGTTTCCGGGTCTTCGTATTCGCTCCAGTCCTCCGGCGGATTGCCCGCCTCCAGCTGGAACATGGGAAAACTCAGCACGTCCGTAGGCCGGTCGATGTTCCGGCTTTCCCGGTTCACGGTTTGAATGCCCCTATCGTTGGTCACGAGCACATTGATTTCGCACTTGGCCGTGACCTTTTCCGCCTTCAAGGTCTCCTTGATGCAGGTGCGGATAATCTGCTTGATGGCAAAGCTTTGCAGACTAAACTCTTCAAAAACCAGGTTGATTCTGTGATTCATGTCAATTCTTCCTCTTGTATCGCCCGGTCAGCTGCCGGGGCTTTTTCGGGGCGGGCACTTTGTCCGCTTTCTCGTAGGCGCTGATGATCTCCTGCACCAGGGCGTGGCGCACCACGTCCGCGGCAGTCAGCCGGCAGATGGCGATGTCCTTCACATTTTCCAGCACCCGGATGGCGTCCTTCAGGCCGGAAACCTTATCCTCCGGCAGGTCGATCTGGGTCACGTCGCCGGTGATGACGATTTTCGAGCCGAAGCCCAGCCGAGTCAGGAACATTTTCATCTGCTCCCGGGTGGTGTTCTGCGCCTCGTCCAGGATGATGAAGCTGTCATCCAGGGTACGACCCCGCATGTACGCCAGAGGAGCCACCTCAATGGAGCCACGCTCCTGGTATTTCTGGAAGGTCTCCGCCCCCAGCATGTCGTACAGTGCGTCATATAAAGGCCGCAGGTAAGGGTCAACCTTGTTCTGCAAATCACCGGGCAGGAAGCCCAGCCGCTCCCCTGCCTCCACCGCCGGCCGGGTGAGGATGATCCGGTTCACCGTCCGCTCCCGGAAGGCGGCCACGGCGGCGGCTACCGCCAGATAGGTCTTGCCGGTGCCCGCAGGGCCAACGCCAATGGTGATGGTGTTGGCCTGGATGGCCTTCATATACTTCTGCTGGCCTACGGTCTTTGCCTTAATGGGCTTTCCTTTGGCGGTGATGCACACCACGTCCTTGGCCATCTGAGCCACCTGCTGGTCGTTTCCCTCGTTCACCAGGGTAATCAGATAGCGAACCCGCTGTTCGTCAATGGCTTCCCCCTTGGAGGCCAGAGTCAGCAGCCCCTCCAGGGTGCGCACGGCCTTGTCGGCCTGCTCCTCATCGCCGATGACATGAAGCTCCGTGCCCCGGTTCACGATCTGAACTCCCAGAGCCTCCTCAATCCGCTTTACATTTTCGTCAAAAGAGCCGAATACGGCAATCAGGTCTTCAACCCGTTCCGCGTTCACCGCTCTGTCCACTTGCTTGGCCATTTGATTCTCCATTTCCTTCCCTTTTTTCCCTGCCGAGCATCTCCTGACACAGATAGCTTCCCCGGAGACGGTAAACGCCTTTCTCCCGGAGAACCCTCTGCTGCGCCTCCAGTATCTGCCCCCCGATCATTTGCTGGGGAAGATACCGGGCGGAAAAGGCTTTCATCTGCGCATCTGCCTCTTGGGCACTGAGCGTTTCCGGTATGCTTTCCCGGATTTCATAGGTTTCCACCCGAAGGGAAACCGGAAGCCGGAACCGCCCCGGCAGGGTCAAAGGATAATCCTTCTGTATTCTATCACAACTGCCCTCCAAAATTCCACTGTCTTTCCAAAAAAAGATTCTCTTTTTTCCGAGAAGCAGGCTCAGCGCACGCTTGGTGCCGATGATTTTCCCCTTTCGCAGGTACTGCGCCGGGGTCACCGCTTCCAGCTGCCGTTGGGTCTGCGCCAGAATCTCTCCCTCAGCCTGGGCAGCCTGGATGCAGATACCGCAGTCCGTGTAGCCGGAAATCAGAATTTCTCCCTTTTTCACTGCCTGACCGGGCTGAACCTGCCCCGTGCCCTGGGTGACGGTGACGGAGAGAATGTAGCCGTCCATGGCGGCAACGATGTTTCCTACCTGGTGTTTTGCTTCCGGTACCGGGGCGGGAGCCGTCCGCTCCCGAACGGAGATCACCGCAGTGCAGCCTTGGGTATTCACCCCCACCCATTCCAGCTCCGGGATGGCTTCCAGTAGAGCGTTTTTGATTTTTTCGCTGCGCACGCCCCGCCGGGAAACCCCGAAGGACAGTCCCTGACGTTCCGCCTCCCAAAGAATCTGCGCTTTGGGTACGGCTTTGTTTCCCTCCACCCGAAAAAAGAGTACCCGGGTGGGAAGCAGTATAGTAAGCCCCAGCAGGAAAACCAGCCCCGTCAGAAGGAGCTTCCGCTCCCAAAGTGCCCAGACAGCGTACCAGAGCCCCTGCCGCTCCAGCACCCGGAAGCTGTCTCCCCGCTTCCGGCACAGAGCCTCCGCCGTCGGAAGGTCTTCCCGGCGCAGAAGAAATTCCAAGGTCAGTGCCCCTTTCGGGGTGATTTCGTCCAGTTCGATTCCCGCTTCTCCCAGGGCACGCAGGGTTCCCTCCGGGTCGGCACTGACCAGCTCTGCCCGGACAATTCCCGCCGCCTGCTTCCAGAAACTCATGGGGTATCCCTCCGAAGCAGGGACACGGTGTCGATTTTTCCCCGGATCAGCAGCTGTTCCCGGCTCATCCGGGTAAGCACCATGTTGTGACCGCAGATTCGAACCTGTCCGAATTTTAGCCCGATGCAAATTTCCTCCGGGCAGTAGGCCTGAACGCCCCGGTGATTTTCCACCAACACCCTGGTGTCACCGCCGATTTCGATAATGGGCTGTGCGGGTACAGGCTCCGTGTCCAGCTCTGCCCTGGCGGCCAGACGCTCCCAGAAGCCACTTGTTTTTTCCACCTCAGCGGCACCCCCTTTTTCCTAGGATATGAATGGAGAAGCCCTCGTTTGCATAGAATTGCGCGAGGTGAATGACTGTGAAGCAACACAAGCGGATTCTGGGACTTTTCGGAGCGGCGGGAATGCTGGCTCTGATTCTGGACAGCCGAACGGCGCTGACAGGAGCGCAGGCAGGGGTCAGCCTGTGCCTGAAAACCGTGGTACCATCCCTGTTTCCTTTTTTTGTCCTTTCCGGGCTGCTGATGGGCAGCTGGGGCACGGATTTCCGGCTTCCCCGGTGTCTGTCCGGCCTGCTGCCGGGAATGACCGACCGAGTACCCGCTCTGGCGCTTCCGGCCATCCTGGGAGGCTATCCGGTGGGCGCCCAGGCGGTCTGTCAGGCCTGGCAGGCCGGGAGCCTCACCAAGGAGGAGGCCCAACGTCTGCTGGCCTTTTCCAGCAACGCCGGGCCTGCCTTTCTCTTCGGTATGGTGGGAAGGCTCTTTCCGGAGCCTTGGATGGTGTGGCTGATTTGGGGAATCCACCTTCTGGGAGCCCTCTTTGCCGCCCGGTGCATTTCTCTGCCTACTACCTCACAGGCAGGCTCTGTCGTGCCGTCCAAAGCATCCTGTGACCCGGTGCGGGAAGGCGTCAGAACCATGGCCGTTGTCTGCGGTTGGATTGTGCTGTTTCGGACTCTCATTGCCTTTCTTGATCGGTGGGTACTGTTTGCCGTACCGCCGACGGTTCGGGTTCTTGTCATCGGGCTGCTGGAATTATCCAACGGCTGCCTGGAGCTGCGTCGGATTTCCGATGTGACGGTGCGCTTTCTCGTGTGCGGCTGTCTGCTGGCGGCGGGAGGTCTGTGCGTCAGTGTCCAGACTCTCTCCGTGACCCAGGGGCTGTCCCTGAGGTATTACGGCCTGGGAAAGGCCTTGCAGACCCTTGTGAGCTTTCTCTTCGGCATCAGCCTGGTGTTGAAAACCCCCGCTCCCCTGCTGGCATTGGTACCGGTGTACCTGCTGTGCAAAAAAAGATATGGAAACCAGGCAGCTTTTGTAGTATAATACAGCCAATCAGCACAGGAGGCAGAAAACATGCCCGGGACGAGCAAACTCGGAAGGATTCAGATTTCCTGCCACCAAAGCTTTTATTGTTGACGAACGGTCGAAAGCAGAAACTCCCGTAGTACAGCCATACCCTCTTAAATCTACCGACATAGTAAACGGTGTACCTAGCAATGAAGTGTTTTCTTCTGCCATCGGAGCCAGACCAAGTTCTTCACAACGTGAACGTGGCAGAGGAGCACATAACAACCCTCTG
>UQXG01000028.1 GCA_900544945.1 uncultured Eubacteriales bacterium | reverse complement strand
TTTGTGATTTATAAGGAAAGAAATCACAAAACAAGTCTCATATGAACTCCATGCCTTTCAGGCAATTAAAATCTTTTTTAAAGATTTTAATTGGAGTTCAGTATCAATCCTTGAAGTAGTTTTTCAGATTGTAGGGGGAATAGATGCCCTTGTCTGTAACAATGCCGTTGCAGAGCTTGGGCGGGGTCACGTCAAAGGCCGGATAGTAGCCCTTCACACCGGGGAAGGTGTGCTTGCCAGCCTCCAGGGAGCTCAGAACCAGCTCCGGATCCCGCTGCTCGATTTTAACGGTATCGATGGAGGGATGGCCGGGATTGGGCGTGCCGGTGGCAAAATAGGGAATCCCCCAATACTGGGCTGCCAAGGCAATCTGGAAGGTGCCGACCTTGTTGACCACATAGCCGTCCATGGTGATGACATCGGCGGCAGAGGTGAACAGATCCACATGCTTTTCCTTCATGGTGTAGGCGGGCATATTATCCGTAATCACCGTCGTGTCAAAGCCCATGTCCCGAGCCAGACTGGCGGTGAGCCGTGCGCCCTGGTAATAGGGACGGGTCTCCGGGCAGATCATGCGAATCTCATTGCCCCGCTTCCGGCACTCCCGAAGCAGGGTGCCGATGATCGTCTCGGCAAAGCACTGGGTCATAATGGTGCCGCCCTGGGGAATCTGATCCGCCAGGTGCTCGGCAATCCGATCATAACGGGTGTAGCTCTCGTTGCACCGATCCACAGCATCTTCCAGCAGCTTCTGGGGCATATCCTGGCGGCCTGTGCCCTGAGCCAGTTCCCGATGAATCCGGGCCATGGCACGCTCCACCACCTTTTCCATCTTCTTGACGGTGGTAGGCCGGGCGTGGGACAAGGTATAAGCCGCCTTTTCCAGGTAGGAAAGATAAGCCGCGTCGTCGGCGATTTCCCGGGCCTCATAGGCAGCCAGCGCCATACCCATGGCGGCGGCGGTGTAGGGGCCGCCGGACTGGGTGACCATGTCCGCAATGGCCTGAGCCACCTGCTCATGGCAGGTGCAGGTTACAAACTCGGTGCGAACGGGGTAAATCCGCCGATCCAGAATGCGGACCGCGCCGTCCTCATACCAGGCAACGTTCTCATACCTAAGAAGGAAGCCCAGTCCTTCGTCTGCTCGAAACATAATTACTTTTCCTCCATTTCCGCGGATTTCTCCGCCCTTTGCTTACTTTTTCTGCTTGCCCCGATTGCGCATGATCTCCACCGCCTCATCGGGAACGGTGCGGATCCCGTAGCCCATGGAATTCGCAATGCCGCAGATTTTGGCAGCGTCCTCCGCGTAAATGGCCTGAACGTGAGCCTGTGCCAGATTCTTGCCCACGGAAAGGACGCCGTGGTTTGCCATCAGGCAGGCGTTCCGATCTTTCAGCGCCCGCACGGCGTTGGTGCCTACGTCATCGGTGCCGGGTACGGCAAATTCCGCCACAGGCACGTCCCCTCCCAGGAAGGGAACCATCTCGATGAGGATGACGGGAATGGCCTTCTGACACACGGCAAAGGCCGTGGCGTAGGGAGAGTGGGTATGAACTACGGACAGCACTCTGGGTGCCATATTCCGGTAAACGATGGCGTGCATTCTCCATTCGGAGGAGGGATGGTGGGAACCTTCGATGATGTTGCCATCCAGGTCAATGACCATAATATCGTCCACAGTCATGGCTTCATAGGGATAGGAGCTGGGCGTAATGTACATGTAACCCGTCTGCGGGTCGTATTCGCTGAGATTTCCGCTGGTGCCGGCAAACAGTCCCTGGCGGTAGCTCAAAAGTGTGGTATCCAATACACGCTCTTTGATTTCCTGCTTAATCATTTCTTCCTTCTCCTGTTTTAATCCAGTTTTGCCGCCGCGCGAAGCGCCTCGGTGTACTCCTTGGGATCCATGCCCGGTCGCTGCATGGTCAGGATCATGGTCTTAGCGGCCAGAACCGCCGTGCGTTCCGCTCTCAGCCGGGCAGTGTCCATCAGGGTAGTGATGTCCTTGACCTTGGCAGAACCCACAATCCGGCGGATGATTTCGGTGCCGGCATAACCGGCGGCATCGGCTACCAT
Source organism: uncultured Eubacteriales bacterium (assembly GCA_900544945.1). Lineage (GTDB taxonomy): Bacteria > Bacillota > Clostridia > Oscillospirales > Oscillospiraceae > Faecousia. The sequence goes on along the minus strand of UQXG01000028.1, from coordinate 16,548 downwards.
TTCCTCCACAAACCAGCGCTGATAATCGGTTCCGGTAAACATGGGATCTGTGGCCTTTTCCGCCAGCTCCAAGGCGTGGCTGCGGAACTGGCAGATCACCTGGGTCATGCACGTCTCCAGATAGGCCAGGTAGCACATCTTTTCTTCGGAAGCGCCCATGGAAGCCTCGGCGGCTGCCCAGGCAATGGCAAAGTGGGCAATCACGTTGCCGATATCGTACCCTGCCGGGCCGAAGAACGCGAACTCCGGATCCAGAACCATGGTGGAGCCCTTCTTGACGAAGATGGAGCCGCTGTGCAGATCCCCGTGGATCAGCGCCTGCGCATTGTCCATGAAGCGGGTCTTCAGCTTGGCAGCCGCTAGCTTCAGGGCAGGATCCCGATACAGCTCCTGCTCCAGCCAGTCTTTGTTCGGGGCGAAGGGCTGGTTGGAGCCCCGGGCATTGGTGTAGGGCTCGGAGAAAACCAGCCGCTCGGAAATGTCACACATGGAGGGGTTGATGTAATTCTTAACCAGCGCCTTCTTTTCCTGGGCATCCAGGCACAGGTCAGAGGTGGAAATCAGAGTGTCCGCCAGGAACTGCCCCATGTCCTTTGCCAGGGTCGGATAGGTCTCATGGTTCATAAGGGCGTAGCGCAGATTCTTGTGATCGCCCACATCCTGCATGACCACGCAGCACATAACAGGATCATACAGATAAATCACCGGAATGTGATTGGGGGACAGCTTGTACTCCAGCTGGAGAATCTGAGCCTCAATTCGATTCCGATCCGTGTCGGCACTGTGACCGGTGGAGCGGACGAATTTATCGGCCTGCTTGATGATGATGGATTTTCCGGTTTTGTCTTTTGCCCGGAACACATAGTTGATGTTGCCGTCGCCGATTTCCGAAATCTCCAGAGGGCCTTCTCCGAAATAATCCGGAAGTTTGGTGCGGATATACTCCTCCACGTCCCGTTCGGACAGGCGGAAGTGCTCAGCATACTTTTCCATAATGAACCTCCAATCAGTCTTCCTTGTTGGAGATGTAGGCAGAAATCAGTGCCACAGCCAGCACCAGGCCCTTGATTGCGGGCAGGGTGTAGTAGGGCACGCCGCACATGGTCAGGCCGTTGTCCAGAATACCCACCAGCAGAGCGCCCAGCAGGGTTCCCGCGGCATTGGGCTTTTCCGCGCCGGCAACGGAACGGCCGATGAACACGGCGGCCAGAGCGGGCATCTGATAGCCGTCGGCAGCCTGAATCTGAGCGGAGCTGTTTCGGGAAACCACCAGCAGCGCGGCAATGGCGATGAACACGGCGGAAATCATACCGGCAATGAAGCGGTACCGGGCAACGGGAATGCCGGAGAGCTTCGCGGCCTGCTTATTGCCGCCCACCGCGTAGATGTAACGGCCGTACTTGGTGTAGGTCAGGAACACATGGCAGATCAGGACACAGGCCAGCATGATAATGATAATCGTGGGAGAGGAACCGATCTTGCCCATAATGGCGGGAATGGAGCCCACGGAGGGCTCTCCGCTGGGACGGTTCATGCCGGCGGAAACGGCGCCGCCGCCGGTGTAGGTCAGACCCAGACCGGACAGAACGAAGGACATGGCGCAGGTAGCCAGCAGATCGGGAATCTTGCATTTGATGATCAAGCCCATGCTGATGCACTGAATGGCCATGGTCAGAATGATGTTCACCAGCATGGCCAGCCAGAAGTTCCAGCCGTGCCACAGCAGGAAGCTCATGAGGAAGTAGCCGGACACAGAGGCAAGGGCGCCGGCAGCCAGATCGAAGCCGCCCACAGCCAGGGTAATCGTCAGTGCCATCGCCAGAACGCAGGTAATGGACACGGACCGAAGGATCGTGATAATATTGTCAGAGGTCAGGAACGTGGTGGGTCTGGCAATGGTAAAAATCACCAGGCAGAGAACGACAGCCAGGGCAGCGGCCCAGTTCCGCAGGAAACCGGAAAGGCCGAGTTTGTGTTTCTGAAGCGTTTTCGTGTTATTCATTGTTTTTCTGACCTCCGGTAGAGTAGAACATGATTTCGTCTTCGTTTGTTTTTGCGGTTTCCAGTTCGGCGGTCACTTTGCCGTCGAACATAACATAGACACGGTCGGTAATGGACAGAATCTCATCGGTTTCGCTGGAGAAATACAGGGCGCATTTGCCGGCGGCGGCAATCTCACCGATCAGCCGGAAAATGTCGGTCTTCGCGCCCACATCCACGCCCTTGGTGGGCTCGTCAAAGATGTATACATCGCAGTCCGCGGCCAACCATTTGCCGACAACCACCTTCTGCTGGTTGCCGCCGGAAAGATTTGCCACCTTCTGCATGGGAGACGGGGTTTTGATGCCCATGGACGCAATGAAACGGTCGGCGTTGGCAAGCTGCTTTTTCTTGCTGAGCCAAATCCCGTTGCTGTACTTGGACAGGGAGGCCGCCACCAGGTTAAAGGCCACAGGCTCGTCCACCAGAACGCCTTCCTTCCGGCGCTCCTCGGGAACCAGACCAATGCCGCTTCGGACGGCATCGGTGGGGCTTCCGATTTTCAGCTCCTTGCCCCGGAGCAGCACAGAGCCGCTCTTGATTCTCCGGTCGCCGAAAATGGTCTTGGACAGCTCCGTCTTGCCGGCACCCACCAGGCCGCTGACGCCGACGATTTCGCCGGCTCGGGCGTAGAGGGACACGCCGTTGACCATACCGTCCATATCGTACAGGTCTTTGACCTCGAAGGCGACGTCGCCGATCTGGGTCTGAACCTTGGGGAAGTTCTCGTCAAAGGAGCGGCCCAGCATTTGGGTAACAATGGAGTTAATGGACCGTTCCGGATTCAGAGGGCCGTTTTCCACCACCTTGCCGTTGCGCATGATGGTGATGCTGTTGCAGATATGCTTGACCTCCTGGAGTCTGTGAGAAATGAAAACGATGGCGATGTCCTCGGTTTTTCTCAAATGCTCTACCATTTGGAACAAGCGTTCCGTTTCCGCGGTGCTCAGAGGGGCGGTAGGCTCGTCCAGAATCAGGAAATTGCACTCGCCCTGAACAGCCCGGGCAATGAGCACCATCTGCTTCTGAGCCAGAGACAGAGAACCCACCAGCCGGTTCACATCGATGTCGATGTGAAGCTTCTGAAGGACAGCCCTGGCTTCCTTCCGGATCTCAGTCCAGTTCACGGCGGCTTTGCCCTTCATGCCTACGATCAGCTTGTTCATCATGATGTTCTCCGCCACGGTCTGAGAGGGGAACAGGGCCATATCCACCTCCTGATACACGATCTCAATACCCAGGGCTTTGGCGGCGGCGGGGGTCCGCAGCTCCACCTTTTTGCCATCCAGGAAGACCTCTCCGGTATAACCCGGATTTGCGCCGGCGAAGACTTTCATCAGTGTGGATTTGCCCGCGCCGTTGGCGCCGACCACCGCACGGATCTCTCCGGTGTTCAGCTCAAAGTCCACATCGGACAGAGCCTTTACGCCGGGAAATTCAATGGATACTTTTTTGGCTTCCAGTTTCATTTCTCGGTGAAACTCCTTTCGGAAAAATAGCGGATGCCGGGGACTTCATCAAATTCCCAGCATCCGCAAATCGATTACTTACTTCTCTGCAATGTAGGGTGCCATCCAGTCGGGAATGTGGTCGTTGTTGATGCCGTAGTTCTCCACCACTTCACCCAGGTTGGTGACGTTGGAATCGGCGTTGAGCTGATCATAGCTCACCAGAGAAGGCGTCAGGTTGTAGACCGCCTCGGTCTCATCACCCATGAGCTTCATAGCCAGGATCCGGATGCCCTGCTGACCGATGGTGGTGAAATCCACGGTGGCGCAGGCCTGCCAGACATTGGAGCCGTCGATCATGAAGTTGATGTCCTGGTTGGAAATATCAACGGAAACCATGGGGATATCCGTACGACCGGCTTCCTTCATAGCAACGTAGGCGCCTCTGGCGTAGGCATCATAGCAGCACCACAGGCCATCGATGGAACCGACAGCATACTTGGGCAGGGTGGCGGACATTACGTCGGACATACTGGACTCGCCGTTCTTGGGATCGGAGGGAGCAATGACTTCCACCGTCTCGATGAGGCCCTTGTCCTCGTACTCCTTGTAGCCTTCCTGACGGCGGTCAAAGGGAGCAATGCCGGGGCCGCGCCAGATCTTCAGGAGCTTGATGGGCTCGCCGGCGGCAACCTTCTCGGGGTACAGACCCAGCAGGTAGTCCAGCAGCATTTTTGCCATGTCCTGGTCGTTCTGGAACATCTGGGTCACGCCCTCCAGGGAGCCGTTGACGTTGGCACCGGAGTCGTCCACAAACTGGGTGTCGAAGCAAACAACCTCAATGCCCTTGCTGCGCAGGTCTTTGACCAGCTTCAGCGCGGACTCCTGGTTGCCGTGGCTCAGGAACATGCCGTCGTAGCCCTGGTTGGAGCAGGCAGACACGGTGTCCTGGAACTTGGTGTTGTCGGTGTCGGTGAGGTACACGTCCACGGTAGCACCCAGAGCCTCAGCAGTCTCCTTGGCAGCGTTGGCAGCCATCTGGAAAATGTCACTGGACACAACGTTCAGGATGTAGGCGAACTTCTTGCCGGCCAGGGGCAGCCCATCTGCCGCGGGGGCGTTGGCAGCCTCGGTGTTGCCGGCGGCGGCGGGGGCGGTTGCTGCGGGCTTCTGGTTGGACGAGCAGCCGGCCATCATTGCCAGAGCCATAGCCAAAACCAGAACCAATGCCATGATTTTTTTCATTTGGGTTTCCTCCATTGTCTTGTTTTTGGGTTTGCTTGTGTTGCATGATTAAAATACAACATAAATTCTCAAAAGTCAACAATTTTCAAGATTTCAAAAGCACATTCCACAAAATGCACAGGTTCCATTCTTGAATTTTGTGCGAGTTGCCAATTGCATAATGTGGAATTATTTGGAAGCGTTGGCAGCGATGAGAATGGCATCCCACACGGAAGCGAAGGGCGGGGCGTAGCCCAGATCCAAAAAACCCAGTTCCGCCGTGGTCATTCCCCGGTCAATGGCGCAGGCAAAGACATCGATCCGCAGAGCGGTTTCCTTGGCACCCATCAACTGAGCGCCCAGAATCACCTTGGTATCCGGATCGTAAATCAGCTTCACGGTGATGATCGCCGGATCCGGGTAATAGCCGGCGTGGGATCGCGCGGTGACGGTGTTGGCCTTATAGGCAATCCCCTGCGCCTTGGCGGTTTTCTCGTTCAGACCGGTGCAGGCAAATTCCAGACCCATAAGCCGCAGCATGGAGGTTCCCAAGGGTCGGTCGAAGCACACGGGCTTACCCAGCATACTGTCTCCCGCCAGTCTCCCTTGCTTATTGGCATTGGTTCCCAAAGCCAGGTATACAGGCTTTTTCAGTACCCGGTGCATAACCGTGGCGCAGTCACCGGCGGCATAAATATCCGGGTCGCTGGTTCGCATATCGGTGCCTGTGATGAGGGCGCCGTTGGGCAGCTTATCCACGCCCTCCAGGAATCTGGTATTGGGGCGAATGCCGATGGACAAAATGACCACGTCAGCCTTCACCTCGCCGCCCTCTGTCAGGACTGCGGTAACGTGACCGTCTTCCCCGGAGAAGCCCTTGACCCGCTGGGACAGGCAGACCCTGACGCCGTGCTTCTGAAGCTCCGCCACAGCGGCCTCACCGAATTCATCGTCAAAAGTGGTCAGCACATGGTCAGCCGCCTCTACGAGGGTCAGAGAGCGGACTTTCCGCAGCAGACAGGCCTCTGCCAGTTCCAAGCCGATGTAGCCGCCGCCCACAATGACCACGTCCTTCTCCGGGCCCAACGCGCTCTTCAGCGCCGCAGCCTGCTCCAGGGTCTTGAGCGGGAAAATACCCGCAAGGTCGATGCCCGGCAGCGGCGGCACAATGGGAGAAGACCCGGTCGCCACCAGCAGCTTGTCATAGGAAATCGCAAAAGGCTCCCCCTTGCAGCTGCCGTAGACGGTTTTCTTCTCCCGGTCCACCCGTTCCACCTCATGGTTCAGACGCACGTCAATGCCCTGCTCCCGGAACTTTTCCACAGGCCGGATTTTCATGCGGTTCAGATCCGGGTTCAGATCCGCAATGTAGTAGGGCATACCGCAGGCGCCATAGGACACGGTTTCGGTTTTTTCCAGAACGATGACCTGGGTATCCGGTGCCTTCCGCTTCATGCGGGAGGCGGCGCTCATGCCGGCGGCGTTGCCGCCCAGAATGACAATCTTCATTTCTCGTCCCTCCGAATGACAAATACGGGGCGGGTGTACTCGGCGCCGTCGCACCACCGCAGCTCCACGGGCAGACCGCAGCGCAGCTGCCCAAGTTCGCAGTCAACCAGGTTAGTGATCATCCGGGCGCCTTCCTCCAGATCCACGGCCGCCACCACATAGGGCAGCTTCTCTTCCATGGCAGGGTGGAAGGCCCGACGGAACACCTCCCAGGAATAGACGGTACCTCTGCCGCTCATTTCCGTCAGCTCCAGATCCTCGCTCAGGCAGTCCGGGCACAGATACTGAGCCGGCCAAATGACCTTGCCGCAGTGACGGCAGCGCTGAAGCAGGAGCTTATGAGCCTTGCAGCCCTCCCAGAAAGCCTTGGTGTCGGCGGAAATTCTGGGCGGGAAAAAGGTCTGCATTTCGATTTTTTCCATTTACTTGGCCTCCCTTCCCAGTACCAGCGTGGCGTGGCTGTGGAATACGCCGCCGTTGTCACTGCACACGATGATCTCCGGGGTCTTGGTGCCGGGTACCGTGCCCAGTTGCCGCTGGCCGCATTCCCCCCGCAGCTGCATAACCGCCTCTGCCACCGGTGTCAGACCCATAAAATAGCCCTCGGAGAGCATTCCGCCGGAGGTGTTCACCGGGAACACGCCGCCGGGGCCCAGCCGTTCCGCTGTCAGGAAGTCCCGAACCTCCTCCCGGCGGAAGAAGCCATAATCCCGGAGGGTTGCCTCCACGGTATAGGTAAAGCAGTCGTACAGCTCGCAGGCGTCCACGTCCTTGTGGGTGATTCCCGCCATCCGGAAGGCCATGCGGCTGCTCTCCGCGGCGGCGGTGTTTTCGTCCTCCACATTCATGCGGTAGGCGGAAATGGGGCGGTTGGCACTGCCGATGCCCCGGAGATAAACCGGAGGATGGTTCCGTCCCTGGGCATTTTCCGACAGGGTCAGAACGATGGCACGGCCTCCGTCGGAAGCGGGGGTAGCATCCAGAAGCCGGAAAGGCTCGATGACCGCCGGGGCGGCGAAATAGCCTGCCGCATCCAGCGGCTTGCCGTACATGCTGGCTATGGGATTCAGCTGAGCCCAGCGGCGCTGGGCGATGGAGATTTCCTTCCAGACCTCAGGGCCGGTACCGTAGCTCTCCATGGCTCGGCGGGCCAGCATGGCATACTTTGCCATGGTGCTCAGATCGCCGTAGGATGCCAGCTCGTCTGTAGCCTTGCCGCCGGACAACTCCTTGACGAAGCTCCGGTGCGCGCTGCGAGCGTTGTCGGCGTAGGAAATGACCACATACTTTACAAGACGGCTCATCAGCAGACCTACGGAGTAGTACAGCCAGCTCCGGGTGCACTGATGCTCCTGGCTGATGAGGGCGGGGCTGACGCCCAACTGTTCTCCCACGGTAAAGGCGGTGGTTTCATAGTCCCCGCCGATGGCGTCAAAATGGCGGTACAGCATCAAAGCGCCGATGTCATTTTTGGAAATCCCCGCATCCTGAATGGCGTTGCGGATTGCCTCAATGTGGAAGCTGGCGGCGGTACGGCCGGGAACCTTGCCCTGGGGCGTATAGCCCACGCCCACAATGGCAACCTGATTCTTCAGATATTCCAGAGACATAACGAAGGTGTTCCTTTCTTCTTAGACTGTTTTCGGATGAAAAACGACTTTTTCTCCGAAAAGCATCGCCTGGCGGCACCGGCTGTTTTGCGGTTGATCCGAACAAATCTCACCGGACGCCAGGCTCTTCTGCCCGGGAAACGCTTTCGGAAAAGCGTTTCCCGGGCATTCGAATTACTCGGCCCAGACTTCCTCGTCGGAGGGTAGAGAGGAAGGATGATAATAGGCCAGCTTGGTGGTGTTCATCAGATGCTGATAGGTCAGGTTATCGCTGATGGAGTTGTTGCCCCAGCTGCCGCAGCCCAGGGACATGGTCGGATGCAGGCCGTTGATGAAATTGCCGCCGGAGGCCGCTCCGCCAGGCTGATTCACTACGACACGGGAAACCGGCAGATGCAGGCCGGCATACTCAGCCTTCTTGGTGTCATCGGTGTAGACGACGGCAGAGTGACCCTTGCCCTCCCATTCCAGGTTGCACTTGGCATTGGCAATGCCCTCTTCAAAGGTATCAAAGGGGAATACCTGAACCACAGGGCACAGCTTCTCCCGACGAAGCAGGTTCTCCCGGGTCATGCCCAGGCTCCGGAACAGGAGAATGGAGGTATTCTCGGGAATGGTCAGACCCATGAGCTCAGCCAGCTTGCACGGACGCATACCCACATGGGCAGGATCGGTCATGCCGTTTTCCTTGAAGAGGATCTTTGCCAGCTCAGGAGCCTTGTCGTCCGGCAGCACATAGGCACCGGCCTTGGCAAAGGCCTCCAGCAGCGCCTCCATCTGATCTTTCCGCACATGAATGGCCTGCTCACCGGTGCAGGGCATACCGTTGTCGTAAGACCGGGCGTTGGTGATGTTGCCCACGATTCTGTCAAAGTCCTGATATTCAGGATCCACAACCACCTGCACATTGCCGGGGCCAACGCCGAAGGAGGGGCGGCCGCTGGAATAGGCAGACTTGACCATGGCGGCGCCGCCGGTGGCTACGACTACGTCAGACAGCTGCATGAGCTCCTGGGTATAGGCAAGGGTAGGCTCCTCCACCACCTGAATCAGGTTTTCGGGTGCGCCCAGCTTTCTGAGGGCCTCATTGATCAGATCCACGCCGTGTTTGGTCACCCGCTTGGCACGGGGGTGGGGAGAAACGATCATGGCATTGCGGCATTTGAGGATGTTCATGCCGTTGCTGGCCACCGTTGACACAGGGTTGGTGGTGGGCACCAGCGCCGCCACTACGCCCAGAGGCTTGGCAAAGGTAGCCAGATTTTCCACGGTGTCATAGGCGATCATACCCACAGAGGGCTTATCGTGAAGGAAATGCCAGGCGCCCAGGGTGCAGCGCTGCAGCTTGATAATCTTGCTGTCCACGCGACCGTAGCCGCTTTCCTCAACAGCTTCCTTCGCAATCATTTCCGCATTGTCATAGATGACCTTGCCCACGGCTTTGACCACGGCATCCACCTGCTTCTGGTCATACAGCTCAAATTCCGCCTGGGCTTTTCTTGCATTTTCAACAATCGTTTCAATGTAACTCATATTTTTATGCTCCCTTTCTTCAACATAGTTGCTACTATGTTGTTTTATGTTGCAATCTTAACATTATTTCCAACTAAAGTCAATATTGTCACAGCCAATAACCCAGAAAATTCACATGTCAAAACAACAAAACAACATAAGTCAAAATTGTGCAACTTGCCAGGAGCCCAAAAATCCAGCGTCTTTCCCTTCGGAAATCCCCCGCTCCCTTTCGGATGCGGCAATGTCACGCCGCAAAAAGGATGCCTTCCTCAAACATCAGGAAGGCATCCACGGGCATATCTATAATTCACGCGGTTTCCAGTACACCGCAGCCGCCGTCACGGTTTTCCACCAAAAACCTATGCGGCCTGCAAAAAGGTCATTCACATTCTCTGTCTCTATGAGCAGTGTCGTTACCTGAATCGGAACCGGAAGGCGGCTGAACTTGGCCGCTTATCTCACATAATCCATCAGATCAGCGCAGCAGGCCTTCATCGCATTGTTGGTATCCCCATTTTCATTTTGCTTCAAACCATCAGCCATTTCCGGTCAATAGCAGTAACATTGCAATGCCATAAAGCACCGCCAGGTGCAGCGGGTAATAGAGGTAGAACATCCAGCCCAATGAGCGGCTCCCCCGCTGGCCGTTGTACAAAAACATCAGCGGCACCGCGGCCAGGGACCACCATTGCAGCCCGCCCAGAGACAGACACAGCAGCAGCATTCCGGGCACAATTCCCTTTTTTCCGGCATAGTAGAGGAGTATCGTCAGGAACACCCCAAAAAAGCCGTAATCCACCGCAAAGCCCGGAATCCAGCGAGGCAGCAGTTCGCAAATTGCCCCCGCCCCCAGCAGCACGGCAGCTGCCGCCAGCGTCCATCCCAGGCCGCTTCCGCGTCGAGCCCTATCGATGGCGCTGATGCACAGCACCGACAGGGAGAAGGTCACAAGAATGCACTGATACAAGGAGCGGTCGGCCAGATAATACACGACCTGGCACACCAGAGCCAGCCCCGCCAGCCGGAGGAAATACCGTCGCCGGTCATGGGTGTATCGGCAGCCCTGAGCAATCATGTAGGCATACAGAGGCATGGAGAGCCTGCCGATGATCCGCAAAATCACCAGCTGCGGCAGGAGCAGCAGCCCTACATGGTCAATGGTCATGGTAACGAGAGCAATGAGCTTCAGCTCATTGCCAGTCAGACCGGATTTTGTCTGTGTTTGCGGCATCGGATCGCCTCCTTCGCGGTCATTGTACCACGGTGGTATCCTGCCGTCAACGAAAACCCCGCGCTCTTCCGATGGAAAAGCGCGGGGCTTGATTATCTTCCAAACAGGTGGAAAATGTCCTTTGCGTCCAGATAGATCAGCACGAAGGTCAGCACCAGCAGCACAAGGCACACGCCTATGATGATGTCCAGCTGCTTCTGATTCAGGGGCACCCGGTCATACCAGTTCTCCTTCTGAAGCTGCCACTGGGACTTGAGCTGTTCTTCTTTTGCCGTTTCTTCCTTGATGTCTTTTTCTTCCATAGAATTACTTCTTGGCGACGTACTTACGGATATCCATGGCAACGGCGGTGATGACTACCAGGCCCTGGACAATGTAGTTGAAGTTGGGGTCGGCGCCCACGAACTGCAGGATGATCTTCAGCAGCTCGAACACCAGCACGCCCACCAGGATGCCGCCAACGGTACCGATACCGCCGGTGGTGGACACGCCGCCGATGGTACAGCCGGCGATGGCTTCCAGCTCGTAGCTGACGCCCATGGAGGCGGAAGCGCCGCCGGACTTACCGGTCATCAGGAAGCCGGCGAAGGCGTACATCAGACCTGCGGTCATGTAGATCAGGGTCTTTCTCACCCGCACGTTGACACCGGAGACCTCAGCGGCGTTCTCGTTGCCGCCGATGGCGTAGATGTACTTGCCGTGGGTGGTCTTGTTATACATGAACCAGAAAATCAGGCCGAAGAGAAGCGCAAAGAGGATATAGCCGTTGAAGCCCTTGAAGGAGCCGATGGGCAGCATCTTCCAGTTGAAGAAGGACTTGAAGCTGTCGGTGAAGCCGCCGATGGGCTGAGCGTTGGTGTAGATCAGGTTGATGCCGTAGATGATGGTCTGAATGCCCAGCGTTGCGATGAAGGGGGGCACGTTCAGGTAGGCGACGATCAGGCCGGTGATGGTACCGATGATAGCGCCCACAACCAGGACGATGAGCAGCACTGCCCACATGTTCATCTCAGGCATCCAGGAGAACATCCGGCTGGCATAATCGGCACGCTGGACCATGACGCCGGTCAGGGTAGCGGCCAGAGCGGCCTGACGGCCGGCGGACAGGTCGGTGCCCTTGGTGATCAGACAGCCGGAAACGCCCAAAGCGATGAGGAATCGAACCGTGGTGTTGCACATCAGGTTATTCAGGTTATCCAGGGAGAAGAAGTTATTGATGGTAAAGCCCACGGCCAGGCTGATGATGGCCAGCATAATGACAATGGGATTGCCCTTGATGACCTTCCAAATTTTCTGAGGTACACTCATCTGTGTTTTCATATTTCAAATTTCCTCCTTGCTCAAACTGTCTCAAACTGGGTTGCCAGTTCCATAATGTTTTCCTGGGTGGCATCCTTGCCGTCCACGAAGCCGGTCACTCTGCCGTCGCACATGACCATGATCCGATCGGACATACCGATGAGCTCCGCCATTTCAGAGGAAATCATGATGATGCTCTTTCCTGCCCGGGCCAGCTCTTCGATGATGCAGTAAATCTCGTACTTGGCACCCACGTCGATACCACGGGTGGGCTCGTCCAGGATCAGCACATCCGGGGCGTTTGCCAGCCAGCGGCCGATCAGCACCTTCTGCTGGTTGCCGCCGGACAGGCTCTGGATCTGAGTCTTGCTGGAGGGAGTCTTGATGTTCATCTTCTTGACGTTTGCCTGAACCAGGGCCTCGACCTTCTTGTCGTTGATCATGATACCGTAATCCAGGTACTTCTTCAGAGAAGCCACGGAAATATTGTCCGCGATGCTCAACACGCCCAGAATACCCGTTGCCCGCCGATCCTCGGTCAGCATGGCGATGCCCTGGTCGATAGCATCCTTGGGCCGATCAATTTTCAGTTCCTTGCCCTGGAACCGGATGGTACCGGTGGTATGGGAGCGGATGCCGAACAGGCCTTCCATCAGCTCTGTCCGCTGAGCACCCACCAGACCGCCGACGCCCAGGATCTCGCCCTTGCGGACGTTGAAGCTGACGTGACGGAAGCTTCTGGGGTTGATGGAGGTGAAGTCCTCCACCTCGAACACCACCTCGCCGGGCACATTGTGCCGCTCGGGGTACAGGTTCGTCAGTTCCCGGCCCACCATCTTGGAGATGATGAAGTCGGTGGTCAGATCCTTACTGTCCCAGGTGCCGATGTAGTGGCCGTCACGCATGACGGTGACTTCGTCGGAGATCCGCAGAATCTCATCCATCTTGTGGGAGATATAAACGATGGCAACGCCGTCGGCCTTCAGATCCTCAATGATCCGGAACAGGGCCTCCACTTCGTTTGCCGTCAGGGAGGAGGTGGGCTCGTCCAGAATCAGCACCTTACAGTTGGCGGAGACGGCCTTGGCAATTTCCACAGACTGCATCTGGGAAACGCTCAGCTCGCCCAGCATCTGCTTGGGGTCGAAGTCCATCCGCACCTTCTTCAGGAGCTTGGCGGTGTCGGCGTACATTTTTTCATGATCGACCACGGGGATAAAGCCCAGCAGCTTCTTCATAGGGTAGCGCCCCAGGAAGATGTTCTCGCCGATGGTACGGGCGGGGATGGGCTGAAGCTCCTGGTGAACCATGGCAATGCCCATTTTCAGTGCTTCCAGAGGGTCCTTGATGGTGACCTTCTGACCCTCGTAGTAAATCTCTCCCTCGTCCATGCTGTAGATACCGAACATACACTTCATCAGCGTAGATTTGCCGGCACCGTTTTCTCCCATGAGCGCATGTACTTTGCCGGGATGCAGGCACAGCTGAGCGTGATCCAGGGCCTTTACACCGGGGAAAGACTTACAAACACCGCGCATTTCCAAGCGGTATTCACTCATAGAGCAGACCTCCTATTCTTTTCCTTATTCAAGACTTATGGTTTCGTCTCAGGGGGATATGAAAGACTGTTCCGTTCAACCGGGGGATTGCCACACCAGTGTGCGCACTGGTTCGCAATGACAGGCTATAAACGGCAGCTTTTTTCATAATCCCCTCAAACGAAACCCCATTCTGAAAGGGGTGGGCTGCAAGCAGCCCACCCACAGAAGTTCAGACGGGATATTAGCCGAAGTAGGAAGCGTCAACCTTGACGTAGTCAACCCAGTAGTAGTTGTCGATGGGTTCGCCGTTCAGAGCCTGGATGGCGACATCAACAGCCTTGTGGGACTGGCCGATGTGGTCGTTCAGAACGGTACCGGTCATGGTGCCCTTCTGGACCATCTCCTGGCACTCGTCCAGAGCGTCAACGCCCAGCAGGTAGATGTCCTCACCAACCTTACGGCCAGCGGCCTCGATGGCAGCGGCAGCGCCCAGAGCCATGCCGTCGTTGTTGCAGAAGACAACCTCGATCTGATCGCCGTACTGAGTCAGAGCGGCAGCCACGATCTCCTGGCCCTTGGTCTGATCCCAGTTACCAACGTTCTTGACCAGCTCCTTGACCTGCACGCCGGCATCGGTCAGAGCCTTGATGGAGTACTCGGTACGGTACTGTGCATCGGGGTTCTCGGGGTCGCCGACGACCATGACGTAGGAAACAACGCCGTCGCCGTTGATGTCGCCCTTGTTGGGCAGAGCCAGAACGATCTCGCCCTGGTAGGTACCGGACTGACGAGCGTCAGCACCGACGTAGCAAACGGTGGGGTTGTTGATGATGCCGGGGTAGGACTCGTCGCCATCGTCGCCCAGAGGCTCACGGTTGATCAGAACCAGAGGAATGCCAGCGGCAACGACCTTGTCGATGATGACTTCGGCAGAGGAGGTCTGAACCAGGTTGCAGATGATGACGTCCATCTTCTGAGTGATGAAGGTGTCGATCTGGTTGGTCTGCTCGCCCATGTCGTTCTTGCCATCGACCATGGTGACCTCGTACTTGACGGTGTCGGTCTCCAGGGTCTTGAAGTAGTTCTCGATCTCCTGGCGGTACAGGGTCATGAAGTTGTCGTTGTACTGATAGATGGCGACGCCGACCTTGTAGGTCTTGACATCACCGGCGGGCTCGGCAGCGGCAGCGGGGGCCTCGGTAGCAGCGGGAGCTGCGGGGGTAGTCTCTGCGGGCTTTGCGCCGCAGGCGGTCATGGACATGATGATCATCAGGGCCAGAACCAGTGCGATAATCTTTTTCATTCGTCTCGTACTCCTTACAAAATTTTCGCCGGCTGTTACACACGGCTTATAGTGCAAGTATAACTGTCCAAATGGGACTTGTCAAGAATTCGTATGCTTCTAAGAGATTTTTCGTATAGGTGGACAATACAAATTCAAAATTTAGCAATACAATTCCTCCTTTCATTTTTAAGAATTTATCATTTTATAGTTAAAAATTTTGATTTTCCCGGAAAACGCCCGCTATATTTATCATTTTCAATTGTCATTCTGCTTGTCATGTCTTGCAGGCCGCTTCCGTCATTGTTCACAAAAAGTGTCAGCTCTCCGGCTTTTCTTTCAATGCTTTGCATTTTCCACCCCGGGTTTGGAAACGATTCCCCGCCTCCGTTTTTCGTGTTTTTTCTCCTTATTCTTGCGGGAATCTCCCGAATTTAATACAACTTTGTTAAGAAATCCGGAACATACTCCGGACAACTTCTTTGCATTTTTCAATTGTATCGAACCGCGAAAAAAGTTCTGGCATTTTCCCGGGTTTATGCTATAGTGTGGTTAACACGCATTGAGAAGGTGGAAAAATGCCCACAAAATACGCCCAGCTGGCCGCGTCGCTGCGCACCGCCATCGCCGCTGGGGATTACCGCGCCACAAATCGGCTGCCTACCGAGCAGCAGCTGATGGAAATCTATCACGTCAGCCGTCAAACCGTCCGCAGCGCTCTGGAAATTCTCACCCGGGAGGGGCTCATTGCCCGCCGCCAGGGCAGCGGAACCGTAATCCTGGAGCAGAAGGAACCAGAGCGGACCGGCAATAACACCGTGGCCATCGTCATCAGCTTTGCCAATACCTATATCTTCCCTGCCCTGCTGATGGAATGTCAGCAGACTTTGCTGGAAAACGGCTTTTCCGCCCTGGTCTACGGCACGGACAATCAATTTGAAAAGGAGCGGAAAATCCTGACCCAGCTGCTGGAGCACCCCGTCCAGGGTCTCATCATCGAGGGCACCAAATCCGCTCTGCCCAATCCCAATCTGGATCTGTACGAGAAGCTCCGGGCCACCGGAATGCCCATTGTCTTCATTTACAGCTGCTATCCGGAGTTGAGCCTGCCTGTGCTGCGGGACGATGACGAGACCGGCGGATATCTGGCCACCCGGCATCTGCTGGAAAAGGGTCACACCCGGATCGGCGGTATTTTCAAGCTGGACGACCGGCAGGGCGCCCTGCGCTACTCCGGCATGATGCAGGCTCTGCGGGAGCGGAATCTGCTTTCCCGGGAGGAAGCGGTTTTCTGGTATGATACCAATCAGCGGCTGACGCTGGTTGAGCGGGGAGATACCTCCTGGCTGGAATTTTTTGCGGGAAAGCTCCGGGAAACCTGCACCGCCGTGGTGTGCTACAACGACGAAATCGCTTCCCGGCTGCTGGAAATTCTTCTGAATCAGGGGGTAAAGGTTCCCCGGGACTTTGCCATTATCAGCTTTGACAACAGTCACTACAGCAGTCTGGGCCCTGTGGGCATGACCAGCCTGGCTCCCGACCCAGGTATGCTGGGCGCTCTGAGTGCCCAGGCCATTCTCAGCCGCATCCGGGGCGAGCCGGTCTCCGGCCAGAAGCTTCCCTGGAAGCTGGTGCAAAGGAAGAGCACCTGACCATAACGGCCGTCTCCCAGAGCCCAGAGGGACTTACCAGATGGACCTTTCCGGCGTTTTCACTATGTACATCTCACTACCTGCGTTCGGTTAGATGAGATTCCTTTACTACGCATTTCTTCGGCAAAATACAATATATCGTTATAAAATAATCATTAAATACCACATATAGTGTTTCTATGTTTTAAGACGCAAAA
>UQXG01000027.1 GCA_900544945.1 uncultured Eubacteriales bacterium | reverse complement strand
GTCCTTCTTTTTGTTTCGCAGTATCCATGATCTGCACCAGCTAAAAAAAGCGTAGCCCCTCCGTCGGAGTTGTCCGGCTTTGGATATGAACTATACCGTGTAAGCCATCATCTTTATAAAACATTTCTGCGCCCTGCAGGTCCGTTGCGACTTGCTGGGCGCTTTTTGCTGTTTTCCGAGGACAAGCCCGCCTCGAAAAAATTTTTTGAGAAATTTTCAAAAAGGAGGCTTTTAGCGGGTAGCGAGCGGCTTTGCGTTCGCCTTGTTAGCGGAAAGGGAGAAACCCACCTCATTCCCCCAGGAAAGGGGGTGAAAAGATGGATATGATCCCCCGTAATGACTATGGCGAACGGTGCCAGTTCGATGCTTACTGCAAACTGGTACTGTACCATGAGGCAATCGACTACCTCCGGGAAATGCAGAGGCGCCGTGACAGGGAACTGTCATTCAGCGACCTTCCGCAAATGGAGATGGACAAGCTCTGCGTTGTAGATCATTACCCCAGTGACAGATTTACATTCTCGTCCCACGGGTATGATCTGCATATCGAAAACGAGCTTGTGGCTGACGCCTTCGCCGGTTTGTCTGTTCAGGAACAGAGTATTTTGATCCTGCATTTTGTTCTGGACCTGCCGGATCAGGAGGTTGGCCGCCTTGTTGGAATGTCTCGCAGTGCCGTTCAACGGCGAAGGGCAAAATCATTGACCGAGCTGCGGATCAAGTTGGCCGCACTCATGCCGAAGGGAGGTTGAAGGTATGAAGAAACCCACTTACAAGGGCAAGGAGCTTCTTCCTCTTTCGGTGATTGACGCCGCCCGTGACGGGGATTCTCAGGCTGTGGATCAGGTACTCCGGTATTATGAGGGCTATATCAATAAGCTCTGCACGCGGACGCTTTACGATCCTGACGGTCAGCCCCATGTTCGGGTGGACGAGTACATGAAGCGCCGATTGGAGATCAAGCTCATTCATTCCATTGTCAGCATGAGCTGACAAGCCCGGTCTGAAAGCGGAAACAGCTTACCCTTTCCCTGTTTCTCTCTTTCGTGACCGGAGGCAGCACCTTGACAAAGAAAGCCCGTTGGGAGGCCAGCGCCGCAGTATAAGGCAAACGGATACATTCCTGTTTGTGCCGAGCCATACGGCCGGTGCGCCATGACCTCGTTTCAAGTCCGCAGGACGGGACCACTGTAACGGGCGAGCGAACAGCACCAGACCGCAAAGCAAGCGTGGCAGCTTGCGGGCGATGACACACGGGCAGGGTCAAAGATACTCGCGCATTGAACGCCCACAAAGCATTGTGCGCCGCACCCATCAGCATGGGCCGGGGTTAGACTCCCGTGGAGCTGTGCCAGCAGCCGTCTGTAAGCCTACTTTTCTTTTTTGAAAGTTTATGGATAGATCGTAAACTTTTCAATTAGCAGCAGACAAACACGGAGCAGCACGGTAAAATAATAGTGGAAGTTATATTACCCACACATATTCGTGCTGTTCCTTTTCATAACTGAAAGGGGGTTCTCATGTCTCAAACATGGAACGGCACGAAGAAAGAAACCCCTGAAAGAAGGACGTATACGGTTGACGATATTGCTCAAATCCTGGGCATCGGAAGAACTTCCGCATATATCCTTGTAAAAGAAGGGCACTTCAAAATCGTGCGAATTGGTAACGCCATACGCATTTCCAAGCGGTCATTTGACGAGTGGCTTGACTCCCTCGACCTGTGATCCAAGAAAGGAAGAACGATATGGCATCTATAATCAAGCGAAAGAAAAACTATTCCGTTGTTTACAACTATGTGGACGAAAACGGAGAAACCAAACAGAAGTGGGAAACCTGGCATACCCACAAAGAGGCCTTAAAGCGCAAGGCGGAAATCGAAAATCAGCAGCACACGGGAACTTTTCTCCCGCCAAGCAATCAGACGATCACCGAGTTCCTTTATGACTTCGTATCTCTTTACGGAGAAAAGAAATGGGGCGTGTCTATGTATGACAGCCAAACGGCGCTGATTGCGAACTATATCAATCCGATCATCGGTGATATGGAGGTACAGGCGGTTACTCCCCGTGCGGTTGATGGTTATATCCAGACCTTGCAGAAAACCAAATCAGTGTCTACCAAGACCCGAAAGGCCGTTACCACCTATGTCAGCGACAAGACCATTGAAAAGATCATCAAGCTTCTGCGGTGTGCGTTTAAGCAGGCGGTACGATGGGAAATCATTGCAAGAAATCCCTTTGACAATGTGATCCTCCCGAAAACGGAGTATGCGAAACGGGATATCTGGACGGCGGAGATGATCCGTCTTGCCTTGGACAAATGCACGGACAGCAAACTCTATGTGGCAATGAACCTTTCCTTCGCCTGCTCTCTGCGTATGGGTGAAATCCTGGGGCTGACCTGGGAGAACGTCCATATTTCCGATGAAGATATTGCGGCGGATAATGCCTATGTCTACATCGACAAGGAGCTGACGAGGGCTTCCAAACGGGCGATTGAAACGCTGGGTGAGAAGGATATCTATTACATCTTCACTCCGCTCATGCCGAACACCAGCACAAGAATTATTCTGAAAAAGCCGAAAACCGATTCCAGTATCCGTAAGGTGTGGCTGCCGAAAACGCTTGCCTACATTCTGCGGGAATGGAAGAAGTCCCAGGACGAGCTGAAAGGCTTCCTGGGCGACGAGTATCAGGACTTCGATCTGGTGGTGGCACTTCCCAATGGACGGCCCTGCGAGGATCGGATCATCCTCAAAGAGTTTGCAAAGCTCCGTGAGGACGCAGGGCTGCCGAAGGTGGTCTTTCATTCTCTCCGTCATTCCAGTACCACCTACAAGCTAAAACTGAACCACGGCGATCTGAAAGCCACCCAGGGCGATACAGGCCATGCCGAGATTGACATGATAACCAGTATCTATGCTCACATTCTGGACGAGGATAGAAAGGTCAATGCTCAGAAATTCGAGACTGCCTTCTATGCCAAGCCTGATCTCCGCAATGTCCGTCCGCCGGAGGAACCGGCAAAATCGGAACCTGCGACCCTGGACCTTGAAAGCCTTGTGGAGCAGCTTCAGAAATCGCCGAAGCTGGCGAGTGCGCTCGCAGCCCTGATAGCGGCGCAAGCCCCGGCAAAGTGATCCGAAAAATCGAATTAGCAAAACGCAGAATTTTCTTAGCAAATTTCTGAAAAGCGTTCGAGTCCAATTAGCAAATATACATCATGCGGCGTATAAAAATCTCCCGGTAACGGAAGTGAAATTACCGGGAGAAGGAGGAACAAAAAAACGCTGCAAACCCCGAAAAAAGGCTTGCAGCGGTGCTTTCTGGCGTCCCAGAGAGGATTTGAACCTCCGACCCCACGCTTAGGAGGCGTGTGCTCTATCCAGCTGAGCTACTGAGACATTTTTAAGATTTATGCAATTTTCACTGCTCGAAGGAATCGAACGATCTGCCGCTTAGGAGGCGTGTGCTCTATCCAGCTGAGCTACTGGGACTTATGTCATCGACCCGACTATTTTACCCGAGAGACGGGATTCTGTCAAGCCAAAACAGCAGGTTTTTGAATCGTGACCCCAGATGCCCGCCGAAGGGTCTTCCCCCAGAGGGGGAAGACCTCGGTTAATTATTCAGATCATGGTGGAAGGCCGGGCTGGACATATCCAGAGCCAGGAACCGGTAGCCGTTCTGGGTGCCGAATTTCAGGATAGTCTCCACCGCGTCCACGCTATAGCGGTGGATGTCGTGCTGAAGCACCAGAGATACCGGCTGCTCCTGAATGCCCTGAATCACATTCCGCGCTACCTGGGCGGTGTCCGTGGTGGATCCGGCATCGCCAGAGTAGACGTTCCAGTCGAAATACTGGAAGCCCGCCGCCTGGACGGCGCCGGTCAGGTAGGTCATGATTCCCACGCAGGTACGGCGGCTGACCTCGTTGGAGCTGCCCCCGGGAAAGCGCATGAGCCAGGACTGGACGCCGGTATTGTCGTAAATGGCCTTCTGGGTGGCCCAGAGATCGTTAAAATAAGCATCGGGATCGGCATAGACCTGGGCGTAATTGTGGGTGATGGAATGGGAGCCGATGCTGTGACCCCGGCGGACAATCTCCCGCATGGTTTCTCCGTCTTTGGTTCCGATGACAAAAAAGGTCGCCTTGGCGTTGTACTTGTCCAGCACGTCCAGAAGCCGAGGGGTGTAGGCACTGGGGCCGTCATCAAAGGTCAGGTAAATCACTTTCCCCTCAGGATACACTGTGTCCGGGGGCTGGTGGGCGGCCACCTCCACGCTCCTTATGACTTGCGTCTCGTTGCCCCGGGCGTCGGAAACGGTATAGGTGATGGGGTACACACCCAGATTGCGCCAGTCCACTTCTCCGGACACCGCCACCTGGGCGGTCAGGTCGCCGTCGTCGTTGTCCAGGGCGGAAAAGCCCGGCTCCGAGTAGGGTCTTCCCAGGTAAATGCGGTAGTTTTCGCCACCGGACAGGGTGATTTCCGGTGGAATGGAGTCCCAGTAGGGAATTTTTCGTTCCGCTTTCGCCGGATTTCCCGAAGAATCCACCACTGCGTAGGTTACAAGCTCCGGGGTTTCCTGTCGGATGACCTTGTCCGTAATATCCCCGTCGTAATTGTCCCAGGCCTGAAAGCCCGCCTCGGTATAGGGGGCATCTTCGGTAAGGGTTTCCGGGTTATCCGGAGTCAGGGTAATCACCGGCGGACGGGTGTCTATCACCTGCACCCGCCGGGTCACTTCCCCGGAAGCAAACAAGGAACTGGCGCAATAGGTGATTTTATAGCAGCCCAGCCTGTCCTCAACCAGGTCAGAACGGGTATCATAGCGAATGTCTCCGGGAACAAATCCCTTTCGGAAGAAACGGCTGCCCCGGACAAGGGCAGTGACTCCGGGCTCCTGATAGTGCTCTCCATATTCCAAGGTGGCCTTCGGCTCCCCCGCCAGGGTCATCTCCATGGAAAACCGGTTGAACCGGAACAAAAGGAACCAGGCTGCCAAGGCCAGAACCAGTGCCAGACCCAGAATCCAAAGTCCCAGCAGTCCCTTATTCTTTTTCATGCTTCTGCTTCCCTTCCGCACATTGCCATCAGCTCCGGCAGCACCGGCTCGAATTGGAGGCCGTACCAGTGGGTACGGTGAGCGGCGGTTTGGGCAATGGCCTTGCAGGTAAAGTTTGCCGCACAAACCCCGGATTCATACACGTCTTTTCCGGAAGCAAGCAGACCGGTAAAAGCGGCGGCGAACAGGTCGCCGGTGCCGCTGAAGCTGCCGGACAGCCGGGGATGGGAATAGGCACGGAAGCGCTCCCCATCCTTCAGAAGAAAGCCGCTGGTCTGCTCCCCTACCCCGGTCAGCAGCACCCGGGGAAGATTCAGCTGCTTTAGGAGAAATTCCCCATAGGCAGCATCGGTTCTGTCCTCCCGGGGAAGCCCCGCCAGCAGAGCGGCCTCGGTCAGGTTGGGCAGGACGAAGTCCGCCTGAGCGCAAAGACTCTTCATTTTTTCCACATACGCTTCGTCAAAGCCGGAATAGAGCTTGCCGTTGTCCGCCATGGCCGGATCCACAATGGCACGACCACCAGGGGCAAGCATGGTCTTTAAGACGGTTTCCGCCGTCTCGATTGCCGCCGCGCTTCCCAAATAGCCCGTGAGAACGGCATCGAAGGTGATTTGATTTTCCTTCCAGTGGGCGATGATCGGTGCCAGGCGATCGGAAAAGCGGACAATTTCCGGCCTTCCGAAGCCGCCGGTATGGGTGGAAAGGAGCATGGTGGGCAGCACACAGGTTTCGTGTCCGCAGGCAGACAGCACTGGCAGAGCCACGGTCATGGAGCACTGCCCCAGGCAGGACACGTCCTGGATGGTCAGAATTCGCAGTTGTCTCATAGGCACTCCACCGGATCCATATCCAGCCCCAGCTCCCGGGGCAGGAATCGGGGGCAGACCGCCTCCGTGGTGACGATGACGGAGGAAGCCAGCATAGCGCCAATCTGGCAGGCCTGCTTCATACCCTTGCCGTAGGTCAGGCCGATGGCTGCCCCGGCGCAGAAGGAATCCCCCGCGCCGGTGGTATCCACCACATCCACCTTCCGGGCAGGGCACCAGCCCTTCTCTCCGGTAAGGCCGGCGTACACCGCTCCCTCGCCGCCCATGGTGACAATCATGCCGGGAATCTGGGCTGCCTGGGTCTTGTCAGCCAGAATGTCTGCCATTTCCACCGGAGTTTTGCCAGAATAATCCTCGCAGAACAGCAGTCCCGCCTCCTGGACGTTGCACACCAGGCAGTCGGTGCTTTTCAGAAAATCCCGCCGTTCCAGGGCAACGCTCATGTTGCCCACCACGGCATAGACCTTTTTCCCATGCTTCTGAGCCAGACGGAAGACCCGCTTGATGATCTCCTTGTCCAGATCGATTTCCACGATGATGCTGTCGGCACTGGCAAACATCTCGTCCCCCTGGGTGTCCAGGGTGTCAATGAGGGGCAGCATGTCCGGCCGGTTGGAAATGGAGGCCGCTACGTCCCCGGAATTATCGAATACCGCCAGCCAGGTGCCCAGGCCGTTGGGGGTCGTCCGGATATAGTCGGTGTTGACCTTATGGGCCCGGAGCTTGCGCAGCACATCCCGGCTGTCGCCGCTGTCATCCACCAGGCTCAGGAAGGTGGGGCGCAGCTCGCAGTTGGCGATGTCCTCCGCCACGTTCCGGCCCACGCCGCCGTGGACACGCTCCACCCGTCCCACGTTTCGGCCTGTGGGGATAAACGCCGCCTCCGGAAAGCCCTTGATGTCTACAAAAATCATGCCGATGACCAAAATGCCCATATTCTCCGCCTCCCTGTGATTCTGGTAGTAGTATAGCATATTCCCGACAAAATGCAACCACAACCCCATCCGTTCCCTTTTCTTCCGAAAAACAATTCCCAGGCTGTCATTGCGCCGGAAGGCCACAGGCGAATCTGCTGCCAAAGGCCTGGGCGGCTTTCAAATCCGACCCCTTGCTTTGTTCTGGCTTGTATGCTAAAATATGGAAAACAAATGTGGGAGGCAGAAAAATGGACAGCTTTGTACTGACCCTGGCCGAGGCTCGGGTAATGTACCGGCGGTATCATTCTCTCCTGGAAAAAGGGAGAAAGCGGCTGCCTGGCGGCGAATTCTGGAAGGAATTGGGCACTGCCTTCCGCGGATTCGGAGCAAGCCCCGGAGGCAGGACAGCGCCGGTTTTTTCTGGCACTCTCCCTTTATTTCCTGGGAAGACGCATTACGGACAGGCTTTTCCCCGTCCGGCCTTCTGCTCAGAATCTTTTCTCACCGGGCGAAAATCTCACCCTGTACCACTGGTTTCCAGCAGAATGCCGGGAATCCGTACGAAGGGAGGGGCTGCGGCCGAAGGCGGCGAATGGGCTGGTTTTTCTGACGGACAGGCCTGATTTTCCCCACATATCTCCCTATTTTTGCCAGAAGGTACTGGAAGCAGGCCAGGACATAGCATTCTGCCCTGTGCGGATTGACACCGGAAAGCTTTCCCAATATCAGGAAATTTACATCACCGACCGCTCCTATGAGTTTGCGGTCAGGGCGGTTCCTCCGGCGTGCCTGGACTTTCCGGAAACCGAATAAACGCGCAGTGCCGGGGCTTCCGCCCTGGGACTACGCGTTTTGCATACGCAAGGAAGCGGCGCATAGGCTAGAGGCAAAGGGGGGATTCCATGCTGATGAGCTGGATCTGGACGGGAATGGTGGGCGTCAGTATTCTGTGCGCCCTTTGGAACGGACAAGGTGCCCAGCTTGCCGGGGCGGTATTCCAGGGCGCCCAGTCCGGGGTGAGCCTGGTTCTTTCCATGGCCGGGGCGGTGTGTCTCTGGTCGGGCGTGGCCGCCGTTATGGAGGCCGCAGGCATCATGGGAATGCTCTCCCGGCTGTTCCGGCCCCTTTTGAATCGGGTCTTCCCTTCCACTCGCCGGGATCCTCAGCTGGCGGGCTACCTCAGCGGAAATTTCTGCGCAAATCTGCTGGGGC
Organism: uncultured Eubacteriales bacterium; assembly: GCA_900544945.1. Classification (GTDB taxonomy): domain Bacteria; phylum Bacillota; class Clostridia; order Oscillospirales; family Oscillospiraceae; genus Faecousia. The sequence continues at coordinate 10,770 of UQXG01000027.1, read as the reverse complement.
TTGGCAACGCCGCCACCCCCATGGGAATCCAAGCCGCCCGGCGACTTGCGGGCGGGCAAACCGTTGCCAATGATGAGCTTTGCCGTCTGGTGGTGCTGAACACCGCCTCCATCCAGCTGATTCCGGCAAATGTGGCGGCGATACGCTCCGCATTGGGATGCGCCTCCCCCTTCGACATTCTCCCGGCGGTGTGGTTCACCAGTCTTCTGTCTGCCGGGCTGGGGGTAGCCTGTGCCTGGGTGCTGGGAAAGGTCTGGAAGCCATGACGGATTACCTGGTTCCTCTCATTCTGTTTTTCACCATGGCAGTGGCACTGGGGAAGCGGGAGAACGCCTATGCCCGGATGCTGGGTGGGGCAAAGCAAGGCCTTTATCTGATGGCCTCCATCGCTCCCTCCCTGATTTTGCTGCTGACGGCGGTAAAAATGATGCAGTCCTCCGGGGCGGCGGAAGCCGCGGGAGGACTGCTGAAACCGATATTTGCTTTTTTCGGCATTCCGCCGGAAACGGCACTGCTGGTGCTGGTGCGACCCTTCAGCGGAAGCGCGGCTCTGGCCGTAGGCGCAGAGCTGATGGCTCGATACGGGGTGGATTCCCAGATTGGCCGAACGGCGGCGGTGATGCTTGGCTCCACGGAAACCACCTTCTACACCATCAGCGTCTATTTTGGGGCCGCCGGGATTCAAAAGACCCGCTACACCCTGCCTGCCGCCCTGTTTGCAGACTTTGTGGGCTTCTGGGCGGCCTCCCTCACCACCAGGCTTTTTTTCAGCTGACGCCGACCTGAGGCAAAATCACCTTCCCCAGGATTTTCTTTGCGTCAATGGGGCCGTACTTTTCGCTGCGGCTGTCGGCGGAGTGGTTCCGGTTATCCCCCATGACAAACACCGTGCCCTCCGGCACTGTCAGGCTCACAACCGTCTGCCCATCTCTCGGCTCCATGGGGTCAGGTTCTTCCGGATTCAAATAGGGCTCGTCAATGGGAATCTCGTTGACCGTGACCGTATCGGTGTCATAATCGATTTTTACCCGGTCGCCCTGGGTAGCAATCACTCGCTTGACGATATACGTCCGATCCAGGAGGCCGTCGCCTGTATGAATCACCACCACATCCCCATGCCGGGGCTGGGAACCCACCCGGAGCACCAGCAGCAGCTGCCTGTCGTGAAGGGTGGGATACATAGACCGGCCGTCCACGATTGCCAGCTTCACCACGAAGGTATTCAGGAGCACCAGGACGATCATCACCGCGCAGAAAATGGCAAAGCCCCGGTCTTTCCTTTGGTTCTTCTTTTGTTCTTCCATGATACACACCTACAAAAAGGAAGCCTGCCGCGGCAAAAGCCGCGGCAGGCACTTGCTCTGCAAATTACTCTTCTTCGTCGTCTTCCAGGGAGAACTCCAGGGTCTCGCCGCAGTTGGGACAGACGATGCTTCCCTTCTCCAGGGTCTCCTCGTCGAAGTCGATGACCTCGCCGCAGGCGCACTCCACCTCATAGATGGTGGTATCCTCGTCGCCGAACTCGAAGCCCTCTTCGGACTCCTCGTCGTCCAGCTCGTCGGTGTCGTCCTCGTCCCAGTCCTCGTCGTCCCAGTCCTCTTCATCCTCATCGTCGAGAATGTAGTCCTCGATGGCGTCCAGGTCTTCCTCGATTTCATCCAGCTCATCGGAGATGGCAATGGTGGTCTCCTCGATGTCGCCGACCCGCTTGGTCACGTCACCCAGCAAATCCACAATGGCGGCGATCATCTTGCCCTCGTTGGACTCGGTGTTCAGCTTCAGGCCCTCCATCAGGCCCTTCAAATAGGCGGACTTTTCAGAAAGCGTCATAATCATTCTCCTTAAAGCGCAAGGCTCTTAGACCTTGGAACGGCCCAGGTACTCGCCGGTACGGGTATCGATCTGAATCTTGTCGCCCTCGTTGACAAACAGGGGCACCTTCACCTCGGCACCGGTCTCCACGGTAGCGGGCTTGGTAACGTTGGTAGCGGTGTTGCCGGCAAAGCCAGGCTCGGTCTTGGTGACCACCAGGTCTACAAAGTTGGGCACTTCCACGCCGAAGACCTTGCCCTTGTAGCTCATGATGGTGCAGATGTCGTTCTCCTTGACGAACTTGAAGGAATCGTCCAGAACGGAGCCGTCAATGGGCTCCAGCTCGTAGGTCTCCTGATCCATGAAGTAGTACAGGGAGCCGTCGTTGTAGGAGTACTCCATCTTCTTTCTCTCAATGTATGCGGTGGGGAACTTGGCAGAGGGGTTCAGGCTGGTCTCGGTCACGCCGCCGGTGATGACGTTCTTCATCTTGACGCGGACGAAAGCAGCACCCTTGCCGGGCTTGACGTGCTGGAACTCGATGACCTGCATCACCTTGCCGTCCAGCTCAAAGGTAATACCATTGCGAATATCGCCTGCAGAAATCATGTTTTTATCCTCCTAAGACTACCTCTCCGTTTTGGGAGGCGATTTGTGTTCATAGCTTTAGCTCATATATTGTACCGCAAAAGCGGCACTTATGCAAGAGGAAACCGAAAAAAATCTTAGACAATAATGAGATTTTTCGGGCTCTTTGTCATGTCGATTGTGCCATTTTCGGCAATCACTGTCACATCCTCGATACGCACGCCGAATTTTCCGGGCAGATAGATTCCCGGCTCCGCCGAACACACCGCACCGGCCGGAATGGGCTTTTCATACCGGGGGCTCAGGTTCGGGCCCTCGTGGATTTCCAGCCCCAGGCCGTGGCCGTAGCTGTGGCCGAAGAAGCCGCCGTAGCCCGCCTTGGCAATGACATTTCGGGCAATTGCGTCAATTTCCGCACCGGTGAGCCCAGCTTTCGTTGCTGCGATGGCGGTCTGCTGAGCCTCCAGCACCACGGCATACACATAGCGCATTTCCGCAGATGCGGAACCCACTGCCACCGTGCGGGTCATGTCCGAACAGTAGCCCTGCCAGGCCGCCCCGAAGTCCATGGTGATAAAATCCCCCGGCTGAATCACCCGCTCCCCGGCCACTCCGTGGGGCAGGCTGGTGTTGGGGCCGGAGACCACGATGGGGTCAAAGGCCAGGCCGGTGGCGCCGTTTTTGTACATGGCATAAATCAGCTCTGCCTGTAGCGCCAATTCCGTCATGCCGGGTCGGATTTTTGTCAGAATCTCCGCAAAGGCCTGGTCCGTGATTGCCTGAGCCTTTTTCATCCGCTCCAGCTCCCAGGGCTCCTTTACGTCCCGGAAGGCGTTGAGCTTTCCGCTGATGGGCAGAAGCGGGGCTTTCAGTTCCTCCTCAAAGCGCAGAAGCTCCTCTGCCGTCAGATATTTTTCCTCATAGCCCAGGCAGGTGATTCCGAAGTCGGAGATGGCCTCGTTGATTCGCCGGACATAGCCCCGACCGGCGCCCACATCCAGCACGGTAAAATCCCGGATGTTTTTCTGGGCGGATTCCAGGTAGCGGCTGTCGGTGAAATAGCGGCAGCCGGACTTGGATACGACGGCCATGCCCTCGGCAATGTCAAATTCCGCGCAGTAATGGCGGCTGCAGCGGCTGGTCAGCAGCAGGCCGTCCGCCTCGCCATCCAACAGGGACAAGTATTTTTCCAGATTTTTCATTGGGAAAGCCTCCGATTTCCGGCAAGGAAAATAAAGGGCAGCTCCAGGACATGCCGGGCTTTCAGCCAGAAGGTGTGATTGTCAATGGCCTTCACCAGAATGGAGGTCACGCCCATGCAGTTGGCTCCCAGGGTGTCGGTGTAGATCTGATCGCCCACCAGAGCCGCCTGACCTGCCGGGATTCCGTATTTCTCCAGACACTGGCGGATGCCCCGGGAGAAGGGCTTTTTTGCGTGGGTGATGCAGTCCAGACCGTATTTTTCGCAGAAAGCGGGCACCCGGTCGTTGTGACTGTTGGAGACAATGCACACCTGGATATCTTCCTGGGCATTCATGTTTTTCAGCCAGTGCTCCATGGCCTGCGTGGGCACATCCGTGGTGTAGGGCACGATGGTATTGTCAAAATCCAGCATCAGAAGGCGGATGTTCCGGCTTCTGAGCAGCTCCGGGGTGACATCCGTCAGAGCCTTCGTCATCCGTTTGGGAAGAAGAGAAAAGGGCATATTGTCCTCCGTATTTTCATAAATTACTTTCAGGAATTATATCACAGGGAGGGAGTTTTGTCCATGGCCATAGAACCTTATCTTGCCATGACGGCAGGAGAAATCCGGGGTGCTTCGGTTCTTCCCCGGCGGACAGGGTGGCTTTCCTGTCATTTCTCCCCCTCCGGTGTCGGGCTTTCCAATCTGCCCGTTGCGCTGCCTCCCGGCTCCCTGCTGATTCTGGATGACAGCACGCCTATGGACGGCCATGACCCGGAGCAGATCGCCGGGCAGCTGGAAAACTGCGCAAAGCGTCTGGACTGCGCCGGGGTTCTGCTGGATTTTCAGCGGCCCGGTCTGGCAGATGTCCAAATGCTGGTTTCCCGGCTGGAACAGGCAATTTCCGTTCCCCTGATCGTTTCCGCGGCCTACGCAAAAAATACCGGGTGCGCCGTTTTCCTCCCGCCGGTTCCGGCGGATGTGCCCCTGGCAGAATATTTATCTCCCTGGCAAGGCCGGGAAGTCTGGCTGGAGGCGGCCTTGGACGGTCTGGAAATCGCCCTGACAGAATCGGGGGCTGCCCGCACGCCCCTGCCCCGCTGGGAGCAGCCGGAGGCGGAGGGCTTCCGGGATTCCAGGCTTTCCTGCCATTATCGCTGTGAACTCCAGGAAAACGCGGCGGTTTTCACCCTCTGGCGCAGTCCGGAGGACTTAAAAGCCCTTCTTGACCAGGCCGAAAACTTAGGTGTTGCCGCCGCCGTGGGGCTGTATCAGGAGTTATTCCCCGCTTTCGGCTGACCGGCGGCAATACAGCAGCATTTCGTAAGCAATACCGTTTTCCTCGCCGGATTGGAGAGTCCGGGAGAGAACCCAGTCCGGGTCTTCGTCCAGATTGGGGAAAAAGGTGTCGGATTCCGGAATGGTGTGCACCTTCGTCACATAGGCTCGGTCACAGTAAGGAAGCATCTGCCGATAGACGCTCCCCCCGCCGATGACAAAGGCTCGGGGTGCGTTTTTCGTCTGCACCAGCACCTCTTCCGGGCTGTGGCACATCGTAAAGCCAGGGATTTCTGCTTCCGAACGGCTCATGGCCAGATTCACCCGGCCGGGCAGGGGCTTTTTCCCCGGAAAATCCTCGATGGTGCGCCGACCGGCGATGACCGTGGCTCCCCGGGTGGTCTCCCGGAAGAATTTCCGGTCGGCAGACAGGGCGATGGGCTGAGTACCCTCCCGACCGATGCCCCAGTCGTCATAAACCGCTACAATCAGTTCCATTGCTTCACCTCAGATGGCCATGGGAATTTCAAAATCAAAGGGATGATATCGGTAATTTTCCAGGGTGAAGGAATCCTTGGTAAAGGCATAGAAGTCCTTCACGGTCTCATCCACCCGGAAGGTAGGAGCCTCATAGCCATCCAGCTCCAGCATGGCCTTCACCGCCGGAATGTGCCGGTCGTAAATGTGGCAGTCGGCAATCACATGCACCAGCTCTCCCACCTGAAGGCCGGAAACCTGGGCCATCATGTGAGTCAGCACCGCGTACTGCACCACGTTCCAGTTGTTGGCGGTGAGCATATCCTGGGAACGCTGATTCAGAATGGCGTTGAGCTTGTTGCCCGTGACGTTGAAGGTCATGGAATAGGCGCAGGGGTACAGGTTCATCTCGTGCAAGTCCTGAAAATTGTAGATATTCGTCAGAATCCGCCGGGAGGCCGGGTTGTGCTTCAAATCATAGAGCACCCGGTCAACCTGGTCAAAGTCCCCTTCTTTGTAGTGGTGCTGAATGCCCAGCTGGTAGCCGTAGGCCTTGCCGATGGTGCCGTCCTCCCCTGCCCACTCGTCCCAGACGTGGCTGCCCAGATCGGCAATCCGGTTGGATTTTTTCTGCCAGATCCACAGAAGCTCATCCACCGCGCTTTTCCAGTAGGTGCGCCGCAGGGTCATGATGGGAAATTCCTTGGAAAGATCATATCGGTTCACCACGCCGAAGGTTTTGACGGTGTGGGCAGGAGTGCCGTCAGCCCAGTGGGGGCGCACCTCCATGCCTTCATCGGAATAACCCTCCTCCAGGATTTTCCGGCAGGTTGCCTTGTATACTTCGTCTGCGTAGCTCATTGGGTTTGCCTCCTAAAGTGTCTTTGAAACATCATACCACAGGCAGGGGAAAAGCGCAATATGAAAGCCTGTGGCAGCGGGCGAAAAGGCTCCCCTTGCCATTCAAGGAGAGCCTTTGCGTTTTGTCAATCGTTTGTTCAGGCCAGGATAGGCTTGATGGCAGCGGCGAGGGTCTCCTTCTGCGCCTCCGCCTCGGCAAGGGTCTTGCCCAGGGTGGTGAAATAGGTCTTGATCTTGGGCTCGGTGCCGGAGGGACGGACAATCACCGTGGCGCCGCCATCCAGGGCGTAGACCAGAACGTTGGCGGCAGGCAGGCCGGTTTCCGCGGTATTCTGATAATCCGCGACCTTCTCGACCTTGTAGCCGCCGATTTCCGTGGGCGGGTTGCTCCGCAGGCCGGACATGATGCCCGCCATCTTGTCCATGCCGCTCAGACCCGGGAACTCGAAGGAATCCACCTTGTTCAGGTACCGGCCATACTGGGCGTAGATTTCTTCCAGCCGCTCCTTGATGGACGAGCCGATGGAGCGGTAGTAGGCGGCCATTTCGCAAATCAGCATGGAGCCAACAATGGCATCCTTATCCCGGACATAGGAACCGGCCAGATAGCCGTAGGATTCCTCAAAGCCCAGGATAAACCGGTCAACCTCTCCGGCCGCTTCCAGCCGGGCAATCTGGTCGCCAATCCACTTGAAGCCCGTGAGGACATTGCGCATTTCCACGCCATAGTGGGCGGCGACCTTATCGGCCAGAGGGGTGGAAACCAAGGACTTGACGGCCACGGGGTTCTTAGGCATAGTACCCTTCTCAATCCGGCCCTGGCAGATGTAATCCAGCAGCAGAACGCCCACCTCGTTGCCGGAAACCAACTCATAGGTACCGTCCGGGCAGCGGATGGCAATGCCTACCCGGTCGGCATCCGGGTCGGTGGCCAGCATCAGGTCGGCACCGGACTTTTCGGCCAGCTCCAGGCCCAAGCGCAGAGCCTCAAAAATCTCTGGGTTGGGATAGGGGCAGGTGGGGAAATTGCCGTCGGGATACTCCTGCTCGGGGACAATGGTAATGTCCGTAATGCCGATGTCATGAAGTACCCGGGTGACGGGCACCAGGCCGGAGCCGTTCAGGGGAGAATACACCAGTTTCAGCCCCGCGGTTCTGCACAGGCCGGGGCGGACAGAGCGAGCCTTGATGGCATCGTACAGGGCTTCCTTGCAGTCCTCACCCACATAGGCAATCAGCCCCTTGGTCTTCCCTTCCTCAAAGGGCATCCAGGCAGCACCGGTGAGAATATCGGTTTTCTGAATCTGGGCGTACACCACTGCGGCGGCATCGTCCGTCATCTGGCAGCCATCGGGGCCATAGGCCTTGTAGCCGTTGTACTTGGCAGGATTGTGAGAGGCGGTAATCATGATACCGGCGTTGGCATGGTAATAGCGGGTGGCAAAGGACAAGGCGGGCACGGGCATCAGCGCGTCATAAATGCGCACTTTGATGCCGTTGGCGGCCAGAACGCAGGCGGCCTCCCGGGCGAACACGTCGGAATTGATCCGGCTGTCGTAGGAGATGGCAACCAGCTGACTGCCCCCCTGGGTTTTGACCCAGTTGGCAAGACCCTGGGTGGCCTGACGCACCACATAAATATTCATCCGATTGGAGCCTGCGCCCAGGATTCCCCGGAGGCCTGCGGTGCCGAATTTCAGTGCCACGGCGAACCGCTCCTTGATCTGATCCTCCTGACCCGCGATTTCCTTCAGTTCCCTGGTCAGAGCGGGATCCTCCAAAGAAGCGGAGCACCAACGCTGATAATCCTCCATGTACATTACAAATCACCTTTTCCTTGTTGTATTCAATGGGTTTGTATCCTTTCACTGCCTACAATATATACGATTTGCCGGGGCTTGTCAATATTGGCCGTGGGTGATAGGATGGTTTTCGGGCATCCGGGAGAATTCTTGTAGGGGCCAATGCCCTTCATCGGCCGAGGCTGAAGTCTACCAACAGGTAAGATGGGTCGATGAGGGCATCGACCCCTACGGATTCACTGGTGCGGGAGCACCCCGGCTCCCTTGGTCAGCAAGGGGAGCCTTTTTCCTCATCCGCCACGGCAAAGCCGTGACGGATGAGAGCCTTGCCTCTCCCTATGGGAGAGGTGCCCCAAAGGGGCGGAGAGGGCGTTTTTACCCTCTCAGTCACTGCGTGACAGCTCCCCCAGAGTGGGAGCCAAGGGGGAAGCGGATTGTGACCGGAGGGGGTCACACCAGTGACATCGGTCACTGGTTCGCAATGACATACTTCTAGCACTACTGGCAACCTCATCCGCCCTTCGGGCACCTATACATTACTGTGCAATTGCCACAGGCAATTGTTAGATTTTAATTCGCTGCGCGGAGCACCACTCCTCCCAGGGGAAGGCTTTGGGACAGACGAAATCCCCGGCAGCGGATGCTGCCGGGGATTGGTTTTCGATGCGCTTTCGTTCAGAACCAGCCGGATTACTTCGTACCGCGCTTCTTCTTGGTCAGGTAGTAGATACCGGCCAGGGCGGCTCCGGAGACCACCAGGATTGCCACAGCGGCCATGATGATATCACCGGTCTTGGGGTTGGTCTTGTCGGCGGTCTTGTTGTTGTTGTTGTACTTGTTGGAATCCGTGCCCTTGTCGATGAGCATGATGTGCAGCTCCTGCAGATCCTTGGTATCGGACACGTTCCACAGCTCGTCGCAGACGGTGGCAGCGGGCTTGCCGGTGCAGTAGTTCTTCCACTGGGCGTCGGTGTACCAGCCATAGGCCACGTCCACGCCGTCGTCATACTTGGAGTAATCGGGGAAGTACTTGTACAGGTTCAGGCTGTGCATATTGAAGGAGCCGGAGGCGGGGATGTCGTAGCAGCTGACCTTCTTGGCGTAGGTGCTGGTCTTGCCGTCCACGTGGAAGTACAGCTGGACAACCTTAGCCACTTCCCACTGAGCATCGAAGTGATACTCGTATCTGGAGGAGTGATCATCGTTGCTGTTCAAAGAGGGATAGTACACGGGGTGCTTGGAGGTGTTCTTCAGATCCTCACGGGTGGAGATGACGGTATCATCGGCAACCCACTGGGTGAAGGTGTAGCCATCGGTCTCATCGCTGTCCTCCGCCCAGGAAGCGGGTGCGGGCAGCTCGCCGATCCGGGAGCCGATCTCCACGGTGATGCTCTGCTTAGCCAGGGTGTTCTTGGTGGGATGCTGGGCGATCAGCCAGACGCTGCGCTGCAGCTTAGGAACGATGACGACCTCGTTGCTGGAGTTGGCGTTGGCGGATGTAATGGCGGAGGAACCGGCCTTGAATTCCTTACCGGTCTCCAGGAACTTCCAGCCCTTCAGCGTATAGCCATCGGGCAGTTCGGATTTCAGCCAGTTGATCTCGGAATCGGTGGGGAAGGAGCCGGTGGAAGCACTCAGCTTGCTGTCAGCGGGGACAGCCATGCCGTCGTATTTCGCGGCACCGTTGACGGTGAAGGCAGTCCAGTCGCCGTTGTCAAAGTCGTACCACTTGACGGAGACGGTCATGCCGGTCTTCTTCCACTTGGCATAGGGCTTGGCAGAGGTGGACAGAACAGTCAGATCAGCGCCGGGATTGCCCTCGGCATCCACCAGGCAGCGCTCGGAATGGGAAGCATCCTCCTTGACGTACCAGCCGTCAAAGACGTAACCGCTGCGAGTGGGCGTGGGGAAATCCGCCACGGGGTAATCGGTATTCAGGGAGACAGCAATGGTGTCGCTGTCGCCGGGGGCAAACTTGCCGCTCTTGGGATCCAGCTTCACATTGGTAGTGGAAACCACGTCCTCAAAGACGGCGTAAACTTCCATCTTGCCGACCAGGTTGCCCTTGGCGTCGGGAGATACAGGATTGCCCTTAGAATCCTGATGATCATCCTCTGTCAGGTGATCGCTGCCGCCGACCTTCAGTCCAGAAGCGGAGATGGCCGCACCATCCTCTTCGAAGCTCCAGCACTTGAATGCCTTGCCGTTGGAATTCTCATTGACCTTGGCGTAGAAAGCCAGAGCGTCCTTACCGGAGGGCAGACCGGGGAAATCATCGCCGACCTTCTTGGCGACGGTCTTCATGACGCTGCCGTCTACATTGAAGTAGATATTGACAACGGTCTTGCCGATCACATAATCATCCGAGGGCAGCGCAAAGGTGGAAATACCGCCGTTGTTATCGACTGCGGGCTGCGGCTCCTCGGCCGTCTGGGAAGTGGATGTATTCTTGTTGGTCGCGGGAGCCTCAGACTCCTCGCTGAAAACCATCTCGCCGTACTCATTGGTTGCGGCAAACGCCTGGAAAGGTGCTACAGAAAGCAGCAGCATAACCGCAAGCGTAAGGCTCAGCAGCTTTTTCATAGCGTTCTTCATTGTTCAAACCTCCTAATGATTTGTCGTTCAGAAACAGGTGCCGGGAAATCCCCTTTCGGGAGATCGGCGGGTATGTCTCCGTCCGGCATTTCTTTTCTTACCCAGATGATACCATAACCGGGAAAAGAAGTCAATAGGAAAATTACAATAAATTACAAAATTATTTACATTTCT
>UQXG01000026.1 GCA_900544945.1 uncultured Eubacteriales bacterium | reverse complement strand
CTGAGAACAAAATCTCTCGCTACCAGCTCTTGCCGATTTAATCAGAGCTTCCTAAATTTCTGACGGAAAACAGCGATTTATCCAAAGCGCACCGGATTTGCGGTGCGCTTTTTCCGGCTTTTTCCGGAATTGTCAGAACCTTGCGGAAGGTTTAAGGAAACCTTAATCATTATCCGGTTGATTCTTCGGAGAAAATCCGTATAATAGTAAGAAAGAAGCTTTGGATTCCGGAGGAAAGATTTATGAAACGGAAAGCAATTTTGGCATTTGTCCTGTGCCTGGCTCTGGCAGGCTGCGGCACAAAGCAGGATGCGGTTTATGTTCAGTCTGTGGAGCGGCTGGCCTCTGCCGGGGGCATTGCCCCGGGAGACCGGTTCCTGGGACTGGTGGTGTCTGAGCACACCGCCGAGATTACCCGGGATTCGGAAAAGACCATCCAGGAGCTGATGGTCAAGGAGGGTGACGATGTAAAGAAGGGTCAGGCTCTTTTCAGCTACGACACCGAGGAGCTTCAGCTGAGCCTGGACAAGAAAAATCTGGAGGCTGCCCAGCTGCAAAGCACCATTGAGAGCAGCCAGGAGAAAATCAGAACTCTGGAGCGGGAGCGGCAGAGCGTCACCGGCACCGCCCGGCTTCAGTACACCGTGGAGATTCAGTCTGCCCAGGTGGATATGAAGGAGGCGGAGCTGAAGCTGAAAACCAAGCAGGACGAGGTGAAGAAGGCGGAGGAGCTGCTGAACAACTCCACCGTGACCTCCCCCATTAACGGCCGGGTGCAGAAGATCAACGAGAGCGGCACAACCGATAACAGCGGCAAGCCCGCGGCCTATATCGTCATCCAACAGTCCGGCTCCTACCGGGTCAAGGGCGTGCTGGGAGAATTGCAGCGGGGCAGCCTCCGGGAGGGCGACCGGGTGAAGATGACCCCCCGTACCGGGGGCGATGGCTCCTGGACGGGCAAGATAACTCTGGTAGACTACGAAAATCCCTCCCAGGGCAGCGATACCGACCGGTACATGGGCACCTCCTCCGATGAGATGACCAGTGCCAGCAAGTATCCTTTCTATGTTTCCCTGGATTCCACCGACGGCCTGCTGCTGGGTCAGCATCTGTATATCGAGCGGAACACCGATGACGATACCCCCGGTGTGGGGGTCAGCGGTGCGTTCCTGTGCTATAACGAGGACGGCTCCGCCTATGTCTGGGCAGAGAAGAACGGGAAGCTGGAAAAGCGGGCAGTTACCCTGGGAACCTACAATCCGGATACGGATGTGCAGAAGATCACCGAGGGCCTGAGCTACGACGACTACATCGCCTACCCGGATCCCGACCTGTGCAAGCCCGGTGCGCCGACCACCCATGACATGCCGGTGGAGGACACGGATTCCGGTATGGACGGCGGCATGGATTCCGGCATGGACGGTGGCATGGACGGCGGTATGGATTCCGGCATGGACGGCGGTATGGACTCCGGCATGGATGGCGGTATGGATTCCGGCATGGACTCCGGTATGGATTCGGCGGATACGCCGGCAACGGAAGGCTTGGAAGGCGGTGGAGCCTGATGGCAATTCTGGAACTGACGGACATCTGCAAGGATTACCAGCAGGGCAAGGAGCCTGTGCGGGTGCTGAAAAACATCAATATGACCGTGGAAAAGGGTGACTACCTGGCCATCATGGGCCCTTCCGGCTCCGGCAAGACCACCCTGATGAACATCATTGGCTGCCTGGACGTGCCTACCTCCGGCAGCTATACCCTGGAAGGCCGGGCGCTGAAGGATTTGTCCGACGACGAACTGGCGGAGGTGCGCAACAAGCATATCGGCTTTGTGTTCCAGCGGTTCTATCTGTTGCCCAAAATGGATGCTCTGGACAATGTGGCACTGCCGCTGCTGTATGCGGACGTACCCCTGAAGGAGCGGCGGGAGCGGGCGGAGGAAGCCCTGAAGGCCGTGGGCCTGGGAGAACGGATCCATTTTCTGCCCAACCAGCTGTCCGGCGGCCAGTGCCAGCGGGTGGCCATTGCCCGGGCCATTGTGGGAAAGCCCCAGCTGCTGCTGGCGGATGAGCCCACCGGCGCTCTGGACACCAAGGCGGGCAATCAGATTATGGAGATTTTCCGCCGCCTCAGCGATGAGGGCATGACCATCATTATGATTACCCACGAGCCGTCCATTGCCGCCTGCGCGGATAAGACCTATCGGATTCTGGACGGCGAGCTGCATACCCGGGAGGAACCCCATGAAGAAGATTAACTGGAAAGAAATCCAGATTTGGAAGAAAATCCCCAAGTGGAAAGGCATTCCTAAGTGGCAAGGCATTCCCAAGAGAAAGGGTAAGAAGGTTCTGGTCTGCGCCGGAGCCGGCATTGCCGCCGTGGCCATTGTGGCGGGGATTGCGCTGGGTACCCGGGGGAACGGGAAGACGGTGGATGTGTACCCCTTCGCCATGGTGGGCATGACGGAATACTGGGGCGATAACCAGGAGAGCTCTGGCCCGGTGACCACGGACAAGATTCAGACCGTGTTTTTAAGCGATACCCAGATCATCACCGGCATCCCGGTGGAGGTGGGCGCCCATGTGAAAAAGGGCGATGTGCTGATGACCTACGACACCACCCTGTCCGAGTTGGAGCTGGAGCGCAAGCGCCTGGATGTGGAGAAGGCCAAGCTCCAGGTCACTGAGGCCGAGGAGGAGCTGCGCCGGATCAATCAGCTGAAGCCCTCCGGCGGCGGTGGCGGCGGTGGAAGCGCACCGGACTATGGCGACCAGCTGGACGAAAAAAACTATAAGGTTATTACAGACTTCTCCCATGACGGCAGTACCGAGGAGAATGCGTTGGTCTGCTGGATTGCCTCGGACATTCCGGTGAACAACTCCGTTCTTCAGGCTCTTTATTACCAGGCTCTGAACAATCAGGAGCTGATGAACACCCTGTCCCGGACAAAATCCAGTGCTTCGGAAACGCCGGACACGACGACTCCCTCGGAAGACCCTGAGCCTTCCGCCGCACCCAGCGAACCCTCTGACCCTTCCGAGCCTACGACCCCTGCCACGGAAGCCCCCACGGAGCCGCCCAAGCAGCCCTTGGAGGAACCGGAGCCATCGGAACCGGAGACTCCGGCTCCCGTCATTACCAGCCCCAATGTGAAAAACGGCGGCACCTTTACCGTGGATAAGGGCATGGCGGTTGACCTGACCTTTGTCAACAAGACCAAGCAGAAAACCGAGTGGAGCGTAGAGCCTGCCGCGGGAGAGCTGCTGGCCTACCGGGGCGAGCAGACCTGCGCTCTGTCCGGCCGGGTCAGCCAGCCAGGAAAAACGGAGTACACGCTGACGGCCACCGTGGGCGATAAGACGGATACCTTCCGCTTTACCCTGGAGGTGGTGGAGCCGTCCGCCCCTTCCAAGGTCATCAATGATTTCTATGTTGTCCTGAAAAAGACCGACGGCGACCGGGAGAAGGCTCCCACCAGTCTGTGGCAGGGCGTTCATGTCTATGTTTACAACGGAAATGACTACGGATTCTCGCTGTTTGATGCCCCGGCGGAAAGCGAATTCTTCGGGGGCTCTGACGATGACGGCGGCTTCAGCCCCGACTTCGGCAGCGGCATGACCTCTGCGGAAATTGCCAAGATGCGCCGGGAGCAGACCAAGAAGGTGCGGGATCTCTATGAGGCTGCCCAGATGGCCGAGTCCGAATATAACCTCATGGAGCGGGAATTCAACGACGGCAACGTTCGGGCGGACCTGGACGGCGAGGTGGTTTCCGTGCTCACCGAGGACGAAGCCCGGCAGAACAAGCAGCCCATTCTCAAGGTTTCCGGCGGCGGCGGCTTCTATGTGACAGGCAGCGTCAGCGAGCTGGAAAAGGACAATCTGAAAATCGGCCAGTCCGTCACCGTCAACGACTGGAATACCGGCAATATCTATGACGGTCAGGTGGTGTCCATCGGAGACTTTCCCGTGGACGGCAACGGCTGGAACGGCATGGGAAATCCCAATGCCTCCTACTATCCCTTCCGGGTTTTCATCGACGGCAGCGCGGACTTGCAGGAGAATAACTATGTCAGCATAACCTATTCCGCCGCCCAGGCGCAAAACGGCGTGTACCTGGAAAATCCCTATCTGAGAACCGACGATGGAGAGCCTTACGTCTACGTCCGGGGTGCCCACAATAAGCTGGAAAAGCGGTATGTTACCACCGGCAAGTCCCTCTGGGGCAGCTATACGGAAATCCGCAGTGGCCTGACTGCCGACGACTATGTGGCCTTCCCCTACGGCAAGAACGTGAAGCCCGGGGCAGGTACCCAGGAGGGGGATCCCTCTGCCCTGTACAATTTCTAAGGAGGCGGGTATATGCGGGAAAATATCGGACTAGCCTTCCAGGGCATCTGGGGGCACAAAATGCGTTCGGTGCTGACCATGCTGGGCATTATCATCGGCATTGCCTCCATCATTACCATCGTCTCCACCATTCAGGGTACCAATGAGCAGATCAAGGAAAACCTCATCGGCGCGGGCAACAACGTTGTCACCGTGGAGCCCTATCAGAACGGTCAGCAGTTGGATTTCAGCTGGAACTCCGTGCCCCAGGGTATCCGCCAGATTACCGAGGATACCCGGCAGGAGTTGGAGAAAATCAGCGGCGTGGAGAAGGTTTCTCTCTATTATAGCCGCAGCTACAGCCAGACCCTGTTCTACCAGAATACCCAGTTCAACGGCAAGCTCTACGGCATCGACGAGAACTTCCTCAGCGTTTACGGCTATCAGGTGAAATCCGGCCGGGGCTTTACCCAGGGGGACTTCGACAACTGCCGGAAGGTGGCGCTGGTGGATACCACCGCGGCCACCAGCCTCTTCGGCGGCCTGGATCCGGTGGGGAAAAGCCTGGAAATCCAGAACGACGTGTATATCGTGACGGGAGTGGTGGCGCAATCCAAGGAGTTTGCCCCGGTGATCAACTCCATGAAGGACTACCAGCTTTACGCCAATACCTCTGCCGGAAGCGTCTATGTGCCCAGCAGCGTGTGGCCTACGGTGTACCAGTTTGAGGAGCCCCAGAACGTGGCCATCAAGGTGGAAAACACCGACGCCATGACCATGGCCGGCAAGGAGGCCGCGGATATTCTGACGGAAAAGCAGATTGTGAACACGGAAAGCAAGCTGGATTATCGGAGCCAGGATATGCTGGAGCAGGCCCAGCAGCTGCAAAAAATGTCCCAGTCCACCAACAGCCAGCTGATCTGGATTGCCAGCATCTCCCTGCTTGTGGGCGGCATCGGCGTTATGAATATCATGCTGGTGTCCGTCACCGAGCGAACCAGCGAAATCGGCCTGAAGAAGGCCATCGGCGCCAAGAAAAAGCGGATTCTGCTGCAATTTCTGACGGAGTCCGCGGTGCTCACCAGTCTGGGGGGCATCATCGGGGTTATCAGCGGCATTGTCTTGGCCCAGCTGATTTCCAAGATGATGCAGATTCCGGTGTCCATCAGCATTCCGGCTATCGGCGTGGCGGTGGTATTCTCCACCCTCATCGGCGTGATTTTCGGAATGCTGCCGGCCTATCAGGCGGCGAACCTGAACCCCATCGAGGCGCTGCGCCGGGAGTAAGGAGCGAAACATGGAAGAAAAATTCATTGCCGCCTGGGCTGCTGTCCGGGAAAAGGCGGCGGCGCTGGGCGTGAGAATCCGCCCGGTGGCGGATAGCGAAGCCCTGAAAACGGCCAAGCGTGTTCTTGCCGGCCGTCGGCTCAGCGACGGGTTCAATGACCTGCGGAAGCAGGGTCATCTGGAGCTGAGCCTGGAGGCTCTGGCGGTCGACAAACGCTTTACCGGCCTGTTCACTGACGAAGAGGCCAATGAGGCTCTGACCCGACTGCTGGAAGCGGGGTATCGTTTCTAGGGAAGCTCAATAAACGAAAACGCCCAAGGCTGATGGTGTCAGCCTTGGGCGTTAACTTGTCAAAGAGATCCGAAAAACACGTTGCTTTTGCGAACCAGCGTCGCAATGCTGGTGTGGCCCTTTCCAAGGATTCCCTCCGGTCACAATCCGTTCTCCTTGGCTCCCCCTCAGGGGGAGCTGGCGGCGAAGCCGACTGAGAGGGTAAGTACGCCCTCTCCGCCCCTTCTAGGGGCACCTCTCCCATAGGGAGAGGCAAGTGGTTCTCATACGCCCGCTGCGGCGGGCATCTATACATTATTGTGCAATTGCCACCGGCAATTGTTTGAGTTGAATTCGCTGCGCGGAGCGCCACCCAAAGGAAAGGCAGGGGTTACGGATTGCCACACCAGTGTTGCGACACTGGTTCGCAATGATACGCATAAACTGTAGATTCCGCTATCTTTCAAAAATTCTATCTCAAAAGAAATGCCCAAGGCTGACACCGTCAGCCTTGGGCGTACTTTTTGCGCTTAAATTTCGTAGGTACGAACCACTTCCGTGGGGCCTTCCAGCAGAAGGGAGGTAACGACACCGTTCCCGCCGGAGACGGTGTATTTCAGGGTGCCCCCACGGCTATGGGCGGTAAGGGTGCTCTCGGGAAGCTTCCCTTCCAGCCACAGCACACAGGCCACGGAGCCGCCGCCGGTGCCGCAGGCCAGGGTAAAGTCCTCCACACCCCGCTCGAAGGTGAGAATCCGCACCACACCCGGTTCCAGAGGCTGGTAGTAATTTACATTGGCTCCCTTGGGGAATGCCGGGTCAAAGCGCAGAGCCCGCATTTCCTCCCGGAGAGAATCCGCATCCGCCCACAGGTCGCCTTTGTACGCAGCTACGGCGTGGGGCACGCCGGGATTTCCCAGCTCCACATAGGCAATGTCGCCCTTCCGGTGCAAATCCAGAACGCCGGGATTATTCAGCTGCACCCGGTAGGTGTTTTCGTCCAGCCGCTCCCCCGGCACCAGGCCGGCATCGGTTTCCACCACCATGGTCTTTCCGGCAATGCCGTGGTCATAAGCGTAGCGGCAGATGCACCGGGCACCGTTGCCGCACATTTCGCCACGGGAGCCGTCGGCATTGTAAAAATGGAGCCGGAAATCGGCTTTCTCGGAATCATCCACTGCCATAAAGCCATCGGCGTTGGTGAGTTTACATAACTCGACGGCCAGCTTGGCAAAGTCCGGCTGCTGTCCCCGGGCATCCATGACCATGAAATCATTGCCCGCGCCGTTCATATAGGTTACTTGCATGGTTTTCGCTCCTTTACTGGTTCAGAATGCTTTCCATGTTGTAAAGCCCCACGGGCTTGCCCAGCAGGAATCGGGCGGCATCCACCGCACCGTCTGCCAGCATGGCTCGGGTGACGGCCTCATGCCGCAGGGTCAGCTGCTGGGTGCCGGTGTGAAGAATCACCTCGTGCATTCCCACCACGCTTCCCATGCGCAGGGCGGAAATGCCGATTTCCTCCTTGGTTCGTTTGCCCTCGCCGGAGCGGCCGCAGTTGGCCCAGGCGTTGGGCCGCACCTCCTTGATGGCGCCCAACAGCATCAGCGCCGTGCCGCTGGGGGCATCCACCTTCCGATTGTGGTGAGCCTCCACAATTTCAATGTCCGCGTCGGGGAAATACCGGGCGGCGTCTTTTGCCAGGCGGCAGAGCACCGCAATGCCCAGGCTCATATTGCCGCTGTAGAATACGGGAATTTCCTTGGCGGCGGCAAAAATCAGAGCCTTCTCTTCCTCGGTGTGGCCGGTGGTGCCGATGACGGCAGCCGCCCGGATTTTCTTCGCGTATTCCAGCACGGAGGAAATGGCGGTGTGGTGGGAAAAATCAATGACCATATCCGCATCCAGGATTCCCAGTTCGTCAAAGGTTCTGGCGGCTCCGTTTCTTCCGTCAATGCTGACCCGACCTACCACTTCCTCTTTCAGAATGCCGCACAGCAGAGTGCCCATGGCGCCGTTGGCACCGCAGATGACCGCTCTCATACGGCAATCCCCAGCTTTCTCATTTCCGCGAAGAGCACCGCCCGATTCTGCTCTTCCATGGAAGTCAGAGGCAGGCGCAGCGCATCCGCGCCGAAGCCCATGGCGGCGGTGGCGGCCTTTGCGGGAATGGGGTTGACCTCGCTGAACAGGGCGTTGATCAGCGGCAGCAGATCACACTGCATTTTCGCCGCGGCGGCGTAGTCTCCCCGCAGGCAGGCATCGGTCATGGCCACGGACTGCCGGGGGGCCACGTTGCTGAGCACGCTGATGGTGCCCTTGGCTCCCATGGCCATCATGGGCACGGTGAGCCCGTCCTCGCCGGAGTAGACGTCAATTTTGTCCCCGCACAGGTGCATGATTTCAATCATCTGAGCCAGGCTTCCGGTGGCTTCCTTGATGGCGGCAATGTTGGGATGCTCGGAAAGCTTCGCCACGGTCTTGGGCAGCAGATTGCAGCCGGTACGGCTGGGCACATTGTAGAGAATGACGGGCAGGGTGCTCTCGTCAGCCACGGCGGTGAAATGGGTGACAAGACCGTTCTGGGTGGCCTTATTGTAGTAGGGAGTGACCACCAGAATGGCATCCGCCCCCACCTGACAGGCGTTGCGGGTGTTGTGCAAAACGTGCTCGGTGTTGTTGGTGCCGGTACCGGCGATGACGGGAACCCGTCCGGCCACCTTCTCTACGGTGTAGGCGATGACCTTCTTCTGATCCTCCGGCTCGATGGTGGCGTTTTCGCCGGTGGTGCCCATGACTACCAGGCCGTTGATGCCGGAGTCGATCTGGAATTCCACAAAGCGGCCCAGAGCCTCATAGTCGATGGAACCGTCGGTGTGCATGGGGGTGACGATGGCAGTGGCCATTCCGGTAAAAATCGTGTTTTTCATAGCGTTTCTCCAAGTGTCACAGGGTGAATTGATTGAAATATTCGTACAGCGGGGTCAGGGCCTCAAAGAAGCCGGAAACCTCGGCTTCCAGCTGAGGGCCGAACAGCCTGTCGCCGGGGGCGATTTCCCGGGTGCAGCCGATCTGCCCCTTCCAGGCGAAGTAGGGGATAAGCGCCGGATTGTCCGTGGGCTTTGGCCGCTTGTAGCACTCGGCCGTGACGGGCTGGCCTACGGCGGCCTCGGTGTCGGAAATCAACTTCAGAAAGTCGTCGGGCTTTGCGGAAATGTTCCGGCGGAAATCCTCCAGCATCGACGTCCGGGGCTTCCAGTAGAAGAAGCCATAGTTGGCTCCCTCGGGATTCAGCTCGAAGTACAGGCAGGGGTTCTCCGCCCACCAGTCCACGTCCCGGCGGATGCACAGCCACAGACTTTCCTTGTAGGGGGTGGGCGGGTGCATCCGGGCATCCCGGTAGATGCGGCTGACCTTCAGCAGGTTTCCGGGGCGCTCCAGAAAGGGCTGGAATACCGCCTGACCCAGCTCCTTCATAGGCTCGTACAGGGTGCGGACGTAGTCACCCTTGTGCTGGGTGAACCAGTCCCGGTTGTTGTTCATGCGGATTCCCCAGAGGAAATCCATGGTTTCAGGGGTAAAGCCGGTAAACATAGGGCCCCGTTCCTTTCAGCGCAGAATCATGCTGGTATGAGACTCTGCCGGTCTGCGGGTTTTGTAAATCACCTGATACATCTGCTTCAGGGGAATTTCCCGGTCGGGAATCTCAAAGACATACCTCTGGCAAGCGTTGAGTATTTTGGTGTCCTGGTATTGAATCTCCCGGGGCAGCCGATGGTCATAGGAGGTATGGACGTGGCCGTGCACCAGGTAGGCAGGGTGATATTCATCCAGCAGCTTCACCAGAGCCTCAAAGCCCCAGTGAGCCGGATCCTCCGCGTCTCCCAAGCCTGCCGGTGGTGCGTGGGTGACCACAATGTCCACACCGCCCAGCCGCTTCAGCTTCCAGGAGAGCTTTTGAATCCGGCGGTGCATTTCCCGCTCGGTGTACTGATGGGCACCGGGGTGATACCGGCGGCAGCCCCCCAGTCCCAGAATGCGGATGCCGTTGTAGACCACGATGTGGTCGTCGATGCAGTCGCAGCCCTCCGGCGGATGTCGGTCATAGCTTGTGTCGTGATTGCCGTGGACATACAGCACCGGGCACTTCGCCATGGTGACAAGAAAGCTCAGATAGCTGGCCTTCAAATCTCCGCAGGACAGAATCAGGTCGTAGCCGCTGAGCCTGCCCGGGGTGTAGTAATCCCAGAGGGCAGGGCATTCCTCATCGGAGATGGCCAGTATCTTCATGGCTCGGGGCCTCCTTTTCCGGCGGGATAGAATCCCGGTAAATGCCCAGCTGGCGCACCATCCGCTGGGAGACGGGAAGAATATCCTCAAAGGGCGGGATGGAGCCGGCGATGTTGCTGCAAAGCCAGTCCATATGCAGCACCTCCGTGGGAGTAAAACGCTTGGTGCCGTCGTTTTTCACGGTTCCGTCCTGGGCGATGATCTTGCGGGCGAAGGGATCGATGAAGCCCTGCTCCATGCCGGTTTTCAGCAGGTTTGCCAGCTGACGGACACCCTCCGGAAGCTTGTCAGACAGGCCAACGCCGATGACACCGCTGTCCATGCCCAGCCAGTAGTTCAGGGCGGTGGTGTCCGCCTTGTCCCGCTTCCAGCCCCCGGAGAGGATGCTGCGGATGACGAACTCATAGAACTTGCCCCAGACCCACACGGGACTTGCCAGGGGCACCAGATCGCCCCGACTGTCCATGAGATAAGTGCCGTAGCTGCAAAAATCCAGGTACATTTTCGACTTTGTGGGGGTGTCCCGGTTGGATACCACCCGGATGCCGTCGGCCAGGAAATCCGCCTGGGGCATTCCGGCCACGCAGGACCAGCGCAGCTCGATCTGGGCCCGGGGATTGGTCATCTGGGCACCCAGGGCGAAGGCGTTGATGGAAGCGGGCACGCCGAAGATGGGATAGGAGGCAATGTAGCCGATCCGGTCGTCCCCCGCCATGGCACCGGCAATGGCGCCGGTGATGAACTTGGCCTCATAAATTCGCCCATAGTAGGTGCGGATGCTGGAATAGGCCTGATCCACGGAGCAGTTCAGGAACCGAACCTTGGGATATTTCACCGCGGCCTTCAGGGTGGCGGTGCACAGGGGAGGCGCGGTGGTGAAGACCACCTGGGCCCCTTCGGCCACAGCCTGCTCGATCTTCTGCTCGGCGATCTCCGTGGTGTTGGCATCGTAATAGCTGCGCACCAGAATCCGATCACCAAAGACGGACTCAATATGGTTCCGGCCGTCCTCATGACCCAGCACCCAGGCGCTCTGGGCCGGGTTCAGCTGGTGGATAAGGGCCACATGCAGCACGTCGATACCGGAAACCAGCCGGCTGACGATGCTGGCCTTGGTCTCGTCCTCAGCCTTGGTCTGCACCTTCACCCCGTCATCCTTGGAGGAGGTAACCATGTCTTCCCAGAGATCGGCGATGCTCTTGCGCAGATCGCCGTTGGTGAGCCGACCCAGATCCTTGTAGGGGTACAGCGCCAGCCACAGAAGCAGGGCCTCACAGGGGAGCACGTCCTCCTGCCGGGTGTTCAGGGAGAGAAACGCGTCCCGGAAATAGTGGAAGTAGGCGTTGAAGGTACGCCGCTCGTCCTCGGTCCAAACCTCGTCCCCCTTCTTGCCCAGGTAGCCCAGAAGCTTGGCGTAGTCCCCCGGACGGCGGAACTGGATGGTGTACAGATGGGATACCTTGTAAAAGTCCAGAAATTCGTAGTAGGCCCGGATTCGGGGATCCTCCGAGGGGGCGGGCATGACCCGGCGCACCTGTCCGGGAATCCGGGGAGCACCGAAGCAGCGCAGGACGCTGACCCGCTTGTTCCCCTCCTGGACGTAGAAATTGCCCAGGTATTCGTAGCAGACAATGGGGTCGGTGATGCCGGTTTCTCCCAGATGGGCGGCGCACAGGTTGATCCACTTGGCGGCAAATTCCGACTTGGGATCCAGCAGCGGGTGGAAAGAGGGGGTAAAGGCGGCGATTCGCCCGGCGGATTTGGTACCGATAATCCGCTCGGAGGGAATCTCTATGAGCCCTACGTCCACCACCGTGTGGGCACCGTTTTCCGGCAGCAGCTCGTCCAGAACCGCCGGATGGGTGGGTTGACCGGCGGCGGTCAGCTCCCGGAATTCCTTCTGTCCGGCCCGCAGTGCCTGGTTGTATTCATCGGTTGCAAATTGGATATTCATGGCAGCCTCCTGTTGTTCCGGATTGACTTCCTTATGTATTCTATATCATATCTCATTTTACGCATTTTTTCAATCCATTTCCGCTTTTGAGCGGAAAATGTTCAAAAAGAAAGTGGGACTGCCGCAAAATGATTTGCGACAGTCCCACAATGTGTATTTTTTGCCCCTGGATGTTACCAGGACAGCATATTCCGGAACAGCTCCATATACCGAGCCGCGGGAACGTCCCAGCTGAAGTCCGTTTCCATTTCCTTCTTCTGCAAAGCCCGCCAGGCCTCCCGATCTGTGTTGTACAGATGCAAAGCCCGCTGGATGGAGGCGAAGAAATCGTCGGCGTTGTAGCTCTGGAAGGTGAAGCCCAGGCCGCCCTTACCGTCTGCGTCGCAGGGAGGCACGGTGTCCTTCAGGCCGCCGGTGGCGTGAACCACGGGCACGGTGCCGTAGCGCATGGCGTTCATCTGGCTCAGGCCGCAGGGCTCGCTCTTGGAGGGCATCAGATAGATGTCGCCGCCGGCATAGATCCGGTCAGCCAGTCCCAGGTTGAAGGTGATCTGAGCGGAAACCTGCTCCGGCAGCTGCTTGGCCAGATCCCGGAAGAAGTTCTCGTACTGGGGCTCGCCGGTGCCCAGAATCAGCAGCTGGGCATTTTCCTCCCACATGAGCCGCCGGGCGATGTAGCACAGCAGATCCAGACCCTTGTGACCGGCAAGTCTCGTGACCATGACCATCAGGGGCACGTCCGGGGCTTCGGGCAGACCGACCTCCTTTTGCAGGGCGGCCTTGCACTTGGCCTTGCCCTCCACGAAGGTTTCGGAATTGAAGTGGGCGGGCAGAGACTTGGAGGTCTCGGGATTGAAGGTGTTCACATCAATGCCGTTGGTGATGCCGGTGAGCTTCCAGGCGTTGCTGGCCAGAATCCCGTCCAGACCGTGGGCGTAGTAGGGATACATCAGCTCCCGGGCGTAGGTCTCGGACACGGTGGTGACGAGATCGGCGGTTTCAATAGCGCCCTTCATCACGTTGACGGAGTTGTTCATGTCCAGGGTGGGACGGTACTCCCAGGGCAGCGCCAGCATATCGTCGAAGAAGGAGCTGTTGGCCCAGCCCTGATACTCGATGTTGTGGATGGTGTACATGCACCGGGTTTTGTCCAGCCGGTCGTGATAGACCGCCTTCAGGTACACGGGAATCAGACCGCACTGCCAGTCGTTGCACTGGATGATCTCCGGGATAAACTCGATGGCCAGCATGGCATCCAGGCAGGCTCGGGAGAAGAAGGCGAAGCGTTCGCCGTCGTCCATATCGCCGTAGATGGCGCCGGTACGGGCACCGAAATAGTATTCGCTGTCCAGGAAATAGACCTGAACCTTATCCGCCCGGTTCGTCAGCTTCATGACGGCGCAGTACTGCTGCCGCCAGCCCAGGGACACCCGGAACTCGGCAATCTTTTCGGTGACGTAGGCGGTGTTGGATTTGATTTTGTGGTAATAGGGCAAAAACAGGGCGACTTCATTGCCCTCGATCCGGGACAGGGCGGCGGGCAGCGCCTCCATCACGTCTCCCAGACCGCCGGATTTGCAGTAGGGCGCGCCCTCGGAGGCGCAGATGGCAATTCTCATACAGTTTCTCCTCGCTTGACGATGACGGGATTCTTCTTGGTGCCGATGAGCTTGGCACCGGGGGTAACGGTGACGTTCTTATCCAGAATGGCATACTTCAGCTCCGCGCCCTCGCCGATGACAGCATCGTTGAAGAGGATGCAGTTTTCCACCTGGGCGTCCTTGCAGACGGTGACGTTGCGGAACAGAACGGAGTCCTTGACCTCGCCCTCCAGCATACAGCCGTCGGCCACCAGGGCGTTGTCGATCCGGCTGTCCTCGCCGTAGTAGGTGGGAACACGGAAGCGCACCTTGGTATAGATGGGATGACGGCCGTTGAAGATATCCGCGCGGATATCGCCGTTCAGCAGAGACAGAGAATGATTGAAGTATTCCTCTACGGACTCGTTGTACATGGCCACGCCCTCGAAGGGGAAGGTGTTCACGGTGACCACATTGCGCTGCCAGCCGCCCATGACCAGATCCCGGTCCATGTGGAACTTGTCCCGGGCGATCATCTCCTTGACGGAGCGGATCAGGAAGGCCTTGTCCAGGACGAAGATATCCATGGAGGAAACGTAGTCCGCGGGAGCGGCGTAGTCTACCATCATGTCGGTGACCTCACCCTTGTCGTCCACCTTCAGGGCCAGGTCAATGACCTTCTCGCCGTTGCAGATGCCGGCCTTGGTGACCACGGTCACATCCTTGCCGGAGGCAACGTGGGCACTGAGCACCGGGTTCAGGTCGATGTTGGATAGAATGGCGGAGTCGGTCATGACCACCAGCTCATCCCCGGCACCGCACTCCAGGAAGTCCATGGCGTTGGACAGGGACTCCAGCTTGCCCCGGTAGGTGTGGGTGGAGGACTGGGCATAGGGAGTCAAAAATTCCAGACCGCCCTCCTCCAGTTCCAGACCCCATTCCTCACCGTCGCCGATGTGGTTCATCAGGGACTGGTAATTGTGCCGGGAGATCACGCCCACATGGCGCACGCCGGCGTTGCTCAGATTGGACAGGGCGAAGTCCACCTGGCGGTAGCGGCCGCCGAAGGGAAGAGAGGCCATGGTGCGCTTGTCCGTCAGCTCACCCATGTCCGCGTCATTGGTAAAGATAATACCCATTACGTTCATTGTGGTATCCTCCTATTTACAGCATGTCGCCGGGCCTCAGCACGGCATTGGCTTCGACCACAGCGCCCTTGGAGGTAACGCTGATCCGCTTCTTTTCGTTGGGGGCGAAGGCGCCGCCTACCACCGCGTTCCGGCAGACCCGGGAGTTTTCCCCCAGGATGGCGTTGCGGACGATGGCACCGGCCTCGATGACCACGCCGGGCATGACCACCGCGTCCTCGATCTGGGCACCCTCGCCGATGGTGCAGCCTACGGAGATGACGGAATGCTTCACCTTGCCGTAGACCTCACAGCCCTCGGCCACGAAGGAGTCGGAAATGACGGCCTTGGTGTCGATGTAGGAAGAGGGCAGCGCGGAGTTCCGGGCGTAGATGGTGGAACGCTTATTGCCCCGGAGCTGGAAGGCAGGCTCCTTGCCCAGAAGCTCCATGTTGGCCTCCCACAGAGAGTCGATGGTTCCCACGTCCTTCCAGTAGCCGTCGAAGGGATAGGCCATCAGCTTGTGGCCGGAGGTCAGCAGCATGGGGATGATGTTCTTGCCGAAGTCGTTGGCGGAATTGGGGTCGTCCTCGTCGAACATCAGCGCGTCCCTCAGAACGCTCCAGGTGAAGCAGTAGATGCCCATGGAGGCGTTGGTGGACTTGGGATGGGCGGGTTTCTCCTCAAATTCGTAGATGGTATTGTCCGGATTGGTGTTCAGAATGCCGAACCGGGAGGCCTCCGCCAGGGGCACACTGCGCACGGCGATGGTGCAGGAAGCGCCGTGCTTCTCGTGATACTCCACCATGGCGCTGTAGTCCATTTTATAGATATGGTCGCCGGAGAGAATGACCACATAATCCGGGTTGAAGCGATCCACAAAATCGATGTTCTGATAGATGGCGTTGGCGGTGCCCTTGTACCAGCCGGACTTCTTGTCATGCCGCTCGTAGGGAGGCAGAACCTGGGCGCAGGAGTGGGTCTTGTTCAGACCCCAGGGCTGGCCGTTGCCGATGTACTCATTGAGCTCCAGAGGCTGATATTGGGTGAGAATACCTACGGTGTCGATACCGGAATTGACGCAGTTGGACAGAGGAAAGTCGATGATGCGGTACTTGCCGCCGAAGGGGACGGCAGGCTTGGCGGTTTTCTCCGTCAGAACCTTCAGACGGCTGCCCTGGCCACCGGCCAGCAGCATGGCGATTACACGTTTTTTCTGAAAATACATGGTCACAGCTCCTTATATGATTTGATGAACGCCGCGGGTGGTCGTGTTTTCAAAACGCGGCATGCACATTTCTTCGCACCCATAACATATCATACTTTTTGCGATTCGCAAATGGACAATTTATCTAAAATATTTCTGAGACTTTCGTTATTTTGCACAATTTCTGCCCATTTGCATGGGGGAGCACTGGGAATGTTTGCTATTTCCGGCCGTTTTTCCAACCATAACATATCCAACCACCGGCCCAGCTTAAAGCCCTGCCGGGGAAATTCCGCCCGGATCCGGTAGCCGTTTTTCTCGTGAAAGCGGATGGACGGTATATTTTCCCCGCAGACCAGGCTGTAGAGCACCTGATAGCCCTGGGAAAAGAGGATTTCCTCCAGCACGGCGTAGAGCTTCCGGGCAATGTCCTTGCCCTGGGCTTCTTGGCGCAGATAGATGGTCGGCTCGGCGCACCACTGATAGGCCTCCCGGGTGAAGGGGGCGCTGGCGTAGGCGTAGCCCAGAATCCGATTCCCTTCCTCCCAGACCAGCCAGGGGAACTGCTTGGTGTATTCGGTGAACCGGCGGCGGAATTCCGCCGGGGAGGGGGGCGCGTACTCAAAGCTTACGGTGGTGTTCAGCACATAGGGGGCGTAGATTTCCAGCATTTCCGGAAGATCCGCTTCCCGGGCGAAACGAAGCATCAGAATGACCTCACTTTGACGATTGGGTGTAGGGCCGGGGAGGGAAACTCCGACACCTTCATTTTACGTCACAAAAAAGCCTTCGTCAAGGTTGACATTTAGCACTTGAATGGGTAGAATAAGATTAAATATTTAATGAAGGAGGTACCACCATGGATGCTGGCGGCAGCGGCAATATACCTGGTCGAAGTAGCGCGGGCTCTCTGGTGAGCCTTCTTGCTTCGACCAGATAAATTGCCTCTTATTGGGGAAGCTATGATTCTATTGACAAGAGCTGGGGGCGAGAGATTTTTCACTGGATGAAAGCATCAAAAATGGAGGAATACTTTGTGTATTTCCCATTTTGGATGCTGCACAGCCAGAGGAAAAGATCCGCACCCAGCCGCAGGCGATAGATTCAGAGTTTCCCCCACAAATAAAATAGGAGGGAAATCATGGCTGAACGTTTTGAAATTGTAGAAAAAGCAGTCCTCACCATGCTGGAGGAGAAGAAGTACCCGACTTTGCGGGACATTCTGATTACCATGAATCCCAGCGACGTGGCAGGACTGTTTGACTGTCTGGAGGAAAAGCAGATTCCTCTGATGTTCCGGCTGCTCCCCAAGGAGCTGGCTGCGGAAACCTTTGTGGAGATGGAGCCGGAGGCTCAGGAGCTGCTGATTCGCAGCTTCTCCGATAACGAGCTGAAGGAAGTCCTGGACGAATTGTATGTGGACGATGCGGCGGATATCGTGGAGGAAATGCCCGCCAACGTGGTGCGGCGGATTCTGTGCCACGCGGATCCGGAAATGCGCCACTCCATCAACCAGATTCTGCGCTATCCCGAAAACTCCGCCGGTTCCATTATGACCACGGAGTACGTCTCCCTGCGGCCGGAAATGACCGTGGGCGAGGCCATCCTGCGGATTCGTCGGCAGGGCGTGGACAAGGAGACCATTTACACCTGTTACGTCACCGCCAGTGACCGAAAGCTCCTGGGCATTGTCACCGTGAAGGATCTGCTTCTGGCGGAGGATGACGACGATAAAATTGAAGAGTTGATGATCACCAACCTGATCTGCGTCACCACCCAGACCGACCAGGAGGAAGTGGCCCGGATGTTCAGCAAGTACAACTTCCTGGCTCTGCCTGTGGTGGACGGGGAGCACCGGATGGTGGGTATCGTCACCTTCGACGACGCCATGGACGTCATGGAAGAAGAGGCCACCGAGGATATGGAGATCATGGCGGCTATGACTCCTTCCGAGAAGACCTATCTGAAGAGCTCGCCTTTTGATCTGTACAAGCACCGGATTCCCTGGCTGATGCTGCTGATGGTGTCGGCAACCTTCACGGGAATGATTATTTCGTCCTTTGAAAGCGCCCTGGCCCTGCTGCCTGCCCTGACCGCCTTCATCCCCATGCTGATGGACACCGGCGGTAACTGCGGCTCCCAGTCCTCTGTGACGGTGATCCGTTCCCTGAGTCTGGATGAGCTGAAATTCGAGGATATTTTCCGGGTCATGTGGAAGGAACTCCAGACAGCCGTTCTCTGCGGCGTTACCCTGGCGGCACTGTGCTTCGTGAAGGTGCTGGTGGTGGATCGGATGCTCATGGGCAACGCCAGCATCAGTCTGCTGGTGGCGGGGGTCGTGAGCCTGACCCTGGGGGTGACGGTGATTATGGCCAAGTTCGTGGGCTGCACCCTGCCGCTGCTTGCCAAGCGTCTGGGCTTTGACCCGGCGGTGATGGCTTCGCCTTTCATCACCACCATTGTGGATGCCCTGAGCCTTCTGGTGTACTTCATGTTCGCCAAGTCCATTCTGGGACTGTAAGACGGCTCCAATTCGACAAAAAGGGATTGATTTTTTGGCCGGGGTCTGTTATAATGACCCCACAACGCAGGGTTAGTTCATCGGTAGAACGGTCGCTTCCCAAGCCACAGAGGCGGGTTCGATTCCCGTACCCTGCTCCATACAAGAAAAGCACCCCACCAGGGGTGCTTTTCTTGTATCTTGAGGACGGACGGGAATCGAACAAATCAAAATGCAAATGTCCGGTGGACATTTGCCAAGTGCCAGCTGGATGGCACTTGCTCCTTACGATTTGCTCCGGCAAATCGGCAATCGACTCCCGTACCCTGCTCAGTAACAAGAAGGGGTTGACTCGTTAAGAGCCCCTATGGGTCAACATAGCCA
>UQXG01000025.1 GCA_900544945.1 uncultured Eubacteriales bacterium | reverse complement strand
CAGTCATGGCCTTGCGGAAGACAGCCATGACAGCTCCCCTTGATCAGCAAGGGGAGCCTTTGCGCTTCGCCGGGAAGTATTCTGTCACTTGGAGGGGATTTCCACACTACTTAACCGCTGGTTCGCAATGACAGCGTTCTTCTTACTTATGCTTTCTGAGCGGATGCCGTCTTTCATCCGGCATTTCTTTTTGTTATTTGATTTCCCAGAGCTTCACCTGGCTGGACTTCTCGTAAAACCGCAGGTAGCTGTCGTAGCGGCTGGGCTCGATTTCCCCGGCCTCCACCGCACCCCGGACGGCGCAGTCCGGCTCCTTCCGGTGGGAGCAGTCATCAAACCGGCATTTGCCCAGGTAGGGTTCAAAATCCGGAAAAGAATACTGAAGATTCTCCTTGAGGATAATTTCCATCTGGTCGGTATCGAAGGAGGAAAAGCCCGGGGTGTCCGCCACATAGGTGTCTTTCCCCAGCCGGTAAAGCTCCACATGCCGGGTGGTATGCCGCCCCCGACCCAGCTTCTCGGAAACCTCCCCGGTTTCCAGAGCCAGTTCCGGAGCCAGACGGTTCAGAACACTGCTCTTGCCCACGCCGGAATTTCCGGTGAAAGCGGTAAGCTTTCCGGTGAGCAGTTTCCGCAGTTCTTCTACCCCTTCCCCGGTTTCCGCGCTGGTGCAGATCACCGGGAAGCCTGCGTGTTCATAGATGCGCACCAGGTTAGCGGCCGGATCCAGGTCACATTTGTTGACCACCAGATACACCGGCACTCCCTGATCTCCCGCAATGGCCGCCACCCGATCGATGAGAAAGGGCTCCGTCACCGGATTGACGTTGGCGGCGAATACCACCAGGGCATCCACGTTGGCAACCGCCGGACGGACGAAGGCATTTTTCCGGGGAAGAATCTTCTCCACCATGCCCTTGCCCTTCTCCACGGAGATTTCCACCAGATCCCCGGTCAGGGGCGAATTGCCCCCACGGCGAAGGATGCCTCTGGCCCGGCAGGTAATGAGGCCGGAGTCCGTCTGCACGTCATAGAAGCCGCTGATGGAGCGCAGAATCCGCCCCTGCAATGTCTGGGTCATTTCGTAAACTCCAATGTTTTGGTTTCCAGGAACTGGCCGTTCAGGTACAGGTCATAGGATACGGTGCCCGTGCCCGTCAGATCCAGCAGCACGGTCTTTGCCCCGGGGGCGATGGACTTGGAGACGATCACATCCCGGGTGCCCCCCAGACATACGTCCAGCCTTGCCTCCTCGGCGCTCTCCGGCACCACCCAGGATACGCTGATGAGCACGGAATTGTCCGGCTCCGTTTCCTGAGGGGCGGTAGTCTGGGTGGGCTGGGTTTCCGACACGCCGCTGGAATACTGGATGATGATCTCGGAGGACACATCCAGGGTCTCATCCTTGTCCACCGACTGGTAGACCACCTCATTTTCCGGGCGGGAGCTTTCCGTCGGCTCATAGCGCACGTTGGTAAAGCCCAGCTGAGTCATCAGCTCCTTGGCTCGGTTCAGTTCCAGCCCCACCACGTTGGGCATGGAATTTTCCACGATGTCCGGGCCGGTGCTGACATAAATATAGATGGTCTGACCCTCGGTGACCTCGCTTTCGGCGGAAGGATCCGTCCGGGTCACCTCGCCGGGCTGGTAGACATAGCTGGCTTCCTTCTTTTTGAGCGGCTTGAAGCCCTGGCTTTCCAGCAGCTTGCAGGCCTCCTCCGCGTCCGCGCCGACGAAGTTATCCAGCTTCTTCACCGCGGGCTCCGGGCCCATGCTCACCGTCAGCCAGATATCCGAGCCCCGCTGCACCTTGGTGCCGCCTACCGGCTCCTGACTGATGATCTCGTTTTTCGGATGGTTTTCGCTGTACTCCTGGGGACGGAGTCGGAAATTGAACTCATCATGCGCCGCCGCCAGCTCCTCGCTGTAGGTGCCGCCGGTGAGGTAGGGCACCTCCACCATATCCTTCTCCTGGTTCAGGAGCGCTCCGTTGAACAGGGCGATGAGGAACAGCATAATGGCAAACAGCGCCACCGCACTGCAAACCACCACGGCGGTGGTGGCGATCCGGCTGCGCTCGGTGTTCTTCTTTTTCTCGGCCTCCCGGCGCCGCCTCCGGCGGCTTTCCGTATGGCTGACCTCCCGGCTGGCGGTAGACCTGGAAGCCGTGCCCGTGTGAGCCATCACCGCACTGTTTCTGGGCAAGGAAGTGGAGGGACGTTCGCCGGTTCTGGCCTGAACCTTCTTTTCCGCGGTGGTCAGAGGCATCCCCGCCGTGGGAATTTTCCGGGTGGCGTCGTCCATCAGGGTGTGATAGTCGAATACAATGGCGGGATTTTTCCGGAATTCCTCCATATCCTGAAGCATTTCCGTGGCGGAAACGTACCGATCCCGGACTTCCAGCGCCATGGCCTTCATAATGATCTGCTCCAGGCCTGTGGGAATGTTGGGGTTATAGGTAGAGGGCAGGGGCGCGCCGCCGTTGATATGCTGGATGGCCACGGAAACCGCGGACTCTCCGTCATAGGGCGGCCGACCGGCTATCATTTCGTACATCACAACACCCAGAGAGTACAGGTCAGACCGGTTGTCCGTGTGACCGCCCTTGGCCTGCTCCGGGGAAATGTAGTGAACGCTGCCCAGGGCTTCCTTGGTCAGGGTGTTGCTCTTATTCATCA
Organism: uncultured Eubacteriales bacterium; assembly: GCA_900544945.1. GTDB lineage: Bacteria > Bacillota > Clostridia > Oscillospirales > Oscillospiraceae > Faecousia. The sequence goes on along the minus strand of UQXG01000025.1, from coordinate 16,748 downwards.
CCCGGGCGATGCCGAAGTCCATGACCTTCACAGAGCCGTTTTTCAGCACCATCACGTTATGAGGCTTGATGTCCCGGTGGACAATGCCCCGGCTGTGGGCGTGCTCCAGACCCTTGGCAATCTGCAGGGAGAAATGGAGAGTCTCCTTCCAGTTGAGGATGCCCTTTTTCTCCATATATTCCTTCAGGGAAATGCCGTCGATGAGCTCCATGACGATGTAATCCGCCCCGTCGGAGGAGGAAACGTCATAGACCTGGACGATGTTCGGGTGGCTGAGCATGGCCACAGCCTCGCCCTCCGCCCGGAACCGGCGGCGGAACTCCTCATCCCTGGAAAATTCGTCTTTCAGAATTTTAATCGCAACCAATCGGTTCAGCCGATGGCAGCGAGCTTTATAAACAACGGCCATGCCGCCGGTACCGATGACCTCAAGAATCTCGTACCGACCGTCCAGAAGCCGTCCAATATATTGATCCATATAAGCTCCTTTCCTGCCTTTGGTTAAACCTGAATCAGCACGCTGGTCACATTGTCCGGCGCGCCCCGGCTTTTGGCGATGTTCAGCAGCCGCTTGCAGCAGTGGTGCTTATTTACGCCGTGGGCGACCTCAAAGAGGATCTCCTGGTCGTCCATTAAATTGCTCAGTCCGTCGGAGCACAGCAGCAGAAAATCGCCCTTGCTCACGCTGACGTGGAAAATATCGCAGATGAGCACAGGCTCCGTGCCCACCGCCCGGGTAATGTAGTTCTTGCCCGGGTAGGTCTTTGCCGCCTCGGCGGGGATGTCTCCCCGGTCAACCATCATCTGCACCAGAGAATGATCCTTGGAAATCTGACGGATTCCCGTCCGGCTGATGCCATAGGCCCGGCTGTCGCCCACATTGACTACGGTGGCCCGATCCCGGCGCACCAGCACCGCAACCAGGGTAGTGCCCATGCCGTCAAATTCCTCGAACTGAGCCGCCTGGTCGTAAACCGTGAAATTGGCCAGCTTCACCGCGCTGCGAAGCATCTGATCGATCCGGTCAGACTCCATCCCCGGCAGCCAGCTCCGGCGGATTTCCTCCACAAAGACCTCCACCGCCAGGGTGCTGGCGATATTGCCGGATTTGGCGCCGCCCATGCCGTCGCAGACCACGCCCAGCAGGGTCTCCTTGTCCAACCGTTCAATTCGGTAGGCATCCTGATTCTGCTTGCGCACGCATCCGGGATCCGTAAGTCCCCAGCTCTGCATCGTCCCAGCACCTCTCTTCTTTACTCGTGCTTTTTCTCGTATTTCCTGCGCAGCTGCCCGCAGGAGGCATCAATATCCCCGCCCAAAGTTCTGCGAACCGTAGCCGTGACCCCGCCGTCTTCCAGGATCTTCTGAAACCGGGCTACCGCCTCCCGGGAGCTGGGCTTTAAGGGGCTTTCCTCCACATGGTTCAGCGGAATCAGATTCACATGAGCTCCCAGACCCTTCAGCCGCCGCAAAAGCTCCTGGGCACACGCCGGGGTGTCGTTAAGGCCGTCAATCATGGCGTACTCGAAGTGTATGCGCCGCCCCGTGACGTCATAGTACCGGCGGACGGCCTCCATCAGTTCCTCAATGGGATAGGCCTTGTTTACCGGCATGATTTGATCGCGGATTTCATCGTTAGGGCCATGCAGGGAAATGGCCAGGCTGATTTGCAGCTTTTTTTCCGCCAGAGCGTCGATTTTCGGAACCAGGCCGCAGGTGGACAGACTGATGTGCCGCATGGAAATGTTCATGCCCTCCGGGCTGTTTACCAGCTCTAAAAAGCGCAGAACATTGTCCAGATTGTCCAGGGGCTCGCCGATGCCCATAAGCACAATGTGGGAAATGGGCAGTCCCGAATCCACCTGGGTAAAAAGCACCTGATCCAGCATTTCCGCCGGCTCCAGCCGCCGCACCAGGCCGCCCAGGGTGGAGGCGCAGAAGGCGCAGCCCATCCGGCAGCCCACCTCCGTGGAAATGCACACGGTGTTGCCATAGCGGTAGCGCATGAGCACCGTCTCCACGCAGTTTCCGTCGGAAAGCTGCCAGAGATACTTGATGGTTCCGTCCTTTTGAGACTCCTGCCTGCGAACCGCCGTAGGAGCGTAGATGGGATATTCCCGTGCCAGCGCCTCCCGGAGAGCCTTGGGCAGATTCGTCATCTCCTCGTAGGAGCGAACGCCCTTATGAAGCCAGGAAAACACCTGCTTTGCCCGGAAAGCCGGCTGACCCAGCTGTTTTAAGATGTCCGCCAGCTCCGGCTGGGTCAGGGATTTGAGATTCATGCTTTCCTCCGAAGACGGCAGATGAAGAAGCCGTCGGTGTCGTACTGTCCGGGAATCAGCGTCAGCATCCCGGTTTTGTTTTTGGGGAAGATTTCCGGCAGAGGCAAAGGCTCCCTGGCAAAATCTTCGTGGTTTTTCAGAAAGGCCTCCACCACCTGCTCATTTTCCCGGCGAAGCACCGTGCAGGTGGAGTAGAGCAGCAGTCCGCCGGGCTTTACATACCGGCACTGGTTTTCCAGAATGGCCAGCTGCAACGCCGGTAAATCTTCCGTTTCTTCCAGATTTTTATACCGGATATCCGGCTTTTTCCGGATGATGCCCAAGCCGGAGCAGGGCACGTCCGCAATCACCGCGTCCATGGTGCTTTCCCATTCCGGGACGAAAACGGAAGCGTCCTGTAGCTTCGATGTAATGTGATTCAGCCTCAGCCGAGCCGCACCCTTGGCGATCAGCTCGGTTTTGTGGGGGTGCACGTCACAGGAAGTGATCTCCCCCTGGCCGCCCATGGCAATGGCGGCGGCGAAGCTTTTCCCGCCGGGGGCAGCGCAGCAGTCCAGAATGCGCGCCCCCTCTTTGGGAAGCTGAGCACACAGGACGCTGAGCTTTGCCGCCGGATCCTGGACGTAGAACAGCCCTTCCCGGAAGGACGGCAGCCGCTCCAAGTCGCCTGTACCGGAAAGAATCAGGCAGTCCGGCATCCAGGGATGGCAAGAGGCTGTGACCCCCTCCCCTTCCAGCCTCTCTTTCAGAGCTTCCGTGGGAATCCGAAGGGTATTGACCTGCACCGTGGTCTCCGGCACGCCGTTGTCCGCAATGAGCATAGGCTCCAGAGTGCCCTTGGGAAGGTTCTGCTTGAGCAGCGAAATCAGGGCATCCGGATGGCTGTACTTATCAGCGTAAGAAGTCGGCTTTTTCAGCCGACCCCGGTCACGGACGGCGTTTCGCAGAACACCGTTGACCAGGGAGGCCGCCTTGGGATTTTTGCAGTATTTTTTTGTCAGGGCAACGGATTCGTTCACCGCCGCGCTGTCCGGGATTTTGTCCAGCTCGTAGAGCTGATAGAGCCCCAGGTGGAGAATGTCCCGCACCACCGGGTGAAGACTCTTCACACTGCCCCGGAGCAGCTGCTTGAGGTAAAAATCCAGTTTCTCCCGGTTCTGGGAGACTCCGTAGCAAAGCCGCGTTGCCAGTGCCGCGTCCCGGCTGTCCAGCCCGTCCCGGCGGATGGCCGTTTTCAGCACGGCGTTGGGCCAGGCATCCTCCCGGCGGCAGGCAATCAGCGCGTTCAGCGCGGTTTCCCGGGCGCCCATCAGGCTTCCAGAGGGTGGCCCCGGAAGTAGTCCGGCGCGGCCATCCGCTTTCCGCCCTCGGCCTGGAGGGAGGTGATCTCCACGGCACCCTCACCGCAGGCAATCCGCAGACCGGTTTTCGTCAGACCCAAAATCTGTCCGGGCTTGCCGGTGCCCTCCACCACCCGGGTATCGTGAACCTTGAAGGTTTTTCCCTGCAAAACCATGGTAGCTACCGGCCAGGGGTGCAGGCCCCGCACCTGGTTGTGCACCTGCCAGGCAGTCTTATTCCAGTCGATGGGGCACATGGTTTTATCCAGCATGGGAGCGTAGGACACCTGAGACGCGTCCTGCCGGGTTCCGGGAAGCTTTCCTTCCTTCTGAAAACGGCCGAGCGTCTTGCTCAGCAGTTCCGCTCCCAGCACCGCCAGATGATTCAGAAGCTCTCCGGCAGTCTCATTTTCCCCGATGGGGGTCTTGGACACATCGATGATGTCCCCCGCGTCCATTTCCCGGCACAGATACATGGCGGTGACGCCGCTTTCGCTCAAGCCGTCCAGCACCGCCCACTGATAGGGAGCGCTGCCCCGGTACTTGGGAAGCAGACTTGCGTGAATGTTGATGCAGCCCAGAGTCGGCACATCCAGCACCTTCTGGGGTAGAATCCGGCCGTAGGCAACCACCGCACAGATATCCGGTTTCAATGCCCGCAGGGTCTCCACCGTCTCCTCTTCCCGGAAATTTTCCGGCTGGAACACGGGAATATTCGCGCTCAGTGCCACCTCCTTCACGGGAGAGGCCACCAGCTTCATGCCCCGACCCTTGGGACGGTCGGGCTGGGTATAGACGCCGACCACCTCAAAGCCATCGGCCAAAATCTTTTTCAGGCAAGTCGCCGCAATGTCCGGCGTGCCCATAAACACAACTCGCAAGGTTTTTCCCCCTTATCGGATTACTCTTCTTCCTGGGCTTCCAGCTCTTCCTCGGTGAGGAACCGCTCCATGACCTCGGTGTAGAGAATGCCGTCCAGGTGATCCAGCTCATGGCAGAAGCACCGGGCAATCAGTTCCTCTCCCTCGGCCTCGAACCAGTTGCCGTCCCGATCCTGCGCCCGAACCTTGGCGTAATTGGGGCGCTTCACCAGGCCGTACTTGCCGGGGACGCTGAGGCAGCCCTCGGCTCCCACCTGTTCCCCGGAGGTTTCCAGCAGACTGGGGTTGATCAGTTCCAGCACCTCATCGCCGGTATCCACCAGCACCACCCGGCGCAGAATCCCCACCTGGGGAGCCGCCAGGCCTACGCCGTTGGCATCGGCCAAAGTCTCCTTCATGTCGTCCAGCAGCTTGTGCAGCCGTCCGTCAAATTTTTCCACCGGTCTGCACACCTTGTGCAGAGCCGGATCCTTATCCGTTAAAATCTTCCGCAGTCCCATTTCCGGTCCCTCTCTTTACATATCATAGCCGTTGACGTCAATGTAGGCATTGACGCCCCGGTTGGCTTTGTCCTGACTGAATTTTCGCAGCAGCGCGGCCAGCAGCTGGCGCAGGGGCCGCGTCATATGGCAGCGCAGGGTCAGCTGATAGCGGTAGTTATAGTTAACCTTGGGCACCACACAGGGGGCCGGGCCCAGCACGCTGCATTTTTCTTCCGGAACCTGACGCAGCCAGGCGTTCAGGCTGTCCCGGAACACCGCGGCTCCCCGGAGTACCTGTCCCTCCTCCTGACCGGAGAAGGTGACCAGGGCGAAATCCCCGAAGGGCGGCGCCGCCTGAGCCTGACGCAGGCGGATTTCCAGATCGTAAAACCCATCGTAATCCTGCTTTGCCGCAAGGCCGATGACCTGATGCTCCGGCTGAAGAGTCTGAATCACCGCCCGACCGGCGCTGTCGCCTCGGCCTGCCCGACCCACCACCTGGGTGAGCATATTGAAGGTGGTCTCCCCTGCCCGGAAGCCTCCGGAATAGAGGCTCAGGTCTCCGTCCAGAACGCCAACCAATGTCACATTCGGCAGATTCAGTCCCTTTGCTACCATTTGGGTTCCCAGAAGCACGGGAACGTTTTCCTTCTGAAAATGCTCCAGAATTTTCTCGTGGGTATTCACCGCGCTGACCGTATCCGCGTCCATCCGGCTGGTTTCCATATCCGGGAACAGAGCCGTCAGCTCCTGCTGAACCTTCTGGGTGCCGGTGCCGATGGCTTTCAGGGGCCCGCCGCAGGCGGGACACCGAGCCGGGGCAGCCATGGAAAAGCCGCAGTAGTGGCACATCAGGCGGCTGTTGGCACTGTGATAGGTCAGGTGAACGCTGCATCGGGGACACTCCGGCGTCTGGCGGCAGTCAATGCACACCAGAGCCCGGCTGTTGCCCCGGCGGTTCAGCAGCAGAATGGTCTGCTTTCCCGCCTGGCGGGTCTCTAAGATTCGCTGGCGCAGGGGGATGCTCAGGCTGGTGTCGTTTCCCAGCTTCAGCTCCTCCCGCATGTCCACGATCTCCACCTCGGGAAGCGGGCGGCCATTGTAACGCTGGCGCAGGGTATAGAGCCGGTAAAGGCCGGTTTTCGCCCGGTACATGCTCTCAATGCTGGGAGTGGCAGAGCCCAGAACCACCAGGGCTTTCTCCTTGGCCCCCCGCCAGATGGCAACCTCCTTGGCATCGTACCGGGGCGCGCTTTCGGATTTATAGGAATGCTCCTGCTCCTCGTCCAGAATGAGAAGGCCGGGGGTGCAGGGGGCAAATACCGCACTGCGTGTGCCCACCACTACCCTGGCGTCCCCGCTCTTCACCCGCTTCCACTGGTCGTACCGCTCGGCGGCGGACAGGCTGCTGTGCAGCACCGCAACCTGAGTGCCAAAATAGGCTGCGAGAATTCCCAACAGCTGGGGCGTCAGGGCAATTTCCGGAACCAGGAGCATGGCGCTCTTCCCCTTCTCCAGGCAGGTCTGGATCAGCCGGATATACACGCTGGTTTTTCCGGAGCCGGTGACGCCGTAGAGAAGAGCCGTCCCCGGCTCCTTCTGCGCCATCTGGGAAGCCAGGCCTTCAAAGCAGGCCTGCTGCTCCTCGTTCAGCACCAGCGGGCCCGAGAGCTTCGCCGGGCGAATCTCCCGGCAGCGAAGCACCGGTCGCTGGGACAGAGTCAGATAGCCCAGCTTTTCCAGCCGGTTCACCGTAGCCGTGGAGGCTCCGGTGAAATAGCACACATCCTTCACCGCCGCACTGCCGACGCTGCACAGCAGTTCCAACACCTGCCGCTGCATGGCAGCAGACTTGGGACGGCTGGCGGCATAAGCCATGGTCTCCTCAGGGGACTGGGCAAGGGTGGCAATTTTTTCCGACTTATCCTGGGTTTTCCGCAGAAAATCCGTCTGGCAGGTGATCCACTTCTTCTGACGAAGGTAGCTGAGCACCTCCCGCAGGGAGTCCTCGTCGGAGATGAGATTCCGCAGAGCTTCCTCCTGGGCGGTGCCGCCCAGATTTTCCAGCAGCTCCAGAAGCTCTGCCGCCCCCTCCTTGCGGATGGTCTTGTCCTTCCAACTTCGTTCTTCCGTCAGGGAAACCGTCAGCCGGGTTCGGAACCAGAGTCCCGCCGGGAGCATTACCCGAATGGCATCGAAAAAGGTACAGAAATACCGCTCCCGGAGGAAGGCCGCCAGCCGCAGCTGGGTCTCGGTAAGGATCGGGCCGTCGTCCAGGCAGCTTTCCACCGGCTTCAGCTTGTCCTCACTGCCCGGCTCCACAGTCAGGACAATTCCCTCCGTGCGCCGGTTGGCGCGACCGAAGGGAACCATCACCCGCTGACCGGGGGCAAGGGCCATATCCTGGGGAATCCAATAGGAATAGGGCTTGTCAATGGCAAAATTCGCCGCGGAAACAGCAATTTTTCCGATCATCGCCCCAATTCCTCCACAATCCGTACTGGAATCAGTACTTATACTCGTCCTTAATGGTCGCGGACAGCTTGCCGTCGGCAACCTCTTCAATGGCCAGAGTCACCGGCTTTTCCGGCAGCTCCTCCTGGAAGGCCTCGGCCTCGGCAGCGATCTGGCGTGCCCGATGGGCCACCACATTCACCAGCAGGTAACGGCTATCCACATGCTCCAGCAATTCCGCAACAGGGGGGTACAGCATAATCAAATTCCTCCAAAATCGAAAGTAAAATGGTAAAGTTAACGCTTATTCAGCGATAATTTTCAAAATTTCCTGGGCGCACCGCTCCGGGTCGTCGTTGACCACCACATGGTCATACCAGACCCGCTGCTCCATTTCCCAGGTGGCCCGCTCCATGCGCATCTGAATCTGCTCCTCCGAGGTGTCCCCCCGGCCCCGCAGACGGCGTTCCAGCTCCTGGACGGAAGGGGGCATGATGAAGATCAGAACCGCGTCCGGAGCCTTTTCCTTCACCTGCTTCGCGCCCTTGGGCTCAATATCCAGCAGCACCGGCCCGTGGGATTGCTTTTCTTCTGCCTGGGCACGGGGAGTTCCGTAGTAATTGGCCGCGTGGGCATCGTATTCCAGGAATTCTCCGGCGGCAATCATGGCTTCAAATTTCTCCCGGGTGATGAAGTAGTAGTGCACTCCGTCAATCTCCCCGGGTCTGGGCGGGCGGGTGGTTGCGGACACGGAAAAGGACAAATCCTTCCGCTTCTCCATCATAATACCCAAAACCGTGCCCTTTCCAACTCCGGAGGCACCGGAAATCACGATGAGCTTCCCTTTCTTCATTCTGCTTCCTCTCTTTCCGGCTCCCCGTGGCCTGACCACCGGGCGCAGATTGTTTCCGTGGGAATGGCGGACAGAATCACATGATCCGTGTCCATCAGAATCACCGCCTTGGTCTTCCGGCCGAAGGAGGCGTCAATCAGCATTCCCCGATCTCTGGCCTCCTGAATCACCCGCTTGATAGGGGCAGAGTCCGGAGCCACAATGGCAAGCAGCCGGTTTGCCGCAACCATGCTGCCGAATCCGATGTTGATCAGCTTCATGCTACCACCGCTTACTCAATATTCTGGGTCTGCTCCCGGATTTTTTCCAGCTCTGCCTTGATCTCCACCACGATCCGGGCCAGCCGCACATCGGAACACTTGGAGCCGATGGTATTGCTTTCCCGGTTCATTTCCTGAAGCAGGAAGTCCAGCTTCCGGCCGATGGCACCGCCGGCGGTGAGCATATGATTCATCTGATCCAGGTGGCTTCTCAGACGGACGGTTTCCTCGTCCACTGCCACCTTGTCGGCGAAAATCGCCGCCTCGGTGAGAATCCGGCTTTCGTCGATGGCGGTATTTGCCAGAACCTCCTTCAGCTTGTTTTCCAGCCGGGTACGGTAATCAATAACCGTCTGGCCGCTTCCGGCCTCCACCTGGGAAACCAGTTCCAAAATGGTCTGCCCCCGGCCACGGAGGTCGTTTTCCAGGGCTTTGCCTTCGGCAGAGCGCATGGCGTCGTACTGGGTCAGGGCCTTGTCCACCACGCCCATCAGATCGGCCTGGAGAGCCTCCTCGTCCACTTCCGGCTTTTCCACAGTGAATACGTCCGGCAGCTGAGAAAGGGTGCTGACGCTGATGTCGTCCCGGACACCGTAGGTATCCACCATCTGGCGCATAGCGGCCAGATACCCCTCCACCACGGGAGCATTCAGGCTAATCTTCACATCCTGGGCACCCTCGGCGCGCAGGGAGATGAACACATCCACCTTGCCCCGGGAAATGGTGGCCTTCACCGCCTGCTTCACCGCGTCCTCCGCGAAGGACAGGGTTCTGGGCAGCTTTACGGTGCAGTCTAAGTATCGGTTATTGACGGAGCGCAGCTCCACGGTGTACTCCCGGCCGTTGACGGTTTCCACTGCCCGGCCGTAGCCGGTCATGCTCTTAACCATGGGTATCTTCCTCTTTTCCGGTCAAATTCGGCACACTTTCCGCATATGCCGTAATGGTATAGGTCAGATTTGCCTTCCGGGCAACCAGCCGGTCATAGGCGATCACGATGACCACCCCCAGCGCAAAGCCCAGGCAGCCCCCCAGGGCGCCGAAGCTTCCCGGCAGGGTTCCCAGGTAATAGCCCAGGAAGAACAGGATCAGGGGCAGCACATACAGCACCACCGCCGCCTTCAGCACCGGCGCGGTGGAGGACTCCACCCGCACCAGCTCCCCGGGTCTGGCTCCGATGAGGTTCCGGGCGGTGAAGATCACCGCCTCCTTGGCCGCTCCGCAGCCGCTGCACTTGTGACAGTCCCCGGAGCAGGCGCTCTCCCGGACATGGACAACCTCGGCGTTTCCGTTTTCCAGAAGCCGCCGGACACGCACCGTCTGCTCCATCAGCTCACCGCCTGTACCGTCGCCGACACGGAGGTGCTCTTCACCGCGCCCACATTGGGGAAGGCGTCGTCGAAAATCAGACTCACCTTGTAGGTGGCCGTGCCGATTTCCGCGTTGGTGAAATCCACCACCGCCCGGACATTCTTTTCCTCAAGGGCGGCAATCTCTCCCTCCGGCCCCCGAACCTTCACCGTCAGGTTGGCGTTAATGATATCTGCCTTCATGCCCTCGGGCACGTTGACGGCCTCAATCCAGTCAATGGTAAGCTCCTTGGTTTTCAGTCCCGTGAACCGGACGGAAACCGTGGCCTCGCTGACACCGGTCTGGTTTTTCACACCCTCCGGCAGGGTAATGGCGTACTTCAGCTCGTTGCTGCTCTTCTCCAGATCCGCCAGGTTCACCGAGCAGATAGTCAGGGTGTCCCCCAGCTCTGCCAGCACCGCCTCGCTGCCGGAAACCCGGATGGTTTCGGGAGAAATGGAAACCGTGGTGTTGCGCTCATTGGCGCCGCCGCCGTAGACCACATCCGCCACCAGCTTCAGCTCCCGGATCTTCTGGATCTGCATATCCAGCCGAACCTCTTCCACATTGGTGATGATCTTGCTGGCATCCACCGGGTTGTCGTCGGCATCGCACAGAGAGTATCGGTAATTCTGGCTGATGGATTCCACCTGGTCGGTCAGATCGATCTCTACGGTGGCATGGTCGATGGTATCCACCACTGCCGCCGGGCCGCTGATGGTAACGGTGTTGTTGTCCAGCACCGCGTTTTCCGTATCGTAAATGTAATCCTCGGAACGGTTGCCAGTCCACTTGATGACCACGGGCACCTCCGCAACCCGGCGATAGTCCACATTGGCGAAAATCGCGCTGGGATTCTTGGAGCCTACCGTAAAGGAGGAAGCGGACACGTCGCTGGGATAGGAAATGGTATAGCTCAGGGCGATCCGCTCCCCGGGCTCGGTGATCTGGGAAAGATCCACCTTGGCCGCCAGCTTGCTGGAATCCAGCTTGCTCAGCTCACTTCTGACGCCGGTCAGGTGCAAAGATACGGTGGAATTCGACAGGGAAGTGACCATCAGGTTCCGCTCGTTCAGAACGGACTCGCCCTCCATTACCACCGGGATATTGGAAAAGGTATTGTCCTCCTCAATGCTCACGTTCTGGGACACATACAGCCACAGGCACATGGCAACCGCCAAGGACAGTACCATGGAATACAGCTTATTTTTTCCCATAGCCCTTCTCCTCCTTTGCCTTGCCGGAGAGCTTCTTCAGCATCTGGGCAGGGAAATTGTCCTCCGTCGGCGGCTGGGTGTTGTCGCACAGCTCCTGGCGCAGGAGCTTGTCCAGGGTGGACACCTCCAGCGACCGCTTGAGCATACCGCCTTTGGCCACGGAGATGTCGCCGCTTTCCTCGGAAACGATGACGACCAAAGCGTCCGTGGCCTCACTCATGCCCACGCCGGCCCGGTGCCGGGTACCCAGCTCCGGGGGCAGCTTTTCGTTGCTGCTCAGAGGCAGCACACAGCCGGCTGCCGCGATCCGGCCGTCCCGGATGATCATGGCACCGTCGTGGAGCGGGGAATTCTTGAAGAAAATATTCCGGATCAGCTGGTCGGAAACCTGAGCATCGATGGTAGTGCCGGTTTTCCCATAGTCGTCCAGCCGCTGCTCCCGGGCAAAGACGATCAGCGCCCCTACCTTTTCCCGACTCATGGTTTCACAGGCCTTCACGGTCTGGGAAACCACCGTCTGGATTTCCTGCACCGGCCGGGTAGTGCCGAAAAGCTTCGACAGCTTCACATTTCCAAGGTGATCCAGCATCCGCCGCAGCTCCGGCTGGAACAGCACCACGAAGGCCAGCAGTCCAATCGCCAGGAGCTGATTGAGGATCCAGTTCACCGTGTACAGCTTCAGCAGGCCGGTGATCCAAGAGATTACCACCAAAGCGACCACCGTCCGGGCCAGGCGCATGATGTGGGGCGTCCGGAGAAGCGGAAGCAATTTATAGACCAGGAACGCCACGACCAGAATATCCAGGTAGTCTGACCATTTCATCCCCAGTATCTGCGAAATCAGATTCATCTTCCCATCAAGCCCCTTTTTGCGCAAATTCGCCGCGGACACACTCCGCACCGTACACTTACCTATTATCCGTTCTATTATAGCGGATTGTTTCGCCGATGGCAATAGACATTTCTGTAAAAATTTTATTACCGATTTCCTCGGATTTTGGCTGTTGCCCGGAGAAAACCATCGATTTCCCCCGGGGTGGTGTCATATCCCAGGCTCACCCGGATTGTGCCGGTAGAAAGGGTTCCCGCGCTTTCGTGGGCCAGCGGCGCGCAGTGAAGCCCGGCCCGCACGGCAAAGCCCTGCCGGGCCAAAAGCTCCGCCCCCGTCTCGCAGTCCACAGACGGCACAAAGGACACCGTGGCTCCCTGGTGAGGCCCGGCAAAGACCCGGAAGCCCTGGCGAATCAAGCCGTGGGCACAGTGCTCGGCAAGGCTCTGCTCCCGCCGGAAGCCTCCTTCGGTTCCCACCCGGTTCAGGTAGCGAAGGCCTTGGGTCAGACCCGCATAGCCCGGCACATTCAGGGTTCCCGCCTCCAGCCGTTCCGGCAGCTCCTCCGGCATTTCCCGGGATAGTGACTGGGTGCCGGTTCCGCCGTAGAGCAAGGGCGTTCCCGGCTGGGCGCACAGAAGCAGCCCTGTGCCCTGGGGACCCAGCAGCCCCTTGTGACCGGGCATTGCCACGAAATCCGCCCCCAGCTCCCGGAAATTCACGGGCAGCGTGCCGGCAGACTGCGCCGCGTCCAGAATGAAGGGGATTCCCCTGCTCCGGCACATGGCCGCCATCTCCCCCACGGGCAGGATATAGCCGAAGACATTGGACACATGGGTGAACACCGCCGCGTCCGCCCCCTGCAAGGCATTTTCGAACTGGTCCAGGGCATCGTCCCAGTCAAACAGCCGCCGCCCGGCTATGCGCACCTGGGCATTCAAGGCATACAGGGGTCGCATCACCGCGTTGTGCTCAAAGCCCGTCGTAACCACCGCTGCTCTGGGCTTTACCAGCGACCGAATAGCCAGATTCAGTCCGTGGGTGCAGGAAGTGGTGAGCACCACCTGCTCCGGCTTGCAGGAAAAGAGCTTTCCTGCCGCCTCCCGACAGTCGTACACCGTTTCCGCCGCTTTCATGGCCCCATCGTAGCCGCCCCGGCCGGGATTGGCGCAGGTGCGCATGGCTCGTTCCACCGCCCGGTAGACGGCGGCTGGCTTGTGAAAGGAAGTGGCTCCATAATCCAGATAGATCATACTTCCACCATTTTCCCGTCACCGCTCTGGACGTACACCCGGCGCATGGGGATCTGATGATCCCGCAGAAGCTGGGTCACCGGGTCGATCTCCTCCGTCCGCAGACGCAGAGCATACCCGCAGCCCTGTTCCTCCATCCACCGGGGCGACCGCCGGAGACTACAGGAAAACCCGGCGCTTCGCAGCAGCCGTTCCGCCTGCTGCCCGAAGGTCACAGACCGGAACGAAAGATAATATACTCGCATACCCATTCCCTCCCTGAGCCAGTGTATGACCCGGAGGCGATTTTGGTGTTTCGACAAAAAGGCGCAGGGTCTCCCCCGCGCCTTTTCTCAGATTTCCTCCAATAAGCACACCGCGTGGCAGGACATGCCCTCGCCGGTGCCGGTGAATCCCAGCTTTTCCTCGGTGGTGGCCTTTACGTTCACCCGGTCAGGTGCCGCCTCCACTGCGGCGGCAATGTTGGCCTGCATCTGCGGAATGTAATCCTTCAATTTCGGTTTCTGGGCAATCATGGTCACGTCGATGTTCCCCACCTTGTAGCCCTTTTCCGAAATTTTCCGGTACACCTGCCGCAAAAGCTCCAGGGAATCCGCCCCCTTGTACTTTGGGTCGGTATCCGGGAAATGGCGGCCGATGTCCCCCAGGCCCGCCGCCCCCAGCAGGGCATCGGATACCGCGTGGAGCAGCACATCCGCGTCAGAATGTCCCAGCAGGCCCTTCTCATAGGGGATTTTTACCCCGCCCAGGATCAGGTCTCGGCCCTCCACCAGCCGGTGTACGTCATATCCGTGTCCGATTCTCATTTTGTTTCCTCCAATAGCAGCTCTGCGATTTTCAGATCCATAGGGGTTGTGACCTTCAGATTCCGCTCGTCCCCCTCCACGATTTTGATTTTCATGCCCAGCCGCTCTACAGCAGAGCAGTCGTCAGTGACCTGAGCCTTGTCTTCCTCCGCCTTTTTCAGGGCACCCCGGAGCAGGTCAAAGTCGAAAACCTGGGGGGTCTGCACCGCCTGTAAGCTGGCCCGATCGGGTGTGGATTCCACCAGGCCGCCCTTCACCACCTTGATGGTGTCCTTCACCGCAATGGCCGGGGCCGCCCCACCGTAGGTATTGGCCGCCCGGACGACCCGGTCAATGACCTGCCAGGAAACCAGAGGCCGGGCTCCGTCGTGAACGGCCGCCAGCTTGGTGCCTTTGGGCAGAGCGTTCAGCCCCAGATGCACCGATTCCTGTCGGCTGCTGCCGCCGCAGACCACGGCGGTGACCTTGCTCATATCCCGGCACAGGCCGGAAATGGGCCGAATCAAGTCCTCCCGGGTAACAATGACGATGGAAGCAATGGCGTCACAGTTCTGAAAAGCCCGGACGGTGCGGACGATCATGGGCTCGCCACCCAGAGACGCCATTACCTTGTCGATGCCCCCCATCCGGGAGGCGCTGCCCGCAGCCACAATCACCGCGCCGCAGGTTTTCAGGGGCAGAAGCTTCCGGGCCGGGCGAGTCACCTTTGTGATATCCATGGTCACAGCTCCTTTACCAGTTTCTTATAGAAATCGCCCCGAACCATAAAGTTCTTGAACTGGTCGAAGGCCGCGCTGGCGGGGCTCATGAGTACCACGTCTCCGGGCTTTGCCGCCGCTGCCGCCGCACGAACCGCCGGCTCAAAGCTGCCGCAGTCCGTGATTTCCAGGGTATTGGGGTCATACTCCGGGCAGGAAATCACCGCTTGCCGGATTTTTTCCCCGGTGGCGCCGCCCAGGAACAGCTTCTTCACATGGGCACAGATCTCCGGCCCCAGCACATCATAGGGAATGTGCTTGTCGTAGCCCCCAGCAATGAGAATCACCTTCTCCGGGAAGCTGCGCAGACCGGCAATGGTGCGGCTGGGACTGGAGGCGATGGAGTCGTTATAGAACCGCACCCCATCCTTAACGCGCACCAGCTCAATCCGATGCTCCACACCGCCGAAGGTTCTCGCCACCTGACGGATGGTTTCGTCGCTTACCAGACCGTCCACCATGGCGATGGCAGCCATGTAGTTTTCCACGTTATGTACCCCAGGAATCAGAATCTCCGAAGTCTTCAGCACTTTTTCCCCATGGCGGCAAATCACCCCGTCCACCAGGCACACATCAGCTTCCTTCTGCCGGGAGAAGAACTGGGTCTTGCCGTTACCCCGGAAGGCGGAGGTGATAGGGTTGTCGGCGTTGAGAATCAGGATACCGCTTTCATCCTGGTAGCGGAAAATGTTGGTTTTCGCCTGGACATATTCCGCCATGTCCTTGTGAATGTCCAGGTGGTTGGGAGCCAGATTGGTAATCACCGCCCGGGCGGGACTGCGCTTCATGTCCATGAGCTGGAAGGAGCTAAGCTCCACCACCGCAAAATCCGAGGGCTTCATCTGCCGCACCAGAGGCAGCAGAGGCGTTCCGATATTGCCACCCAGCCAGACGGTTTTCCCCTCGGCTTTCAGCATTTCGGAGACCAGGGTGGTGGTGGTGGTTTTTCCGTCGGAGCCGGTCACCGCCAGGATGGTACAGGGGCAGACCTCGAAGAAAACCTCCATCTCGCTGGTGACCTGAGCGCCCCGGCTCACCAAGGCCTGAATGGCCGGGTTCGCCGGGTGCATTCCCGGAGTGCGGAAAACCACGTCCGCCTCCACGCCGTCCAGATAATTTTCCCCGACATGCAGAGTGCAGCCCGCCTTTTCCAGCTCCAGCACCTCCCCGTCCAGCTTTTCCCGGGGGGTTTTGTCACAGCCGGTGACCTGGCAGCCGAAATCCAGCAGCAGCCGCACCAGCGGCCGATTGCTGACCCCCAGACCTAACACCGCGATTTTTTTGTCCTTCAGAGAGTGAAAATACTGCGTAAACCGATCTGACATTTGCCATTCCTCGCTTAATCATAGATTACCTACAGTATAGCGACTTCCAAAAGATTTTTCAAGGGCATTTGACAATTCGGCCTTCATGGGTTACAATATCCCCGCGACCAGGTCGGACAGCCGCGGACGCAAGCCGAAAGGCTGCGGATGAGGAAAGTCCGGGCTCCACAGGGCAGGGATAACGGGTAACGCCCGCCGAGGGTAACCTCAGGACAAGTGCAACAGAGAGATGTAGCCGGCTTGCCGGTCATAGTGAAAAGGTGCGGTAAGAGCGCACCCGCCCCATGGAGACATGTGGGTGCTGTAAACTCTATCCCGGAGCAACGCCGTGGAGGGACATAGGTTCGCCCGACCGTCCCGAGGAGGCGGCTTGATCCCGCGGGCAACCGCGGGGCTAGATAGATGGCTGTCAAGACAGAACCCGGCTTATAGACCTGCGTTGCCAAAAGCACCCCATCCTAGGATGGGGTGCTTTTCAGCGTGTCAAAAAAGTCTGCAAAATACGTTGCCATTGCGAACCAGTTGTTTTGTGGTGTAGGAATTCCCTCTAAGTGTCAGGCCGCATCCCGGCGAAGCGCAAAACCCACATTGTGTAAAGGGGCAAAAGGCTCCCCTTGCTGATCAAGGGGAGCTGTCATGGCCGTCTCCCGCAAGGCCA
>UQXG01000024.1 GCA_900544945.1 uncultured Eubacteriales bacterium | reverse complement strand
AGCGCCCCTTGAGCCGGCTTCTTCTCAATGTTCTTGCCGGGACAAGAACATTGCCTCCGGAGGAACCAGAGCCGAAACACTCTGTGAGTTTTGGAATATAAGGATAGACTTACAATTCACGGGACGATGAGGGCATCGTCCCCTACAATCTCTTATTTGAACATTTTCTGACAGCAACCTCATCCGCCCGACCGGCACCTTCCCCTTTCAGGGGAAGGCTAAGGAAACGGGTTGTGATCGGAGGAAATCCCTGAAAAGGGCCACATCAGTGCTACTGGTTCGCAATGACAACCGTTAACAAGGCTGCCCCAGCCAAAGCCCCTTCCCGCGAAGGAGCCATTTCTCAGGGCACGAAGATCCGGGTCATTTCCACGGCCCGGCCGTTCTCCAGCCGGACGGTGGTGTTCTGGGGATAGAAGCCATAGTCAATTCCGTTGTCCGGGGTGAGGAAATCGCCGGAAACATAGACTTTGGGATCCTTGTCAGGCTGAGACATATCGGTGTAGACAAGGCTTTCGTCCACGGGCACGGTGATGACGCCAAGCTCCCGGTAGTCTTTGGAGTCATTCTCCAGCAGCCGGTGATAGGTGGCGTCGTCGTTGGTGGTCAGGCTGTAGCCGTCGCCGCTCAGACCGCCGTTGATGTCCACGGTGCCGTAAGCATCCTCGCTCAGCTCCTTCACCACCACCTTTTCCGCGTCAATGGAGATTGTGTCACCCACCCGCAGGGCGGCAATATCCGCCGCACCGTAGCGGTCATAGTCGTATACGGTGAGCTTCATCCGCAATACGCCGGTATCGTCCAGATAGACGTCCCCCTCTGCCAAGGATACGGACAGGGTGCAGCTGCCCGGGTTTTCCAGGTCAAGGGTCCCGGGCAGGGGCTGAATCCAGTTGGTCTGCGCCACGGGCTTGGTGGCGGGCTCCGGCGCGGGCAGAGTCACGGGTTCGTCCTTTATGGTACAGCCTGCCAGAAGCAGACACAAAATCAGGGTCAGATACCATTTTTTCATACATTTACCTCCTTAATTGGCGATACTATCATAGCATGAAATGCCCGGAATGACAAATTAAGTTTTCTTGAAGATTTTTCAGAGGCTTTACAATTCCTGACTTTTGGATTTTACACAGCGGGAATAGGATAATGCCCGTAGGATGTGAATCCGAAAATGAATTGATGAAGGAGATCAAAGAAAATGAAACGTATTGTCAGCATTGCACTGTGCCTGATTCTGGCACTGAGCCTGGCCGCCTGCGGTCAGACCGCCGCACCTGCCGCCACCACCGCTCCCGCGGCTTCCGCCGCCCCCGCTACGGAGGCTCCCGCAACCACCGCTGCCGCAAAGCTCTCCGGTACCGTCGCCACCGACGGCTCCACCTCCATGGAGAAGGTCATCGGCGCACTGGGCGAGGCCTTCATGGAG
The DNA here is from genome assembly GCA_900544945.1 of uncultured Eubacteriales bacterium. Classification (GTDB taxonomy): domain Bacteria; phylum Bacillota; class Clostridia; order Oscillospirales; family Oscillospiraceae; genus Faecousia. The sequence continues at coordinate 18,675 of UQXG01000024.1, read as the reverse complement.
GCAAACCCCGACACCACCTTTACTTACAACCCCACCGGTTCCGGCTCCGGCATCCAGGCTGTCCAGGAGGGCCGCTGCGACATCGGCCTGTCCTCCCGTGCCCTGAAGGATGCTGAGAAGGAAGCGGGTCTGACCGAAACCGTTCTGGCCTACGATGGCATCGCTATGATTGTGAACCCTGCAAACCCTGTGGAAGACCTGTCCCTGGAGCAGATTGCCGACATCTACACCGGCAAGATCACCAACTGGTCCGAGGTTGGCGGCAATGACAGCCAGATCGTCCTCATCGGCCGTGAGGCCGGCTCCGGCACCCGGGGCGGCTTTGAGGAAATCGTGGGCGTGGTTGACGCTTGCCAGTACCGTCAGGAGCTGAGCTCCACCGGCGACGTGATCACCACCGTTGCCCAGAACCCCGACGCCATCGGCTACGCCTCTCTGGCTGCCGTCAAGGATACCGTCAAGGCTCTGAAGGTGGCGGGTGTTACCCCCACCGAGGCAACCGTCAAGGACGGCACCTACACCATCCAGCGTCCCTTCGTCCTGGCTACCAAGACCGGTGAGAAGCTGAACGATGTGGCTCAGGCCTTCTTCGACTACGCCACCTCCGCCGATGTCGGCGAGATCATCGCCGCCGCCGGTGCGGTTCCCGCCAACGGCTAATATGGATGGAAGACACCCCCTCACCCGAGGGGGTGTTTTCCTGCGTTTGCAGGCATTTTCAAATAGCGTATGTCATTGCGCAATTCTTGGATAGAACGTGTCGTTGCGAGGAGGCCAGACTGGAGGGGAAGGCTTGGGGGAACGGATTGTGACCGGAGGGAATCCCTGGAAGGGGCCACGCCAGTCTGCGTTACATTAAGGTATGACTGCCACAGGCAGTCATTGAGATTCTGATTCGCTGCGCGGAGCACCACTGGTTCGCAATGACATGCGCTATAGGGTGGTTCTCGGAGAAACCAGGGTGACTTGACGCAAACTTTACAATCGGCTGATTTCTCACTTTACATTTCAAATCTACAATGAAACCGTAAAAAGTATAGGAAAGGAACAGTCTATGAAAGTCAAAAACAATCTGCTGGAAACAGTGGTTCACGGTATTTTCCTGCTGCTGGGGCTGGTGACGGTGGCCTGTGTGCTGCTGATTACCGGCTATCTGGTCATCTCCGGCATTCCGGCCATCCGGGAGATCGGTCTTACGGACTTCCTCTTCGGAACCACCTGGGCCTCCACGGCGGCAGAACCCAAATTCGGTATTCTCCCCTTTATTCTGACCAGCGTCTACGGCACTGCCGGGGCAATTCTGCTGGGCGTGCCTGTGGGCTTCCTCACCGCCATGTACCTGGCGAAAATGGCACCTGCTTCGATCCGGGAATGGATGGGCCAGGCGGTTTCCATGCTGGCGGGCATCCCCTCCGTGGTCTACGGCCTGGTGGGCATGATGGTGCTGGTGCCCGGAATCCGGAATTTCTTCCATATCCCGGACGGAGCCAGCCTGCTTGCCGCCATCATTGTCCTGGCCATTATGATCCTGCCCTCTATCATTAAAATGTCCGTCACCGCTCTGGAGGCGGTACCCAAGGAATATGAGGACGCTTCTCTGGCACTGGGTGCCACGCCGGAGGAGACCTGGTTCCGGGTGTCCGCTCCCGCCGCCCAAAGCGGCATTGCCGCGGCGGTGGTGCTGGGCGTGGGACGGGCCATTGGCGAGGCCATGGCGGTCATGATGGTGGCAGGCAACGCCGCCAACATGCCCGGGCTTTTCCAGTCCGTCCGGTTCCTGACCACCGCGGTGGCTTCGGAAATGTCCTACTCCAGCGGCCTTCAGCGTCAGGCCCTGTTTTCCATCGCCCTGGTGCTGTTCCTGTTCATTATGCTCATCAACGCGATTCTGAACTTCTTCCTGAAGGGAGGCAAAAAGGAATGAAAAACGAGAAAATGCCCGCTTCCCGTCAGGGTTTTGTGTGGCTTGTGCGCATCGGCATGTGGGTGGCAACCGGACTGACCGCACTGCTGACCCTTTGCATTGTGGGCTATGTACTCCTGAAGGGCGTTCCCAACCTGAGCTGGGAGTTCGTCAGCACCAAGCCCAGCTATTTAAGCGGAAAGATCGGCATCCTGCCGGATATCCTGAACACCCTTTATATCGTCATTGCCAGTCTTGCCGTTGTCCTGCCTCTGGGCGTGGGCGCGGCGGTCTACCTGACGGAGTATGCCTCCAACCGGCATCTGGTGGGTGTTATTGAGTACGCCGCCGAGGCCCTCAGCGGCATTCCCTCCATCATCTATGGCCTGGTGGGTATGCTGATGTTTTCCAACACCCTGGGCACCAGCCTGCTGGCAGGGGCTCTGACCCTGGTGATTATGAATCTGCCTACCATTTTGCGCAACACCCAGGAGAGCCTGAAGACCGTGCCCCAGTCCTATCGGGAGGGAGCCTTCGGTCTGGGCGCGGGCAAATGGCGGGTGGTGCGCACGGTGGTGCTGCCCAGCTGCGTGGACGGTGTGATCACCGGCTGCATCCTGTCCGTAGGACGGATTCTGGGCGAGTCCGCCGCCCTGCTTTTCACCGCCGGCTTTGCCCATGCCCTGAACGGCTTTGCCAAGGGACTGCACAGCGCGGGCGCAACCCTGACCGTTGCCCTGTATGTCTACGCCAAGGAGCAGGGCGAGTTCGGCGTGGCCTTCGGCATTGCCGCCATCCTCATGGTGCTGGCCTTTGCCATCAACCTGGCTGCCAGCGCGGTTACGAAATATTATCGAAAGAAGAACGCAGTATAAGGAGAGAATTATGAATCAACCGATTATTACCGTCCGGGACATGAATCTCTGGTACGGTCAGACCCAGGCCTTGCACAACATTCAGCTGGACATTCCGGAAAAGTCCATTACCGCCCTGATCGGCCCCTCGGGCTGCGGCAAGTCCACCTTCCTGAAAACCCTGAACCGGATGAACGACCTGATTCCCGGCGTGAAAATCACCGGTGAAGTGAACTACAAGGGGCAGAACATCTTCGACGCGGAGGTCAACGGCCTGCGCAAGGAGATCGGCATGGTCTTCCAGAAGCCCAATCCCTTTCCCATGAGCATTTACGACAACATCGCCTACGGCCCCCGAACCCATGGCATCCGCAATCGGGCCCAGCTGGACGAGATCGTGGAGAAGGCTCTCCGGGGAGCGGCCATCTGGGACGAGGTGAAGGATCGGCTGAAAAAGAACGCCCTGGGCATGTCCGGCGGTCAGCAGCAACGGCTCTGCATCGCCAGAGCCCTGGCGGTGGAGCCCACGGTGCTGCTGATGGACGAGCCCACCTCTGCCCTTGACCCCATTTCCACCTCCCGGATTGAGGATCTGGCTATGGAGCTGAAGGAGAAGTACACCATCGTCATCGTCACCCACAATATGCAGCAGGCCGTGCGGATTTCCGATCAGACCGCCTTCTTCCTGCTGGGCGAGCTGGTGGAGTACGGTGACACCGAGCAGCTGTTCTCGAAGCCCACAGACAAACGTACAGAAGACTATATCACCGGCCGGTTCGGCTAAGGAGGAAATATTATGCGGGATGTATACCAGGAGCAGCTGTGGAATCTGAATCAGGAGCTGATTCAGATGGGCGCGGCCTGCGAGGAAATCATCGATCTGGCATCCAAGGCACTTACGGATTACAGCCAGGCCTTGGCGGAGGAAACCGCCCATGTGGGAGCCACCATCGATGAAAGCGAGCGCACCATTGAGACTATCTGCCTGAAGCTGCTGCTGCGCCAGCAGCCTGTGGCGGGAGATCTGCGGCAGATCAGCGCGGCTATGAAGATGATTACCGATATGGAGCGCATCGGCGATCAGGCCGAGGACATCGTGGATTTGATCCCCAAGATGCAGCGTGCCCCGGAGGAGCACAGCTCCCAGATCGAGGAAATGGCAAAGGCGGCCAAGTACATGGTGAACCAGGCGGTGGATGCTTATGTCCGCCAGGATCTGAGCCTTGCCAAGCAGGTCATGGAGTATGACGACGTGGTGGACAGTTTCTTCAATCAGATCAAAACTGACATTCTGACACGCATTGCCCAGAAGCCCACGGAAGGGGAGTACGCCCTGGATCTTCTGATGATCGCCAAGTATTTTGAGCGGATCGGCGACCACTGCACCAACATTGCCGAATGGGTGGAGTTCTCCGTCACCGGCATCCACCGCAGCTGCCAATAAGCCGGGGCGGCAGAGCCAACAGCCGATGCGTGTCAGGCTGGTGAGTCACCGAAAGACCGTTGGGTACAGGCTCGATATCGGTGCGTTTGGTACTGAGCAGAAACGAAAGAACGTGTCACTTCCGTGAAAATTTTCCATATGAATGTCAAAACCCCCGGACTTTTGTCCGGGGGTTTCGCCATAAAATGCCTTATTACTTCTTCCGCAGGAACTCGGGCAGGGGCTTGCCCTCCTTGCGCCACTGGTAGAACTCGGCGGTGGCGGCAAATTCCACGTCGCCGGCGGAGTTCAGAGCGGTTTCCACGGAGTCCTGCACCACGCCGATGATGAAGCCCACGCCTACCATCTGCATACCGATGTCATTGGGAATGCCAAACAGGGAGCAGGCCATGGGAATCAGCAGCAGGGAGCCGCCGGCCACGCCGGAAGCGCCGCAGGCACCCAGGGCGCTCATAAAGGCCAGCACAATGGCGGCGGTGAAGGAGACGGAAATGCCCAGGGTATTGGCGGCGGCCAGAGCCATGACGGTGATGGTCACGGCGGCACCGTCCATGTTGATGGTGGCACCCAGAGGGATGGACACGGAGTACATATCCCGATCCATGCCCAGCTTCTCGCACAGAGCCATATTCACGGGAATGTTGGCGGCGGAGGAGCGGGTGAAGAAGGCCGTCAGGCCGGACTCTTTCAGACACCGCAGTACCAGGGGATAGGGGTTGCACTGCAGATAAGCGAAGATGATCAGGGGATTGATGACCAGCGCCATCAGCAGCATGGTACCCACCAGGAGCACCAGCAGCTTGCCGTACTGGGTGAAGATGGCCATGCCGTTGCCCACCACGTTGGCGTACACCAGACCCATAATGCCGAAGGGAGCCAGGTTGATGACCCAGCGGACGATCTGGGAAACGGTGTCGGCAATGTCTGCCATAAACTGCTTGGTGGTTTCCGAGCCGATGCCCTTCATAGCCAGGCCAAACAGGCAGGCCCAGAAGAGAATGCCGATGTAGTTGCCGTTCATGATGGCGGCCACAGGGTTGGCCACAAAGTTGGTCAGCAGGGTGTTCAGCACCTCGCCCAGACCCTGGGGAATCACATCGGACTGGGCCGCCTCCACCAGGTCAACGGTGACGGGGAACAGGAAGCTGGTGATGACTGCCAGTACCGCCGCGATGAAGGTGGTCAGCAGGTACAGCCAGATGACGGTGGCAAACCGGCGATCCAGCTTGGCGCTGGACTGAGCCAGGGCGGAAGATACGATGACGAAGACCAGCACCGGGGCGATGCCCTTCAGAGCCCCAACGAACAGACTGCCAAAAATGCCGATCCAGCCGGCATCGGGAACCAAGAGCGCAAGCACCGTGCCCAGCGCCAGACCGATGAGAATCCGGACAATCAGGCTGGTATCGTTGTACTTCTTGGCAAAATTGCGGATAAATTGCATGAAAAAACTCCTTCCTATCTCTTACGGGGGAATTTGCTGCCGTAAACCTTTTCATTGTACCATAAAACCCCGAAATGTACAGAAAAATTTTCCTCCCGGCCAAAAGCAGGGAGGAAATATCCTTGGAGCCGGGGGAGAAAACCCCCATCATTTTTTCCAACACAGCGACATATACACCCGGCTTACCAGTCCGGCGGGCAGGTAAGCGGCCAGCAGACAGACAATCGCCTCTGCGGAAAACCGGATTTTCAGAGATTCCCGGGCGAAGACACAAACGATATCCCGACGGCCCGCTTTGAAGGCCTTCCGGGCCACGGACAGGGCTTCCCGAGCCCGCACCGCCCGTTCTGCTGCCGGGCCGAGCCGCTGGATCCGCAGGGCTCCGTATTTTTTCCGCAATCGGTCGTTGGCGGCTACAAATCGCCGATAGTCCCAGGAAATCTGGTTATTTTCCGCCAGATTGTGGTATTCCACGCAGGACTGCTTCACCACGCCAACCTTCGTCACCTGACACAGCCGCACCCACATGTCATAATCCTGCCGGGCGGGCATTTCCTCGTCAAACAGGCCGCAGGCATCCAGAAGAGCGTGCTTTGCCATCACGGAGGTGGTGGAGCCTACGCAGTTTTCCTCCAGAATTGCCAGGGAGGCATCGTAGGGCGCGTTCGGGCAGAAGTACTGCCGACGGCCCGTATCATCCTGGACATAGGTGGAGGCCGTGCAGATCAGGCCCATTTCCTCATCCGTTCCCGCAAGCTCCATTTGCAGCCGCAGTTTGTCCGGATGCCACTCGTCGTCATCATCCAGAAAGGCGATCCACTGGCCCTGAGCCGCCTGAACCCCTATGTTTCGGGCGTGATTTCCTCCTTGCCCCGGGAAATAGGAGAGAAACCTGACATTTTCGTGGGTTTCTTCCATTTTTCGCATAAAGTCTTCGGTTTCGTCCTCAGAGCCGTCGGACACGACGATCACTTCCAGAGGGGAGTAGGTCTGGCCCAGAGCGGAGTTCAGAGCCCGACCCAGCAGGGCGGCCCGGTTCCGTGTGGGAATCACCACACTGATAAGCCCTTCCACATATGCCATTACCGCACCCTCCCCTCCGATTGCGCTAAAATCCTATTCTTATTCTAGCATATTTCAGAACTCGGCGCAAGCGGTTTTCCGGAGGGAAGCGGGAGGTCAATTCTCCGCAATTTCAAAGCCGGTTTCCAAGGCTTCGGAGCTCATGCAGTAATATTCTCCCTCCGGAATCCGGACGACAATCTGATCTTCCACGACCTCTACAATTTCCAGAATGGTTCCTGCCTTTAATTCCACATCTTCTGCCTGAATGTCACAGATCGCACGAATTTTCTTCATAGTCAGCCTCCCAAGCGTTACTCCGTACACACCGAAAGCGGTGCGTTCCGGGTCTCCTTCATGATATGGCCTTCAACCCTGAAAGTCAACCGCCTTTCGGAAAGGAAAATCATCCAAAAGCTTCCCGCACGGATGGGATACAAAAATTTCTCCGTTTGTGGGGATTGCCTATTGACAAGGAAATATCCATGATGTATAGTATCGATAAACAGATATCGGTATACAATTACTGATTAAAAAGGAAAAGGATGGTTTACTATGGAAAAACAATACGCTCCCGTCACCAACCCTCAGGAATTGACAGACGCCCTTTCCCGGTGCCGTGCCGCCCAGAAGAAGTATGCCGAATACACCCAGGAGCAGGTGGATAAGATTTTTCTGGCCGCTGCCACTGCCGCCAATCAGCTGCGGATTCCCCTGGCAAAGCTTGCCGTGGAGGAAACCGGCATGGGCGTGGTGGAGGACAAGGTCATCAAGAACCACTTTGCCTCCGAGTACATTTATAATGCCTACCGGGACACCAAGACCTGCGGCATCATCGAAGAGGACACCGCCTATGGCATCCGTCGGATTGCCGAGCCCATCGGCGTCATCGCCGCGGTGATTCCCACCACCAATCCCACCTCAACCGCCATTTTCAAGGCCCTGATTTGCCTGAAAACCCGAAACGGTATCATCATCAGCCCCCATCCCAGAGCCAAGGGCTGCACCATCGCGGCGGCAAAGGCCGTCCTGGAGGCGGCGGTGGCCGCCGGTGCCCCTGAGGACATCATCGGCTGGATTGACCAGCCCAGTCTGGAGCTGACCAATCAGCTGATGGGACAGGCCGATCTGATTCTCGCCACCGGCGGCCCCGGTATGGTGAAGGCCGCCTATTCCTCCGGAAAGCCCGCCCTGGGCGTTGGCCCCGGCAACACCCCTGCCGTCATTGACGACACCGCGGACATTCTGCTGGCGGTTTCCTCCGTCATCCACTCCAAGACCTTTGACAACGGCATGATCTGCGCCTCCGAGCAGAGCGTGGTGGTGCTGGACGGGGTTTATGAGGCCGTGAAGGCCGAATTCGTCCGCCGGGGCTGCTATATTCTGAATGCGGATGAGGCGCAGAAGGTTCGGGATACCATCCTTCCCGGCGGCAGACTGAATGCGAAAATTGTGGGTCAGCCGGCTGCTAAAATTGCCGAAATGGCCGGAATCCAGGTGCCGGAGAAGACCAAAATCCTCATCGGCGAAGTGGAATCCACCGACCTGAGCGAAGCCTTCGCCCATGAGAAGCTCTCTCCCGTGCTGGCCATGTACCGGGCTTCCGATTTCGCCGATGCCCTGGAAAAGGCGGAGACCCTGGTGCGGGACGGCGGCTTTGGCCACACCGCTTCCATTTACCTGGACGAGGTGAACTGCCCGGAGAAGCTGGATGCATTTGCTCACGCCATGAAGGCCTGCCGGATTCTGGTGAATACCCCCTCCTCCCAGGGCGGCATCGGCGACCTGTACAACTTCAAGCTGGCTCCTTCCCTGACCCTGGGCTGCGGCAGCTGGGGCGGCAACTCCGTGTCGGAGAATGTGGGGGTCAAGCACCTGCTGAACATCAAAACCGTTGCCATCCGGAGGGAGAATATGCTGTGGTTCCGTGCGCCTGAAAAGGTCTATTTCAAGAAGGGCTGCCTGCCCGTTGCTCTGTCCGAACTGAAGGAGCATAAGAAGGCCTTCATCGTCACCGATTCCTTCCTGTATCAGAACGGCTACACGAAACCCATTGAGCAGAAGCTGGACGAAATGGGCGTGCGCCATACCACCTTCTACAATGTGGCTCCCGATCCTACCCTGGCCTGCGCCCGGGAGGGTGCGGCTCAGATGACCGCCTTCCAGCCGGATTTGATTCTCGCCATCGGCGGCGGCTCCGCCATGGATGCGGGCAAAATCATGTGGGTGCTCTATGAGCATCCTGAGGCGGACTTCCAGGATATGGCCATGCGGTTCTGCGATATCCGCAAGCGTGTTTACACCTTCCCCAAGATGGGCGAAAAGGCCTATTTTGTGGCCATCCCCACCTCTGCCGGCACCGGCTCCGAGGTGACCCCCTTCGCCGTCATCACCGATGAGCAGACCGGGGTCAAGTACCCGCTGGCGGACTACGAGCTGCTTCCCAAGATGTCCATCGTGGACGCGGACATGATGATGAACGCCCCCAGAGGCCTCACCGCCGCCTCCGGCATTGATGCCGTGACCCACGCCCTGGAAGCCTATGCCTCCGTCATGGCTACCGACTACACCGACGGCTTGGCCCTGCGGAGTCTGAAGCTGATTTTTGAGAACCTGCCCAAGGCTTACGAGGGCGGCGCTAAGGAACCCCGTGCCCGGGAGAATATGGCTCACGCCGCCTGCATGGCAGGTATGGCCTTCGCCAACGCCTTCCTGGGTGTGTGCCACTCCATGGCTCACAAGCTGGGTGCCTTCCATCATCTGCCCCACGGCGTGGCCAACGCCCTGATGATCGACGAGGTGCTGCGCTTCAACGCCGCCGAGGTTCCCGTGAAGATGGGCACCTTCCCCCAGTACGACCATCCCCACACTCTGGCTCGGTATGCGGAGGTTGCGGATTATCTCAAGCTGGGAGGCCGTACGGTCGAGGAGAAACTGGAGAATCTGGTTGCCGCCATCGATGCCCTGAAAGAGCGGGTGGGCATCAAGAAGACCATCCGGGACTACGGTATCGACGAGCAGGATTTCCTGAACCGGCTGGATGCCATGGTGGAGCAGGCCTTCGACGACCAGTGCACCGGCGCCAACCCCCGGTACCCCCTGATGAGCGAAATCCGGCAGATGTACCTGAACGCCTACTACGGCACCCACGAAGCGGTGTAACTCTGGCGCACCGGAAACGATAAAAAGCCCCTCCCTGGGGATGAAAACCCAGGGAGGGGCTTTTTCCGCTGCGGAAGGGGTCAGTTGGTACCGGCACCGGATACCAGCCCCTTTTCCAGTAGGGACTTCTGCCTGGCGGAAACTTTGATACCTCTAAGGTCACTGCCATGGCAAACCGCTTCGGCAGCTGCGCCGGTCTGACATCCATTGATCTGAGCAGCTTTGACACCGGCAAGGTTCAGAGCATGAGCGCCATGTTCGCCGGGTGCGGGAGCCTGACCAGCCTGAATCTGTCCGGCTTCACCACGAAGAAAAATCCTACCCTGTACAAAATGTTCCAGGGCGTGGGCCGGCTGAATCCCTTTGTGTGCAGCGACGAGGCAATCGTGAGAGCTTACCGGAACGGCTAATACTGCAATTGCAAGGAGGGGGATGACTGCTTGGTCATCCCCTTCTCAGTCTGCCAACAAGCCCCGCTTCGCCCATTGAAATCGGAAATTCTTTGAAAACTGACGCCCGCCGCAAAGCTTTGCGGCGGGCGAGTTGACATTCAGAGAAAAGAAAGCGTTAATGGCAGTTCGGAATCCAGGAACTGTCGAACCTCCTGATCGGTGGGGATGCTGGCGGAGGCACCCCGGCGGCTTACGGAGATGGCTGCCGCCGCTGACGCCCGGCGCATGGCCTGCTTGGCGTCGCAGCCCTGGGTCATGCCTGCCAGGAAGAAACCGGTAAAGGTATCGCCCGCCCCGGTGCTGTCCACGGATTTTACCCGGAAGGTGTCCTGGAAGGCGGTGGTATGCGCATCCTGATAGTAGGCGCCGGCTGTGCCCAAGGTCAGCACGCAGGCTGCCTGGGGATAGCGTTTGTGGAGCTGTTCCAGAATTTGCTCGGGCTCCACAGCGGAGCAGCCGGTCATCTGCTGGCCTTCCACTTCGTTGAGAATCAGCCAGCTGACCTTGCGCAAGTCGCAGTCCAGAAGCCTTTCATCAAAGGGGGAGGGATTCAGCGCGACCCGCATTCCCTGATGAGCTGCCGCCTGGATTGCGTAGTCAATATTGGAAATTTCATTTTGCAGCAGCAGCACGTCACCGCAGTCAAAATTGGCGATTACCTGATCGATGTATTCTCTGGTCACACAGGCGTTGGCACCGCCGTAAATCACGATGCTGTTCTGCCCCTTTTCATCCACCTGGATAATGGCGTGTCCGGAGGGCTCATCGACCTGTTCCAAGAAACGGATATCCACACCGGCGTTGCGAAGCATGGCACTGAGCATCTCGCCGTCTCTTCCGATACAGCCGGCATGATAGACCTGCGCGCCGGCTTTGGCGAGGGCGATGGACTGATTCAGCCCCTTGCCTCCGCAGAACCGTTCCCGGCGGGAGGCTTTTATGGTTTCGCCGGGTGCAACAACGTGATCCACCAGGTAGGTGATATCCACGTTCAGAGAACCCAAATTCAATATTTTCACGTTATCCCTCCAACGAAATAGTTTTCCGAAACAGTTTTCTTTAGCGATAATATACAACGAACTTTCCAATCTGTCAATATCCAACTTTGAATAATTGAGCTTTTTGGTGACTATGACCATTTGACCATTGATTTTATCGGGATCGTGAATTATAATATTGTCGATATTGAACGAGAGCGAGGAGCAGCAATGAACATTCGGGATCTGGCAAGACTGGCGGGAGTATCTCCATCAACGGTTTCCAAGGTCATCAATGGAAAGGATGACAGCATCAGCGCGGCCACCCGGGAGCGGGTTCTGAACCTGGTGAAGGAATACAATTATCAGGCCTATTCCGCCGCAATGGACAGCGGCTCCAAATCCTTCATTCTCGGCGTACTGCTCAAGAGCTTTGAGCAATGCGGTGATTTCCTGGAGGGTTTTTCCCGACAGGCACAGCTTATGGGCTATTCCATCATTCCGCGATTCAGCGGAGAAGACCCGGTGCTGGAGGAGAAGAACCTTGCCATTCTCACGTCTCATCATATTGACGGCCTTATCTGGGAACCGGTGGGCGAGGAAAGCCTGCGCCATCTGCCGACCCTGGCCCGGGAGGAAATCCCGGTCTATCTCTACAAGGCCCCCCATGCGGATAGCTTTCGATTGGGTTTAGAGTCCTTTGGCTATGCCATGACAGATGCCCTGGTCAAACTGGGGCACAGTCATATTGCCTGCGTGGATTCCGATGCTGAGAGCTTTCTGGAGGGCTACCGGAAGTGCCTGTTTGAAAATCACATTCTGGCGGATCCGTCTCTCGTTTATCGGGAGCCATCCAACGCATTGCTTCAAAAAATCGTTTCCCATGATATCAGTGCCGTTATTACAGCAAGTTACAGCACTGGAATCGAAATGTACAAAGCCGCCGGAGATCGGAATATTTCCATTCCCACGGAGCTGTCTCTTCTGACCTTGTGCGCGCAAAGTGATCCGGTAGAAGCCCTGGGTTCTCTGTCTGCCGTGCCGGTGCCGATGGCGGACTACGGAAGCTATCTTTGCCACCGACTTGTGAGGGAGATTGAGAAACAGGAGGGAGATTTCCCGGAGTTTGTGCCGGAAATCTCGATAACAGGCAATGGCTCTCTGGGCGTTCCGTACAGGGAGCTGCCCAGGCGCATTCTGGTTGTCGGAAGTATCAATATTGATAACTACCTGAAGATGGACAAGCTGCCCCGCACCGGCAAAACCGTTGTGTCTTCTTCTACGGCCTTCCATCCCGGCGGAAAGGCTCTCAACGAGGCGGTGGGGCTTGCCAAGCTGGGCTTCCGCACTTCGGTGATTGGCTGCGTAGGAAGCGATTCCGACTCCGGTGTGGTATTCGATACGCTGAATCAGTACCATATTAACCGGGCAGGTGTCCGAAGGGTCATCGGGGAAAAAACCGGTCAGGCCTATATTTTCGTCCAGAAGGACGGCGAGAGCATGATCACCATCATGTCCGGGGCCAATGCCCACCTGTCCGGCGAGGATGTGGCGGAAATGGCACCGCTTTTCGAGGACGCGGCATTCTGTCTGATTCAGACGGAGATTCCCATGGAGACGGTGATACAGGCCTGCCGCATGGCCAAAGATCATCAGATTCCCACGATTCTGAAGCCTTCGGCCTGTGGCCCATTGCCGCTGGAGCTGCTGCAAAAGGTGGATATCATTGCCCCCAACCGGGAAGAGCTGAATGAAATCTGCCCGGATATTCAGGGAATCGATGAGCAGGCTGATTTTCTTTTGCGCCAGGGCGTGGGAACGGTTGTGGTCACCCTGGGAGCCAAGGGCTGCTATATCCGCAAGGACGGCCAATCCCGCTACTTCCCGGCAGTTACTTTTCCGGTGTTCGATGCCTCCGGCGCGGCGGACGCTTTCCTCAGCGCATTGACGGCTTATTTGTACCGGGGCGTGGAAATTTCCAAGGCGGTAGAAATTGCCAATTACGCCGCGGGCTACAGCGTTTCCAAAGAGGGCGTAATCCCTTCCCTGATCAGCCGTCAGGAGCTGGACGGTTATGTGCAGTCTCTTTCCCGAAAAAACGGGTAATGACCGGTTTGCCCCAAAATGAAAAAGCGTGAGAATCTGCTGCCCGCCGCTTTGTGCGGTCTTGCGGAAAGCAAAGAAAAATGTTAAACTAAGGAAACTCTGAATAAATCGTCTGCGGCTGGGCAGCGGATCTTTTGCCCCCAGTCTGCGGTTTGAAAAATGGGAAATACACAAAGTATTCCTCCATTTTCCAAACCTTGCCTGAGAACAAAATCTCTCGCTCCCAGCTCTTGCCGATTTAATCAGAGCTTCCCTAGAAAAAAGGAGGCAGGCCTAAATGACAGAACTGGAAACCATGCAGCGTGCGAAGATGTATCTGGACAAGCTGGCCCAGGGGATCAACCCCATTACGGATGAGGAGGTGCCCGAGGACTCGGTACTCAATAACGTCCGACTGGCCCGGTGCTTTTTCTATGTATCCGGGGTGTTGGATCAGCTGATTGCCAACGGCGGCAAGGTGAGTAAGTCCGCTAAGGGAGATTTTTACATCACCGAGGAGGAGCTTCGCCGGGTGAAGCCGTCTCAGGAGCCCATTCTCATCAGCCAGTTCCTGGAACTGGTGATGAATGCCATCGGGGACCCGGATCGGAAGCGGCTCAGCCACACGACCATCACAAACTGGCTGATTTTGAAGGGTTTTTTGCAAAAGCAGGAGGGCCCGGATGGAAAATACAAGCGTCTGCCCACCCAGGCAGGGGAGCAGCTGGGTCTGACGGTCCGAACCCGGGAGAGCCAGTACGGCACCTACCAGGCGGTCTACTACTCTCAGGGCGCCCAGCAATTCCTGCTGGATCATTTGCAGGACATCCTGCACCCGGGCAAATAAAGCCGAAAAACACCGCCGAGGAAAGGGCCATTCCCTTTCCTCGGCGGTGTTTGGATGTAAGGAGTTGAAATCAGTTTTCAGAGTGCCCTTCCAGCCGGGTAGTGCGCTTCTTCTCGGAGCGGTCCACGATGACCGTGCCCACCAGGTCGCCCAGGCAGTTCATGGTGGTGAATACCACGTCGATGAGGGTGAAAATGCCGGAGACCAGAGCCACGACTTCCAGGGGCAGGCCGAAGGCATCCACCACGATGGCGATGGATACGATGCCGCCGCCTGGTACACCGCCGGCACCGGTGGTCAGAATCAGGGAGATCAGAATGACCCGCAGCAGGGTTGCTAGGCTGGTGTCCGCGCCTACGCACTGGGCGGCGAACAGGAAGGTGATGGCCAGCATAATGCCGTTGCCGTCCTTGTTGATCTGGGAGCCCAGAGGGATGGTGAAGCCGGAGACCTTCCGGTCAACGTCCAGGTCGTCGGCGCATTGCAGATTCACGGGGACGCAGGCCAGAGAGGAACTGGTACTCAGAGTAGTAACCATCAGTGGCAGAGCCTTTTTCAGGAAGTACAGAGGCTTCATGCCAGTGAAGACGAACAGCAGAATCAGATACAGGCACACATGCAGGGCTGCCGCACTGTAGGAAGCACCCAGGTACTTTGCCAGGAAGCCGAACAGATCGGCACCGTAGGTGCCCACGGTGGAGGCCATCAGGGCGCAGATACCGATGGGGGCGTAGCCCATGATGAGGCCAACCATCTTGTTGAACAGGGAGGCCAGGGTGTTCACGCCCTTGGCAAGGGGCGCCTTCTGCTCGGCGGGCAGGAATAGAATGGTGATACCAACGAAGGCACTGAACACCACGATCTGGTCAAAGCTGCCGCTCGTCAGGGAGGCAAAAATGTTGGAGGGAATCAGATTGACAATGGTTTCGCCGATGGAAGGAATGGTCTGCACCGCCCCGTCATAGGTGCCGGTGAGCTGGAAGCCCGCGCCGGGCTTGAACAGGAAGCCTACAGTCAGACCCAGGACGATGGCCACGGCGGTGGTGGCGAAGTAGTAGACCATGATCTTGCCGCCTACCCGGCCGAAGCTCTTGGGATCGTCCAGGGAGGCAATGCCGGAGATCAGGTTTACCACCACCAGCGGCAGAGCGGCCATTTTCAGCAGGTTCAGGAAC
The DNA here is from genome assembly GCA_900544945.1 of uncultured Eubacteriales bacterium. GTDB lineage: Bacteria > Bacillota > Clostridia > Oscillospirales > Oscillospiraceae > Faecousia. Next base: position 3,270 of record UQXG01000024.1, on the reverse strand, counting down.
ACCGTGCCGAGTGGCTTGATGACGGTGACGCTGGGGCCGAAAATGATACCCAGGGCAATGCCCAGGATCATGGCTACCAGCAGCTTGGTCAGCAGCGGGGTTTTCTTGTATTTTTGCCACAAACTCATACAGATTCCTCTTTTCTTTTTTATTTTGCAAGCTCTGCTACTTCAAACAGAGCTTTGACAACGGTGTCCATTTGCTCCTTGGTATTGTAGAAATCCAGACCGAAGCGGATATAGCCGCCGCGCATGGTGCCGTGAATGTGGTAGCCCTTCAGAATCCGGATGACCTCATCGTCCTTTTCCTTGGGGTAGTAGATGCAGATAATACCGGACCAGAACTTAGGGTCAGCGGGCTGCACCACATACAGAGGAAGGTTCGTCAGCTTCCCGCGCAGATACCGCTCCAGCTCCAGGACGTGGGACTCGATGTTATCCAAGCCCAGCTCCAGCAGCAGCTCCACGCCTTTGTCTACCGCCAGAATGCAGTTGTAGCTTAAGTTGCCGCTTTCAAACCGCCGGGCGTGGGGATACCATTCCAGGTGCTCAAAATTGGTGGTGATGGAGGGCGGGGAGACGTGGCTGACAGTGCTCTGATACCCGGCATAGGGAGGGATGATATCCTGCACGATCCGGTCGCTGCAATAGACGAAGCCGCAGCCCAGAGAACCCAGCAACCCCTTGTTGGAGCCGGCCACCAGATAGTCAATGTGCAGGGCCTGAACATCCATATTCAGCCGCCCCAGAGTCTGGATGCCGTCTACGGCAAAGACAATGCCCTTTTCGTGACAGACTTTGCCCAGGGCTTCCAGATCGGCCCGGAAGCCGGTGGAGAACTGGGCACTGGAAATGACCAGCACTTTGGTATGCGTGTCGATGGCGGCGATCATATCCTCGGTGGGAATGGTACCGTTTACGCTTTTGACCACTTTCAGAGAAATGCCCCGGTGCTCATGGGCGTTGATCCAGGGGAAGAGAGTGGACTGGTGCTCCTGGTCGGCAATGACCACATTGTCTCCGGGATTCAGGGGGTATCCGGCGGCCAGAATGGACATGCCCTCGGCGGTGTTCTTGACGAAGGCAATCTCGTGGGAAGCCTCGGCGTTTACCAATTTCGCCAGTTTTTCCCGGCAGTCCGCTACGATGGCCCAGGCGGCATCCACCACTCCGTCGCCGAAGACCCTGACGTAATCGGCCATGAAGCTTCCGTAGGCCTTCTGCACCCGCATGGGCGGCATACAGACCTGGGATACGTTCAGGAAAATCTCGCCATCGAGAAATCCAAATTCCTGTTGAATCAGTTCCTTATTCAGCATACGCTCCTCCTATTCTTCCGTAATGTCTCCGTTCAGATAGTTGTAAATGGTATAGCGGGAGATGTTATAGTACTTTGCTACAATGTTGGTGGAATTCTTGATTTTGAAGGCGCCCCGTTTGTTCAGGTATTGGATGCCCTCCTGCTTCTGGGCTCGGGTCATCATGGCCACGGGAACGCCGATCTTGTCCAGGGATTCCTTGATGAGGGCGATGAGCATTTCCTCCACGTCGGAAAATACGATGGTTTCCGCAGGCTCAGAGGCCTGCTCAAAGGGCTCCACCAGCTGGTTGACGGTGGTTTTCAGGTTCAGAAGGTCGGTGATATCGTTGTTGATGCACAGGCTTCCCAGAATTTCCCCCTGGTCGTTTTTCAGGTAGATGGTGCTGGAGTGAAGCCGACGACCCTGCTTGGTCTGGGTCATGTAGTGGTACAGCCCATCCTCCCGCTGGTCGCCCTGGATAATGCGAAGACCAATCTCCGTGCCGCCCTTGCCAACGCTGCGGCCGGTGAGCTCTCCGTTTTCAATGGCCACGATGGAGGAGGAAAAATCCTTCTGGTAGTCGTGAAGGACAAGCTCACAGCTGTTTCCAAAATGCTTGGCAATGCCCTTAATAACTGTTTCTAATAGCGGCAGGACTTCTTCAATGGAATTCAATTTACATGGCTCCTTTATGCTTCATTTCGCAGGGCGATCACATCGATTTCAATGAGGATCCCCCGCAGCTGGGCACCGAAGGTGGTGCGGGCGGGATAGGGCTTGGGCATCATCTTCTCGTAGACTTCGTTCATGGGGGCAAAATTCCCGATGTCGGACAGGTAAACCGTGCTGCGCACTACCCGATCCATGGAAGAGCCTGCGGCGGTGAGCACGGCGGATAGGTTCTCGATGACCTGACGGGTCTGCTCCTGAATGCCGCCTTCCACAATTTCGCCGGTTTTGGGGTTGGCCGGCCGCTGGCCTGCCACGAATACGAACTTATCCGCGATAATTCCCTGGGAGTAGGGACCTGCGGGTGAGGGGGCCCGATCGGTGACGACCTGGATTTTTTCTGTCATAAAATCATCCCTTCTATCAGTTTGCTTGCTGCCTGAATTTCTTTGACCAAGAACATCATAACCGTTTATTTTTTGAAAATCAACAACAATTTTAACGCTTAAACAAAAATTGTTGCATCCACTAAAACAGAGGGATTCCTTTTGTACAATCTTACTATTTTGCCATTTTGAATGAAAAATGTGCATATTTGAGGTGGAGTGCGACAAAATTCTGACCGCTCCCGGGACCGAACCGAAAAAGCCGGGAGAGATTCTGCCGAGTTTTGGCGAGATGACGGTAGATTTTCCAGGCCGAAGGGGTTATAATAATGAAAATACCGCCGAAAGGAGAAATCGCCATGCTCATTGCCTCCGCGACGCAAAAAATGATCGAATTTTACCGGGGCAGCTGCCACGACATCAATCATTTCCTCAAGGTCTGGGCCTTCGCCAAAACCATCGGCGAATTGGAGGGCCTGGACAGACACACCCAGACGGTCCTGGAGCTGGCTGCGGTGGTTCACGACATTGCCTGCCCGCTGTGCCGGGAGAAATACGGCAACACCGACGGCAAAAACCAGGAGCGGGAAAGCCCACCGCTGGTGGAGGAATTCTTCCGGGAGCTGCCTGCGGCCAGGGAGGACGTGACCCGGATTTCCTGGCTGGTTGCCCACCATCACACCCATACCGGTGTGGAGGGCATGGACTATCAGATCTTGCTGGAGGCGGATTTCCTGGTCAACGCGGACGAAAGCGGCTATACAAAGTCTGCCATCCGCAGCTTCCGGGAGCGGGTTTTCCGCACCGCCGCGGGCATCCGGCTTTTGAACAGTATCTATCAGCTGAATGGGCAAGCTCTGTGATACTGAACTCCAATTAAAATCTTTAAAAAAGATTTTAATTGCCTGAAGGGCA
>UQXG01000023.1 GCA_900544945.1 uncultured Eubacteriales bacterium | reverse complement strand
TTCAGGCGATGCCTTCCTGATTAAAATTAAGATTTTAATCAGGAAATAGTATCAGAACCCCAGTTCTTCCCCCACCAGCACGAACTTGATCCGTCCGGCAGGCCGGCAATTCCGGGTAATGAGAATCTGGTTGCAGATGCACTCCGGACTCTTGCAGTTGCCGCAGGCTCCGGTGGTGGTGCAGGGGGTCTTCCCGCAGAACCGCTGCTGATTCATGGGTGCGGCCACCGTTCTGGCTCGAACCATGGCATCGTCCAGGGTGTCACAGACCTTGTTCATGCCCGCGATCACAATGACGGAATCCGGGCCGTAGGCCATAGCGGCCACCCGGTTTCCATTGCCGTCCACGCTCACCATCTGACCGTCCAGGCTCAGGCCGTTGGCCCCGCACAGAAACACATCCGCCGTCAGGCAGCGTTTCATAGCCCGGGTCTTTCCCTCGGGAGTCGGCTCGTCATTCCGGTCAATGGCCTGGTAATTTCCCGCCTTGACGGCATCGATGAGGCCGATCTGCTGGGCGGACAGGCAGCCGCCCCAGCCAACGGTGGATCCTTCGGGAATCAACGCCAGGGCCTTTTCCAATGCTTGGGTTTTATCCTGGCAGTAGTAGGCCTCAAAACCCCGGCTCTGGAGATTTTTCACCAATACCTGTGAACGCTTATCATAATAATTCTGCTTCGGTGCTGCCATACCTGTCCTCCCTTAAAAAATGTGTTCGGCTGCTTCTATGATTTCGCGGATGTCCTCATCCCTATGGGCATCGCTCAGGAACATGGCCTCAAACTGGCTGGGGGCAGCGTAAATTCCCCGCTCCAGAAGCCCCAGATACCACTGGCGGAACCGATTCAGATCAGAACTTCTGGCACCTTCGTAGCCGGTCACCGGCTTGTCAGTAAAGAACACCGTAAGCAAAGAGCCTACCCGGTTCACCTGGGCAGGAACCCGGGAGAGTGCCTTCTGCAATCCCGCCTGGAGCATGGCCCCCTGCCGCTCCAGCCGGTCATAAATCTCCGGATGGGCATCCAGAATCTTCAGCTGGGTCAGTCCCGCCGCCATGGCCACGGGATTGCCGGACAGCGTGCCCGCCTGATAGACCGGCCCTAAAGGCGCAACCATTTCCATCAGCTTCCGGCTGCCGCCGTAGGCTCCTACGGGCATACCACCGCCGATGATTTTGCCGTAGGTCACCAGATCCGCTCTGACACCGAAGTACGCCTGAGCGCCGCCGGGAGCCAGCCGGAAGCCGGCAATAACCTCATCGAAAATCAGCAGGCTGCCGTATTGGTCACACAGGGCTCGCAGACCCTGCAAAAAGCCCGGCATCGGCGGCACCACACCCATGTTGGCCGCCACCGGCTCCACGATGACCGCGGCAACCTGACCGGGATTGGCACGGAGCAACGCTTCTACGCTTTCCAGATCGTTATAGGAAGCCGTCAGGGTATCTCCGGCAATTTCCGCGGGCACACCGGCAGAGTCCGGCGAACCGCCGGTAAGCGCACCGGAACCGGCCTTTACCAGCATGGAATCGGAATGGCCATGGTAACAGCCCGCGAACTTGATGATCTTGCTCCTGCCGGTAGCTCCCCGGGCAAGCCGCAGGGCGGACATTACCGCCTCGGTGCCGGAATTGACCATCCGCACCATTTCCACCCCGGTCATCCGGCACACCAGCTGGGCCATTTCCACCTCGGCGGCGGTGGGCGCGCCGAAGCTCAGACCCTTGCCGATGGCTTCCGCCACCGCCTGCTCCACATTTTCCTGGCAATGTCCCAGAATCAGCGGCCCCCAGGAGCAAATCAGGTCGATGTATTCCTTGCCGTCCACATCCCACACATGGCTTCCAAGCCCCTTTTCCAGGAATCTGGGGTAGGTACCCACACTCCGGCAGGCGCGAACCGGAGAATTCACCCCTCCGGGCATCACCTGTTGGGCGGCTTCAAACAGCTGCTGCGAACGTGTCATTTAACCCAACTCCCCCTGCTTCATGGCCTGCGCCAGCTCCTTGGCAAAATAAGTAATCAGGATATCCGCTCCCGCCCGGAAAATAGACAGTGCGCTTTCGCACATCACCCGGTGCTCGTCGATGAGCCCGGCCTTTCCGGCGGCCTTGATCATGGCATACTCCCCGCTGACGGAGTAGGCCGCCATGGGCAGGTCAAAGGCATCCGAGCACTCCCGGATCACATCCAGGTAGCTCAGGGCAGGCTTGACCATGAGAATGTCCGCACCCTCTTCCACGTCCAGAGCGCACTCCTTCAGTGCCTCCCGACGGTTGTGGGGATCCATCTGATAGCCCCGGCGATCGCCGAAGGCAGGAGCAGAGCCAGCCGCGTCCCGGAAGGGGCCGTAGAAGGCAGAGGCATACTTGGCGGAATAGGACATAATGGGAACATTGGTAAAGCCGTTGTCGTCCAGCACTTCCCGGATGGCTCCAATTCTGCCGTCCATCATGTCCGACGGTGCCACCATGTCCGCACCGGCCTGAACATGAGAAAGGGCAGTCTTTGCCAGCACCTCCAGGGTCTTGTCGTTGTCTACCTCATGGTCATGGAGAATTCCGCAGTGGCCATGGTCGGTGTACTCGCACATGCACACATCGGTAATCACATAGCATTGGGGAAACTTTTCCTTGATGGCTCGAATGCCCTGCTGTACCACCCCGTTGGGATCCCAGGCAGAGGAGCCGCAGGCATCCTTATGGGCGGGGATGCCGAAAAGCAGCACCCGGCTGACCCCGGCGTTCAGACATTCCTCAATTTCCTCACAGACCCGATCCGGGGAATACCGCCACTGTCCCTCCAGAGACGGAATCGGTTCCTTGATGTTCTCCCCTTCCACAAGAAACAGGGGATAAATCAGGCTGTCCGGGGAAACCCGGGTCTCCCGCACCATGCGCCGTAGGGTATCACTGGTCCGCAGACGGCGGGGACGAATGGTAAGCTCCATATTAAATCGCTCCTTTGATACATTCTATGAAAGAATCCATCGTGGCTTTTTCGGCAACGCGACAGTGAATTCCGTATTTTTCCGCTTCTTTTGCAGTTTGTTTTCCAATGCAGCAGCCGGTGATCTTGGAAAAGTCCACCCCTGGCAGGCTCTGGACAAAGCCCCGAACCGTGGAAGCACTGGTGAAGGTCACAAGAGCGCCTGCCTGCACAAGCTCCCTTGCCCGGTCGCTGTTGGGCGCCTCATACACAGTATCGTAGCAGGCCACGTCCTCAAAGGCAATGCCCCGGCTGGCGAGCATCTTCGGCACCGCATCGCTTCCCTTGCTCGCCCGGCACAGCAGCACCGGCCCTTCCACCTGGGAAAGCGCCTGAGCCAGATGTTCGGAATCATAGGTTTCCGGCACCAGGTCTGCAAACACCCCGTATTTTTCTGCCGCCTCTGCGGTTTTCGGGCCGATGGCCGCAACTTTCACACCGGCAAGCGCCCGGGCATCCTTGCGCATTCGGCGAAGACGCTCAAAGAAAATGCTCGGCCCGGCAGGACTGGTAAACACCAGCCAGCGGTAGCGGGACAGGTTTTCCATGGCTTCATCCAGCTGGGGATTCTCCCTGCGCTCCGCAGTGCGGATGCAGGGATAGGCCGTCACATCAGCCCCCAGAGCCAGAAGCCTTTCCCAGAGGCTTCCGCTTCTCTCGGCAGGCCGGGTGACCAGAACATCACGTCCCTTCAGGGGCAGGCTGTCAAACCAGTCGAAGCGGTCGGAAAGCGCGCATACCTTTCCCACCACAATAATGGCAGGGCTGACAATTTCCGCCGCCTTTGCCGCCTCCGGCAAGGAGGCCACCGTGGCAATCACCTTCCGCTGCCTGGGAAGCGTTCCCCGCTCAATGACGGCGGCAGGCATATCCGCCGCCATTCCCGCCGCCAGCAGGCCATTGCAGATCATGGGCAGGGCGGTAACGCCCATGAGAAACACCAGAGTTCCCCCGGTGCGCCGGAGGGCGTCAAAATCGATTTTCAGCTCTGTCCCTGCCTTGGCATGGCCGGTGATAATGTGCACCGAGGAACAGAAGTCCCGATGGGTCACGGGAATCCCCGCATAGGCCGGCACGGACAGCGCCGAGGTCACTCCGGGCACCTCCTGAAAGGAAATGCCGTTTTCTTTCAGAAGTTCCAGCTCCTCGCCGCCTCGCCCGAACAGGAAAGGGTCGCCGCCCTTCAGCCGCACAACCTTTTTGCCTTCCAGAGCCTTTTCCAGCAAAATCCGGTTGATTTCCTCCTGGGGCACCGGGTGATAGCTGGCCTGCTTGCCTACGTCAATTTTCTCGGCAGCTTCCGGAATCAGGCTCAGAATTTCCGAGCCTACCAGCCGGTCGTAGACCACTACCTCCGCCCGGCGCAGAACCTCCAGTCCTTTCCGGGTGAGCAGCCCCGGGTCGCCGGGGCCTGCGCCTACCAGAATGACGCTTCCTGTTTTCATTGGCCTTCCCCCTCTCTCAGTTGGTTCGCAAGTGCCTGCCCCAGCTGCTCTGCCTGTTCCCGAGGGCCGCTGAGGGCGCCCTTGCGCTGTACCGATTCATCCGCACTGACATAAAAGCCCGTTAATGTCAGCGTTTCTCCGTCTACCACAGCGTGAGCCGCCACCGGAGAGGTGCATCCCCCGTCCAAGGCGCGCACAAAGGCTCGCTCCGCCAAAGCGCAGCAGGTGCTGTCCTCATCCCGAACCAACCGAAGGCAGTCGGTATCCATATCCTTTCGGGTCTGCACCACCAAAATACCCTGACCGGCGGCGGGCAGAATTTCCTCGGCAGAAAAATACCGGCAAATCCGATGCTCCAGCCCCAGCCGCTTCAGCCCTGCCGCCGCCAGCACCAGCGCGGAATATTCTCCCCCGTCCAGCTTGGCAAGCCGGGTCTGCACGTTTCCCCGGACGGAGGCAATGCGCATATCCGGGTACAGCGCCCGCAATTGCAGCTGCCTGCGCCGGGATGAGCAGCCGATTGGCTTATCTTTGTCCAGCTCCTTTGCGCCCTCCGGCAGAACCAGCACATCCCTGGGGTCTTCCCGTCTGGAAAAAGCTGCCAGGGGCAGATCCTCCGGCACCTCCATGGGCATATCCTTCAGAGAGTGGACCGTAAAATCCGCCCGTCCGTCCCGAAGAGCCTGATCCAGCTCCCGGACGAACAGTCCCTTTCCGCCAATTTTGTCCAGGGTTTTGTCTAAAATTTTATCGCCGGTGGTTTTCATGGTCACAAGCACCAATTCCGTCTGAGGCTCTGCCTGGACGATTTTGTCCATGACCAACCGGCTTTGAATGACAGCCAGGCGGCTTTCCCGACTGCCGATGCGTATTTTCATTCCAATTCCTCCAGCGCCCGGCGAATGGCTTTTGCCGCCCGGGCTGTTCTGTGGTGATCCTTCCCATCGGAGACCACACCGGCGATGACATTTTCCCCGGTGCAGACCGCCGGGAAATAGAAGGTGCACTCCTCTTCGCAGTCCGCCACGGACACGGGGATTCCCAGTTGTCCGGCCTCCTGCCCCACCGCATGATTGACCTGCCGGTCATCTGTCGCCGCAATGGCAAGGCAGGCTCCCTGCAAATCTCCGGGAACATAGGCTCTCGGATGCCAGGTAAGCCCCTGGGGGCTGCATTTCAGTTCCGGGGCTATCACCTCGATCTGGCAGCCAAAAAGCCGCAAAGAAGCAATTCGCCGGGCGGCAATGGTTCCCCCGCCAACGAGTACCACCCGTTTCCCGGTCAGATCGATAAACATCGGGAAACGGGGGGGCTTTTGGGCGACGGTCTGCCGCTTCTGCCACTGGCAGAACCGCTCCAACTCCTGCTCGGCAATGGCGTGCATGGCTTCCAGCTCCTCCGGCGTGCCTGGGCCCTGGGAGCCCAGGGAATCCGTATCGTAGTAGGTCACAAACTCCGCGCATTCCGGCGCAATATCCCGGGGCACCGCCAAATCCACCAGCACCCGGGGCTTCCTGGCGACTGCCGCCAGGGCGTCATAGGTTATGGTATGGTGGGGGCTGGTGGTGGCGGACACCACCGCGTCCAGCCCCGCCATGGCCTGCATTCTGTCTTCATAGTTCACGGTGCCGCAGCCTGGGGGAACCGTCGTTTCCCCGTGGCGGTAGGTACGCAGCGTCACCCAGACAGCGGCTCCGCTTTGCCGCAGCAGCCGGGCTGCCAATTGTCCCATCTGGCCGTTTCCGATCACGAGAATCCGTTTGCCTTCCAGGCCGCCCAGCTCCCGCGCCAGAATATCCCGGCACCGGCTTCCCATGGACGCATCCCCCCGGGCTACGGTTACTTCCGTCCGGGCCCGCTTGCCCGCGGTCACCGCATCCCGGAACAGGGCCGCCAGCGTAGCGTCGGCAGTTTTTGCCTCCAATGCCAGCTCCATGGCCTTTCGCACCTGGGTGATAATCTGATCCTCCCCCAGAATCTGGGAGTGAAGACCGCAGGTCACCTCCATCAGATGTCGGGCGGCATCCACCCCGCACCGGGTAGTAAAATAAGGCTCCATATCCGCCTCCGGGACACCGGCTCTCCGGCACAGAAGCCGCCAGGGCGTTTCCCCTTCCCCGTTCAGATACAGCTCCGTTCGGTTGCAGGTGGACAGCAGCACGCAGCCCGTAATCCCACTTTGGGTGTGCAGCCAGCGCAGCGTCTCCATTGCCCCTTCGGGAGAAAAGGCCAACCTCTGCCGCTGATCCAAAGGCGCGGCGTGGCATTCCAGGCCGGACATCATCAGCATTCTTCCGACTCTCCCTTCACGATCACCAGGGAAAAATAGCCCGAAGGCTCCTTCAGATCGGCAAAATGGGGATATACCCGCTCATTTTCCATACCGCAGTTTTCCACCATGGCAGCACCTTCCAGCAGCCCCCGCTTTTTCAGCTCGGATTGCAGATCCACAATGGAGCGTCCGGCCTTCATGAAAACCTTGCTGCCGGGCACATCCATCAGTGCCTCCTGGTCATGGGAAGCCGGAATGATCATCAGAGGCTCCCGTCCCAGACACAGCGACCGATTCAGCCGAGCCGCCGCCGCGCAGAAGGAGGGGATTCCCGGAACCACCTCCACATCGCAGCCCCGCTCCATCACCTTCCGATGAATGTACATATAGGTAGAATAGATGGCAGGGTCACCCAGGGTCAGGAAAACCACCTGCTTCCCCGCGTCCAGCAATCCGGCAATTTCCTCCGCCGCCTGTTCATGGGCTTTGTCCATCACCGCCCGATCCCGAACCATAGGCGTCTTGACGAAGCGGATTTCCTTGTCCTTCAGATAGTCCTTGGCAATATTCAGAGCCACCTTGTCGCCGGTGCCCGCATCCGGCACCAGCACTACGTCCGCCTCCCGGAGCACCCGGACAGCCTTCACCGTCAGAAGCTCCGGGTCTCCGGGGCCAACACCCACACCCCAGAGCTTCCCGCCCTGAGACAGCTCCTCCACCGCCTGACGGCAGTGCTCGGCGAACAGTTCCCGGATAGCCGGACATTCTCCCAGTCCCCGAAGAATGCAGGAAACCCGATACCCCACCGCCTCCAGACGGCTGGCCCAGGAATCCTTGGCTCCCGCCATGTCGTTTCTGGCGTGGTCACCGGCCACCAGCATAAATGGTGCCAGCCGAATTTTCCGGATTTCCGGCCGCTTTTCCAGCCGAGCTATCACATTTTCCAGCGTGGGATAGCCCTCCACCGTAGCAAGATATACCCGGTCAGAGTGCTCCCGGAGTACCTGCTCCATCTGGGCATAGGCAGAATTGGCAAAGTGCTCCGTTCCGTGACCCATAAGCACCAGTGCTTCATTCTCTTCCACCGGCGGCAGCCATTCCAGCAGAGCCTTCGCCGTCTTTTCATAGTCCTCCTGCGCGTGAAGCAGGGGCATTCCCACGGCAATGCGCAGCCGCAGCCGGAAAGGCGCCAGCTGAGAAAGCATCTTCTCATATTCCTCCCCGTGCATCACATGGGTGGACTGGACGGCCACATGGGTATAGCCCTCGGCCTCCAGACGCTTCATGGCCTGGGTCACGGTATCAATTTCCACCGCGTCCCGCTTTTGGAGCTTTCGGATAATCATTCCGCTGGTGAAGGCCCGGCGCACCTCCCAGTCCGGGAAGGTTTTCCCCAGCATTTCCTCTGTGGCAGCGATGGTGCGCTGAAGGGTATCCGGATAGGAAGTGCCGAAAGAAACAGCAAGAATCGCCTTTTTCATACTATTTTCTCCTGTTGTATCTTCAAAATGGATGCCGTCAAGGCAAAAGCCCAAACGGCATAATATTCTATTTTATTTTATCCTTTTTTTCGCCTTCTGTCAATGGCCATTCCCCTGCGGGCAAAACCGCCGTCCCCGGCATAGACTGCAATGGAGGTATCAGTCTATGAAAAAGCCCTTATTTACCGGGGTGTGCACCGCCCTGGTCACACCCTTTCTCGGAAATGCCGTCAACTACCCCCTGCTGGAACTGCTCCTTGGCAGGCAGATTGCGGCAGGAATTGAGGCCGTAGTGCTCTGCGGCACCACCGGCGAATCCCCTACCCTTTCCGACTGCGAAAAGCTGGAGATTTTCCGCCGGTGCGCCCGCTATGCCGGCGGCCGCTGCAAGATCATTGCCGGCACCGGCTCCAACGACACCCAGCACGCCGTGGCTCTGAGCGCGGCAGCGGAAGCAGCCGGAGCGGATGCGTTGTTGGTGGTAAGCCCCTATTACAACAAAGCCACTGCCGATGGGCTTCTGAGCCACTATAGCGCCATTGCGGGAGCCGTACATATTCCGGTGATTGTCTATAACGTGCCCAGCCGGACAGGGGTGGACATTCCCGTCAGCGTCTATCGGGAGTTATCTAAGATTCCCAACATTGCCGGGGTGAAGGAAGCCAGCACGGATATGGGCAAAATCAGCAAAATCCGGGCAATTTGCCCGGACGACTTTTCTCTTTGGAGCGGAAACGATGACCTGACCGCCCCCATTCTGGCTCTCGGCGGCCAGGGGGTCATTTCCGTTTTGTCCAACGTCCTGCCAGAGCAGACCCAAGCCCTGACCCGGGCGGCTCTGGACGGGGATTTCGACACCGCCGCGGATTTGCAGTTGCGTCTGCTGCCCCTGACGGAGGCTCTGTTCCGGGAGGTGAATCCCATCCCCGTCAAGGCCGCCATGAAGCTCGTTGGCTATGACTGCGGCACCTGCCGCCTGCCCTTGACCCCCGCTTCCTCCGAAACCATTGCTAAACTGCAAGAAATCCTCCTTAGCTAAAGCCCGCCATACGCGCAAGCACCTAAGTAGAAGAATGTCATTGCGAACCAGCGTGGTGCTCCGCGCAGCGAATCAAAATCTCAATGACTGCCGGTGGCAGTCATACCGTAATTTATCGATGTCACTGGTGTGGCAATCCCCCGGTTCTTCCGAAAACCACGAGCGACCTCATCCGCCCGACCGGCACCTTTACATTATGGAGCAATTGCCACTGGCAATTGTTGGATTTGAATTCGCTGCGCGGAGCACCACCCTCTCAGGGGAAGGCTTGAGACGCGGATTGCCACACCAGTCTGAGGACTGGTTCGCAATGACAATTGAATCGTTACCTATAGGATTCTATGCTTTCTTAACCTTCCGGTTATGCCAGCACCGCCTTATGGAACACCTTCTTGCCCTTGCGGAGCTTCACGCCTTCCTTGAGCATTTCCTCGGTGACGGCAAACTGGGCGGAGGGCACCTTCTCGTCGTTCACCAGAACGCCGCCCTGCTCCACCAGCTGCCGGGCCTGCTTGTTGGAGGGCGCCAGACCGCAGGCCACCATCAGGTTCAGAATACCGATCTTGCCGTCTGTCAGCTTGTCGGCCGTGATTTCGGTGGTGGGCATATTGGCATCATCGCCGCCGCCCACGAACAGAGCCTTGGCCGCAGCCTGCGCCTTGTTCGCCTCTTCCTCGCCGTGCACCAGCTTGGTCAGTTCAAAGGCAAGAATCTCTTTGGCGGTGTTCAGCTGAGCATCCTTCCAGTCCGCCATGGCGTTGATCTGCTCCAGAGGCAGGAAGGTCAGCATCCTGATACACTTGAGCACGTCCGCGTCCTCCACATTCCGCCAGTACTGGTAGAACTCGAAGGGAGAGGTCTTATTGGGATCCAGCCACACCGCGCCCTTGGCGGTCTTGCCCATCTTCTTGCCCTCGGAGTTGAGAAGCAGGGTGATGGTCATGGCGTGGGCATCCTTGCCCAGCTTCCGGCGAATGAGCTCGGTACCGCCCAGCATATTGCTCCACTGGTCGTTGCCGCCGAACTGCATATTGCAGCCGTAGTGCTGGTACAGGTAGTAGAAGTCGTAGGACTGCATGGGCATGTAGTTGAACTCCAGGAAGCTCAGGCCCTTCTCCATCCGCTGCTTGAAGCACTCTGCCCGGAGCATGTTGTTCACGGAGAAGCAAGCGCCGATGTCCCGGATGAAATCGATGTAGTTCAGGTTCAGCAGCCAATCGGCGTTGTTGACCATCATGGCCTTGCCCTCGCCAAACTCAATGAACCGCTCCATCTGCTTTTTGAAGCAGGCGCAGTTGTGGTCGATGGTCTCCTTGGTCATCATGGAGCGCATGTCCGTCCGGCCGGAGGGGTCGCCGATCATGGCCGTGCCGCCGCCGATGAGGGCAATGGGTCGGTTGCCGGCCATTTGCAGCCGCTTCATCAGGCACAGTGCCATGAAGTGACCTACATGCAGGGAATCGGCAGTGGGGTCAAAGCCGATATAGAACACGGCCTTGCCGTTGTCGATCATTTCCCGAATTTCTTCCTCATTAGTCACCTGGGCAATAAGACCCCGGGCAACCAGCTCGTCGTACAGTTTCATTTTCAAAACCTCCAAAAATAATCAACGCCCTCTGTCAAAACGACAGAGGGCGAAAAATTCGCGGTACCACCTCAGTTTAGAGAATCCTTGCGGCATTCTCCCTCACGCCGTCCAGTAACGGCCTTCGCGCTATCGGGCGTACCCGTCCTTCCCTACCTAAGGCAACCCCGCACAATTGTATCTGCGAGCCGCAGCCAATCTTTTGTCTCACTTCCGCAGTTTTGAAAACGGGAAATACACACGGTATGTCGCCATTTTCAAAACTTTGAATTGAACCAAAATCTTCGGCTGGGGCTTCTTGCTAAATTGCGCGGTATTGCCTTTCTTCAGAAAGGCCACTCCGGGAGGTATTTCAGCAGCCGGAATTCACTGCCTCGCACCAAACGGCAGCTCTCTGACAATCCCCTGGATACCTACTTCTTCCCATCCATGTGTTGGTGCTATCCTAACAAAGAAGTCCGGGTTTGTCAAGAGGATTTTTCAGCCCCGGAGCATTTCTTCCGCGCTTTTCAGGGTGGTTTCCGTAATGTTCGCGCCGCCGATAATCCGGGCCAGTTCCCGCTTCCGCCCCTCCAAATCCAAAGGCGTGACGGAGGTATAGGTACGCCCGTCCCGTTCGGACTTGGCAATGAGCAGATGGGTGTTGGCCAGAGCCGCCAACTGGGGCAGATGGGTTACACAGAGCACCTGCTTATGGACAGCCACGCTTCTCAGCTTCTCCGCCACCTTCTGGGCAGCTCTGCCGGACACGCCGGTGTCCACCTCGTCAAAAATCAGAGTGGCCACCTGATCCTTTTCCGCCAGCACATTCTTCATGGCCAACATAATCCGGGCCAGCTCGCCGCCGGAGGCCACCCGGCTCAGGGGCTTCAAGGCTTCGCCCGCATTAGCCGACATATAGAAGGCCACTGCGTCCGCACCGCTTGCCGTCAGCTCCGTTTCCGTAAACCGGCAGGCAAACTGCACTCTCGGCATATCCAGCTGGGCAAGCTCAGATAGAATCCGCTTCGACATGGTGTCCGCCGCCTGCTGCCGATTTTCCCGAAGGGCCAAGGCAGCATCCCAGGCTTCCTTTTCTGCTTTTTTCAAATTTCTTTTCAGCCGTTCCAGCTTATCGTCGGCGAATTCAATTTCATCCAGCTCTTTTTTCGCCTTGTCCAGATATTCCAGGATATCCTCGCAGGTGGTGCCGTACTTCCGGCGAAGCTTGTGAATCACATCCAGCCGGGACTCGATCTGCTCCAGTTCCTC
The DNA here is from genome assembly GCA_900544945.1 of uncultured Eubacteriales bacterium. Lineage (GTDB taxonomy): Bacteria > Bacillota > Clostridia > Oscillospirales > Oscillospiraceae > Faecousia. Next base: position 8,193 of record UQXG01000023.1, on the reverse strand, counting down.
GGCGGAATAGCTCAGGCTGTCCCGGGCGTCCCGAACCTCCTCCGCCGCGTCCTGAACCTGGTACATGAGATCCGACACCCGGTCGTGGAGAGCCGCGAAGCTGTCGCTGAACCGGGACAGCCGAGCCAGGGCATACTCCGCCTGGGCAAGAAGTCCCGAGGCTCCGTCGGAATCCTCCCCACCGTAGAGACACTCCACGGCGGTTTCCATGCCGTTGCTCAGCTTCTCCGCGTTTTGCAGCACCTTCCGCCGCTCCTCCAGCCGGTCGTCCTCCCCGGGTTCCAATTCCGCCTTTTCGATTTCGGCGATCTGGTATTTGAGGTTTTCCATCCGGCGAAGCTTCTCGCCCTCGTCCATGGTCAGGCTGCTGATCTCCCGGCGGAGCTTCGCCACCGCCTCGTAGCGATCCCCGTAAGAAGCCCGCAGCTTCCCGTTGTCCGCAAAGGCATCGAGAAAGGCCAGGTGGTTTTCCTCGTCAAACAGTGCGGCGGAATCATGCTGACCGTGAATGTTGATGAGCTGGATACCCAGCTTGTGCAGGCAAGACACGTTCACGAGGGTTCCGTTGACCCGACAGATATTCTTCCCATCCAGGTGGATTTCCCGGGAAATCACCGTCTCCGGGTCATATTCCACGCCGTTTTCCGCAAACCAAGGAAATTCCGGAACTTCCGTGAATACCGCCCGGACGCTGGCCCGCTCGGTTCCGGTACGAATCATGTCCCGATAGGCTCGTTCCCCCAGGATGGCGGAAATGGCATCGATGACAATGGATTTACCGGCACCGGTCTCACCGGTGAGAACATTGAAGCCACGGTCAAAGGAAATATCCGCACACTCAATGACCGCAATATTCTCAATGTGCAGTAAGCTCAGCATGACCGCTCCCCCTTCCTTTAGTTCAGCAGGTTCCGGATTTCTCCGCAGAAGGCCGCCGCAGCGTTGGTGTCGCGCATGATGATGATGACCGTATCATCGCCCGCGATGCTGCCAAGCACCACACTCCGACTCATGGTATCCAGAGCCGAAGCCGCCGCGTTGGCAAGACCCGGCAGGGTGTGAATCACGATGATATTCTGTGCATAGTCGAAGCTGGTGACACACTCCCGAAAGATGGTATTCAGCCTTCCCGTGAAGGTACCGGGCACTTCTCTGGCTGCCGCCGTATAGTGGTAGGTTCCGAAGCTTGTCAGCTCCTTGATGATTCGCAGCTCCTTGATGTCCCGGGAAATGGTAGCCTGAGTGCTGTTAAAGCCCGCGTCCCGCAGAGCCTGCAAAAGCTGCTCCTGGGTCTCCACATTGGTGGTGGAGATGATTTCCATGATTTTTGCCTGTCGTTTGGATTTCACTGCCCTTCCCCTTTCTCACTTACTGAACTTGGAACTGACTACATCATAGAAGCTTCGCTCCTTCAGCCGCACCAGCCGGGTCTCCAGGTGAGACTTCCGGATGGTGGCCACATCCCCCATATTCAGCCGCACCGCCCGTCCGCCGTCTACGGACAGATAGGCGTTGCGCCGGGCGTTGAGCACCTGCTCCACACTCACCACCCGCTTATCGGAGGCCACAATGCACCGGCTTCCGATCTCATGGGCGCAGATGGGGGTGATGATGATATTTTTCGCCTCCGGCTCCACAATGGGGCCTCCGGCGGAATAGCTGTAGGCCGTGGAGCCGGTGGGAGTGGAAACCACCACGCCGTCACCGCCGAATTCCATGGCGCTGACTCCGTCGCACTTGACACACAGATGGACAATCCGAGCCACCGCTCCTTTTGTCACCACCACGTCGTTCAGGCAGATGTCGTGAAACAGAATATCCCGCTCCCGCTGAACGGTCACATCCAGCATCATCCGGCTGTCCAGGGTATATTCCCCCCGGGCAACCCTTGTCAGCTTGTCAAGCTCCGTGCTTTCCAGCTCCGCCATAAAGCCCATGGTGCCGATGTTGACCCCCAGAATGGGAATCCCCTTCCGGGTAGCGGCCTTGGCCATGTGCAGAATCGTGCCGTCGCCGCCGAAGCAGATCACCATCTCCGCATTGGGCAGCTCCCGGTCCAGCCGGGAAAACCGCAGGTCTCTGGGAAGCTCATAGCTTCGATCTACCTCAAAAGGGAGACAAATCCGGGTATTGACCCCGGCCTCCTTCAGAATTTTCGCCGCCTCCCGGACGGTCTGAAAATTCTTATCCCGATAGGGATTGGGGGTAAGAATCACATTTTTCACTTCTTATTCCCCCTTGTCCAGCGTCTTATGCGCCTGCTCCACAACGAGTGCCGTATCCGGGCGAATACCGGGCACGTCCGCAAGGCTCAGATGCCCCAGAAACTCAATGTTCCCTTCCGGCCCCTTCACCGGAGAGAAGGTCAGACCCAAGATCCGAAAGCCCAGCTCGTCTGCCAGCGCCACGAAGCCGTCCAGCACTTCCTTGTGGGTAGCCGGTTCCCGGACAACTCCCTTCTTGCCAACCTTTTCCTTCCCCGCCTCAAACTGGGGCTTAATCAGGCAGAGTACCTGGCCGGTGGGCTTGAGAAGAGCCTTAATGGCAGGCAGGACGATTTTCAGGGAAATAAAGCTCACATCCACCACGGACAAATCCAGGGGCTCTCCCAGCTGCTCCGGGGTCACATAGCGGATATTCGTCCGCTCCATGACCACCACCCGGGGATCGCTGCGAATTTTCCAGTCCAGCTGGCCGTAACCCACATCGATGGCAAAGACCTTCTTCGCCCCCTGCTGGAGCAGGCAGTCCGTAAATCCCCCGGTGGAAGCGCCGGAATCGCTGCACACATATCCCTCGGGCTTCACGCCGAAGTCCCGCAGAGCCTTTTCCAGCTTCAGACCGCCTCGGCTGACATAGGGGCACACCGCCCCCCGAACCTCCAAACTCACCGTTTCCTCATAGGAAACTCCGGGCTTGTCCGCCTTCTGGCCGTTGACATATACCAGTCCGCTCATAATAATGGCCTGAGCCTTGGAGCGGGTATCCGCATAGCCCTGCTCGGTAAGCAGAACATCCAGTCGTTTTTTCACTTTCACCGGGCAAGCACCTTCCTTACATATGCGGCAATGGAATCGCTGTCCAGCCCGCACCGCCGATACAGCTCCTTCAGGGAACCGTGGGGCACGAAGTCCCCGCCCAGATCAATGCCGTGAATCTTGCATTCCGGCAGAATTTCCTCCAGTGTCCAGCCCAGACTCTCCCGGATTCCGGAACCGGAGGCTGTTTCCTCAATGATAACCGCCTGAGAAATACCCGCCAGGCATCCTGCCAGCTCTTCGACAGGCAGAGGCCACACACTGAGCAGCCGGAGGACGGATGCCTCAATTCCCTGCTCCTTCAATTGTTCGGCTGCCGCCAGCACATTGTCGAGAGTCGAGCCGTAAGTAATCAGGGCCACCTCTGTGCCTTCCCGGTGACATTGCACCAGACTACCCTTCAGACCCTGCCAGCCGCTTTCCTTATAATAGCTGCCCTCGGTGCCTCTGGGATAGCGAATGGCCACCGGGCCGTCGTAATCCCGCACCGCCCAGCGGAGCATATCCTTCTGCTCTGCCAGACTGGCCGGATTCAGAATCCGCATTCCCGGCATCTGCTTCAAAAAGCCGATGTCAAACACGCCGTGGTGCGTGGGGCCGTCGTCGCCTACCAGACCCGCCCGGTCGATGGCAAACACCACATGCAGGTGCAGCAGTGCCGTGTCCTGCATGATCTGGTCGAAGCCCCGCTGTAAGAAAGTGGAATACAGTGCCACCACCGGAATCATACCCTGTTTGGCAAGTCCACCTGCCATGGACACTGCGTGTTCCTCCGCAATGCCCACATCGAAGGTGCGCTTCGGGAATTCCCGCTGGAAGGCCAGTAGCCCCGTGCCTCCGGGCATGGCCGCGGTAATGGCACACACCCGCTTATCCTGTCGGGCCAGCGCCTGCATGGCTGCGCCGAAGCTGTCGGAGTAAGTGACCACCTTAGCCCCCAGCTTCTTGCCGGTTTCCGGGTCAAATTTTCCGATTCCGTGGAATTTTGCCGGATCCTCCTCGGCAAAGGGATAGCCCTTGCCCTTCCGGGTCACCACATGTACCACCACCGGCTCCCGCAGTTCCCGGGCAGACGACAGCAGAGACACCAGTCCCGGCAGATCGTGGCCGTCTGCCGGCCCCAGGTAAGTAAAGCCCATATTCTCAAAAATAGTAGCAGGCAGCAGCAGCCGCTTCAGCTTATTTTTCACCCGGCTGCTGAAATTATAAACGGCGCTGCCCAAGGCGGTTTTCTTCATAAACCGCCGATAGGCTCGCTTGGCATCCAGATAATTGTCGCTGGAACGGAGCCGGGACAGATGGCTGGACAGGCCGCCCACGTTTTTGCCGATGGACATGGTGTTGTCGTTGACGATGATCACCATGGGCTCGCCGCTGACCGCCGCGTCGTTGAGTCCCTCGTAGGCCATGCCGCCGGTGAGAGCGCCGTCGCCGATGAGAGCCACCACATCGTAATTCTCCTGAAGCAGGGTTCTGGCTCTTGCCATCCCCAGGGCGATGGAAACGGAACTGGAAGCATGTCCTGCCACGAAAGCGTCGGTGTTGCTCTCCTCCGGCTTGGGAAAGCCGGAAATGCCGCCGTACTGCCGCAGACGCGCAAAATCCGCCCGGCGGCCGGTGAGCAGCTTATGCACATAAGACTGATGACCCACGTCAAATACCAAGCGGTCGATATTCGTATTAAACACCAGCTCGATGGCAACGCTCAGCTCCACCACGCCCAGGTTTCCCGCCAGATGTCCGCCGGTTTTTGACACGCTGGAAATCAAAAACTGCCGGATTTCGTCACACAGTTGATTTCGCTCGCCGTCGGTGAGCTTCAGCAGATCCTCGTGGCTGTTTACTCTCTGTAAAATGTCCAATTCTGACACAACCTAACGTTTTGATTTCTTTTTCTTCAGCCGGTTCCAGGCACTCAGAATCCGCCCAACCATATGCACAATCTGAGTGCAGGAGCTGACCGCGAAGGTTTTGCCGATGGCCTTTCCTCCCACAGTCAGTCCTGCCACCAACGAGGACATGACCAGGGAAACCCCTCTGGGCCAAGCAGTATCCACATGGGTCAGGATCAGCGCCGCAATGGTCGCCGACGCGCTGCCGGAGACGACGCCGCAGATATCCCCAACCACATCGTTGCAGATGGAGTTGACCCGCTCGGCATTGCGCAGCAGCCGGATGGCCTCCTGGGCGCCCGGCACCTTCCGGGCCGCCATGGAATGAAAGGGTTTTTCATCGGCACTGGCTACCGCCATGCCGATAATGTCAAAAACAATGCCAAGCAGCACGATAAAGAGCAGAATCCCGAAGGCCACGGGAAGAGAGCTGCTGGCCATGACCTCATCGGAGACCAGGCCGATGAGGCCGGAAACCACCAATGTGGTGAAAAAAACTGTGACGACCCACCGGATCGTCCGCAAACGCTCCTTTTTGGAAGCGTCCGTTTGGGATTTTGCCACAGAAGATTCTCCTCGAAACAGAATAGTCAAAGAAATGACGGCGGCAGGCAGGATAAATCTTACGGCTTAGGTCGGGTTGTTTTTCACCGAGGGGAACCTGCCGTTGCCGCACAGGTCGTTTCCGTTTGATCCCCAGGCTCAAGTGTTGCCAAAAAAATGAGTACCCGATTGCCACTTAGTCCGTACTGCAATCCCCTGCCTGCCCCTTTCGGACAGCCTAGGTGTTTTCCACGGCGGAGTGTTCCATAATCTTAGCCTCTTTTGCAAACATGGTTTCCGGGAGCAATAACCGCACTGGCCGTGGCCACGGCAGCGGCGGTCTGTTCTCCCTTCCCCGCATGTTCACTTCAAGGCAGGCTACGCTGCACACAGCACACGATTCTGTGCACCGCCTTGCAGGTTCATACCTGATTCGTACGCGGCGGGGCCCACATGGGTTCTGCCCGTCGTCGCACAAGATTCAAGTCTCCACGGAAACCGGGTCGTATGCCCCATGCCATTGGGACGCGCCCTGGATCCTTAACCCCCAGCATCCACCCAAAACTGGGCGTAACAAGCAGACACCAGGGACTTCATCGATGTGCCCTTCAAAGGATTTTTAGGCCCTTCCTGGAAGATGGCCACCCCGACTAGGATACTGCACCGTTTACCTTGTATATTAGCATACTTTCCGTGAATATACAAGTATTTTTTCAATAATTGTGGGTGCTTTCTCCCTTGACAAACCAGTCCTCCACGATATCCCTATGGGTGATCGCTATTTCAATATTCCCGATTTCCTCCCGGCTGAAAAAGCGAAGATCCTTGGATTCTCTGCTGATGTGCATTTCCGGCTCCTCCTCCAGTTCCAGCGCGTATACCACGATCACCATGCGCCAGATGCTGCCGTCCCGGAAGGCGGCGATCCGGCCGGGGTTGTCGTACACCGCCAGCTTCCGGAACCGTTCCGGGGCGATGCGCAGTCCCAGTTCTTCATAGACTTCCCGAACGATGGCCTGCCGCCCGGTCTCCCATTTTTTGCAGCCGCCGCCGACCAGCCCCCAGACGTCGGAGTCGCTGCGCTTCTCCAGCAGCAGGCGACCCTTGCAGTTGATAATGGCGTTCGCCCCCAGATGGGCGGGCATGGTGGTTTTCGGCGCGTCCTTGGGGCCGCCGTTGTAAAAGGTCACGATTGCCATAGTGCTTCCTCCCGGACAGTTTCTTACCACCATAATACAACAATCTCCCCATAATTTCCACTGTGAAAAATCAACGCACCCTGTCCATCAGGCACCAGCAGTGGGCGCGGATGAGGTATTTCAGTGCAAACTGCCGCTGCCGCCCGTCCACCGTCCCCCGGCACAGAAATATCCTCGCTTCCACGCCCACGTAGGGGACTTCCTTCACGCTGATCACTTCGTCAATATTCACCCGGATAAGCCCCTGTTCCTCGTCCTCCACCCGCAGCCGCAGCGGGCGGATATCCCCGCTGGCGCTGCATACCGATATCACATCCACCGGGCACGTTTTCCGCACCATCGCGCCCACCTCCTTTTGTTTTTGTCATTATAGCACATTTGTTCTATATACGCAAGAGGAATTTTGTGGTTGCGCCGCCGCCCGGCGTCTGGTATAATGAGAAAAGATAAAAATAATATTGGGAGAACTTCTATGCTGAAATACCCCTGTCTTGTCCTCGACCACGACGATACCGTCGTGCAGAGCGAGGCCACCGTCAGTTATCCCTTCTTCTGCTACATTCTGAATCAATTCCGCCCGGGGACGAAAATCACCCTCCACGAGTACGCCGAGGGCTGCTTCCGTCTGGGCTTTGCCGACATGTGCAGGAAGTGGTACAACTTTACCGAGCAGGAAATTGTGGACGAATACCACGGCTGGCAGAAATACATCGTCGATCACATCCCCGCCCCCTTCCCCGGCATCGGTGACATCATCCGCCGCCAGAAGGAAGCCGGCGGAAAAATCTGCGTCGTCTCCCATTCCTGCATTCAGAACATCACACGGGACTACGAGACCCACTTCGGCATCCTCCCCGACGACATTTACGGCTGGGACTTACCGGAGGAACTGCGGAAGCCCAGCCCGTGGCCGCTGGAGCAGATCATGGCAAAATACGGCTATACCCAGTCCCAGCTGCTGGTGGTGGACGATGCGAAGCTCGCTTGGGAAATGGCGCGAAGCGCCGGTGTCCCCATCGCCTTTGCCGGTTGGGGTCGGACAGATTTCCCGGAAATCACGGGGGAAATGACCCGGCTGTGCGACTTTTCCTTTACGTCCACCAAGAATTTGGAACATTTTCTGTTTGACAAGGTGTAACGATGGCAGAACAGGCAATTTTCACCGTGCTGGTCATGGTGTCCGACGGCAGCGGCAATCTTCTGATGGAGGATCGCAATGACCCCAGCTGGCCGGGCATCTGCTTCCCCGGCGGACATGTAGAGCCGGGGGAAGCCTTCATCGCGGCCGCCATCCGGGAGACCCGGGAGGAAACCGGGCTGACCATCGAGAACCCGACGCTGTGCGGGGTCAAGCAGTTCCCGGCCAAGGGGAACACCCGGTATGTGGTCTTTTTCTACAAGGCTGACCGTTACACCGGGAACTTGCAGTCCTCCGACGAGGGCGAGGTGTTCTGGCTGCCCCGGCAGCAACTGTCGGAATACCGTCTGGTGGAGGATTTCATGGACATGCTGAAGGTCTTT